>NZ_VIUG01000042.1:0-38615 GCF_007828255.1 Pseudomonas sp. SJZ078 | reverse complement strand
TGCCCAGTTTGATGTAGAGCTTGACCGCTCGGATACGGTCTTCGTATGAATACATGAACTACCTCCAGGTAGTCCAAGATTTCCGCCGCATCCCCGGTGGGTCAGTTTTCAATCAGCGCCGACAGCTAGAGTCTCAGAAAGACTGGGGCCAACGTGATCTCCTCAAAAGCTCAATTCCTCAGATAACTCGTGAATTAAGAGCCATCAGCAGTCGCGAGAAAAGATATGATCTAATAATGGATGTACTTACGAGTTCCGCCGACAGCGCTTGCAGTCCTCTAGAGAAGGGGTTTCTAATTAGCTTGATAGAACCAGGTTCATTTGAATTCGTAGATCTTGCACGGAGTATCGATCCCACGGGATTGGTTATGACGGCATACAGCGCATTTGTGGTGATGCTAGGTAGAGAGTCTGCGCTTCGAAATTTCAATGGATTTGGATGGGCTGTGTTGAGACAAGGGCTTCAATCAAATGTTGATGTAACCTCGGACATTTCAATTGATGAGCTCAGGATTCTCCTTAATCGGCGACGGAATGCGCCTCTTCCGTTTCGTACGCGCTCGCCATGGCTGATTGACGTTGAACTTGCACCTATGGTGGTGGGCTGCTTTGCCAACGTTGCTAAACGGAAAGCTTCCTCGCAAAGGGCTCAGGAAGCATCTGAGGCTGCTGAGCGTAAAGAGGCGTTACGCGGGAGTCTTATGACAGCAATGCGTGCTCTAGAGGATGCTTACGGCATTATTGATGGCCAGCGGCTGCGCCCTGACGGAATGTTAGGTAAGCCGCGCGGACGGAAGAAGTAGGGAGGTTGTGTATTCTTTAGGTCGTAGGAATTGACGCCGAGGCATGGCTGTAGATTCCAGCCAGCCTTTGGCATACATCAAATAATTGAGCAATCCAGTCCCGACAGGGGGGCTGCGATGTGGCCGGTTCGACTCTCGAATGCGATGCTTTAAGAGAAGGCCCCTGAGTAGAGATGACCGACTCGAATCCCATCGGATCGTGATGGCTTTAGCAATGGAACGCGCGTGTGCTTGCGGGAGTAGTAAACTTGCAGCCTGGTCGGTCAGTTTTCTGAGTTGGGCGCCCTACGGTTTGAGGGACTTCCGACCACTGAAGCACTATGGTGATTACGCAGGCCCCGTCGGCCATTATTTTATATATCAAAGCTTTGTATATTAATAAGTTATAGGTTAGCGACAGTTTTTATTTAGTGGACCATGTCGCAAAACCCTCGGAAGTCGGTATTGCGACAGTTTTTATTTCTGTGTGCCCACCGGCTATCTGCCGTATTGTTGGAATCGATGCGACAGTTTTTATTTGGTGGGGTCATTGTGGGCAGATACTGCAAGATAAAGTCTGTCGCAGCGCATTTGAACTTTCGGTGATATCCGCCGCGAGGCGTCTAAATCGACAATTCAGCGCTTTGGATAGCACGGCCGTTGGTGTCCTGGGTGGCCTCGGCCTGGTTTCCGACAGACTTTATTCAGTAGGTCGCACGGCAAAGCGTTGAAAATGGGGGGGGCGACAGACTTTATTTCTGATTCGTCCCCCTGCTACCCCATGAATTTGCTGGGCTCGATCCGACAGACTTTATTTCGTAGGATCAGACCTGAACACCTTCAGATCTTGAAGGTGTTGACCAACTGCTGCAGGCGGATCGACTGTTTTTCCAGTTCATTGCACGCCTGCAAAGTGGATTGCAGATTGCCGACGGTTTTCTGGTTCAGGTCATTGATGTGACTGATGTCGCGATCCAGATTGTCCACTACGCAGGTTTGTTCTTCAGTGGCGGTGGCCATGGATAGGTTGATCTCGTCGATCTCGCCAATGCCCTGCAGCACCTGATTGAGCCTTTCACCGGCAAGCCTGGCGGTACTGACGTTGGTGTCGCTGTGGCGCTGGCTTTCCAGCATGGCGTTGACGGCGCTGCCGGCACCGGCTTGCAACTCCTCGATCATGTTGTGAATTTCCTGCGCCGATTGTTGGGTGCGATGGGCGAGGGTGCGCACTTCGTCCGAGACCACCGCAAAGCCACGTCCGGCGTCTCCGGCACGGGCGGCCTCGATAGCGGCATTCAGGGCCAGCAGGTTGGTCTGGTCGGAAATGCCCTTGATCACGTCCAGGATCCGGCCGATTTTCAGCGTCTTCTCATTCAGGCTTTCGATGTCCTGGCGGGTATTGATCACTTGTGATGAGAGCTGGGTCATGGCGCTGATGCTGCGCTCTACCACCTGCTGGCCTTCCTGGGTCTGGTTCTTGGTATCCGAGGCGCGGTTTGACGCATGGGCGGCGCTTCGGGCGATCTCCTGGGCGGCGGCGCCCAGCTCGTTGATGGCTGTGGCGATGTTGTGGGTCAATGCCGCCTGGGTGTCGGAGCTTTTCAGCGACGAGTGCGATGCCTGGCTGACCTGCGCGGCCAATTGGGTGAGTTGGCTGCTGGACGTCAGCACTTCGCGTATCGAGTGCTGAATGCGTTCGACGAAGCGGTTGAACCCGCCGGCCATTACGCCAAACTCGTCCTGGGACAGGCTCTGCAGGCGTTGGGTCAGATCGCCTTCGCCATCGGCAATCGATTGCATGGCCAGGCCCATTTGGCGTAAAGGCCGCATCAGGGCGTTGATCAACAGACCGAGCAAGACAATGGTGATCAGCACCGCAATCAGCGTGGCGATCAGGGCCGAGGTGCGAAACTCGTGGAGTGCGGCGTAGGCCTTGTCCTTGTCCACCGACAAGCCGATGGACCAGTGCAACGACGGCAGGCCGTTGATTGGCGTAAATGTGACGATCCGGGTACTGCCATTTTCCCGCACTTCATTCAGGTTGTCGTTGATACCCGGAGCGCCTTCGGGGAACGCTTGGGCCAGCGTCTTGGTGACCAAGGCGCTGTCCGGATGCACCAGGATCTTGCCGTCGTCACTGACCAGGAAGGCATAGCCGATGCCGTTGAGATCGACGGAGTTGACGATGCTGGCGAGTTTTTCCAGGCTCAGGCTCGCGCCGAATACCCCGGCTGCCTTGCCGTTGATCTTGATCGGTACCGCCTCGGTCATGATCAGATAATCGATGCCGGCGCCGATGTAGGGTTCGGTCAGCACAGGGCTGAGGGAGGCAGCCGCCTCCTTGTACCACTGGCGCTGACGGACATCGTAGCCATCGGGCATCACCCGCTCGGGATAAATGAAGAAACGGCTGTCTTGGAAGCCGACATAGCTGGCGATAAAGGTCTTGGTGATGCTGTCTTGGGCGAGCATCCTGCTGACGGTAGCCGGGGTGGGGTCGGCGGCAATGGTTTCGGCGGCGCCCTTGATCAGCAGGAGCCGTCCGGCCAGCCAATTGTCGAGGTTGGCGCCAAGCAACTTGCCAGTGGTTTGCAAGCTGCTGTGCAGCGCTTCGCGGGTACTTGTTTGTTGTCGATGGTCATTGAGCAGTGAGAACGATAGGAATACTGCTACCGAGATGACACAGGCACCGAGAAGGATCTTGTGGCCGAATTTCATACTGATGCCCATGAAGCACGCTCGTCAGGTCTTGTTTTTATGAGTCCCCGCCAGGGTTGGGCGAAGATTTGACGAGTGGGCGGGTTTTGTCGAACTAGAAAAGATGATGGGCAGTCGTAGGAATTTTTATCGCATCAAGTGACGCGGATACGCGCTTGCCGAGACCGGATCCCGGACTAAGCATTACTCCAGAAAACACCGGTCAAACAGGTAAACGCTGCCTGGCTTGAGGTTTTCCACCGTGCGTTGCGGGCGGCCGCCGTCGCCGCTTTTCTTGCGGCCGGTTTCCTGCAGGTAGCCCGCTTCGGTCATCTTCAACAGGCGCTGGCGCATGCTGGTCTTGAGCACCGGACGCTCGAGTACCAGGGAAAAAATGCCCACGGCTTCCGGCGCGCTGAACTCGGAGCCCAGGAACATCAGCGGCAGGCTGCTGTAGAGCGCTTTGGAAAACAGCCGTTCCTGCACGGCAGCCACCAGGCTGTTGTGGTCGAAAGGGAGTTTTATCCTGGCGTCCGCGACGTCCTTGAGCGAAAAGAATCCCTGGTGTTCGGCGAGCGGGGGTGTATCGCTGACAATGGCCAGGTAGAACGTCGACGATGACCAGCAGCGTGGATCGCGGAACGCGTCGCCGACGGTGCCGACCTGTTCGATCCAGGCCAGCGGCATGCCGACTTTATTCGAGTTGCGCAGGCGCTCCACGGCGTCGTTCAGCGTGAGATCTTCAACCCCTCCATTCACCACGATCCCGGGCAGCGCCCAATGGCCGGCGAACGGCTCGGCTTCCCTGCGGTTCAGGAGGATTTCAATGGCCTGGGCTTCCCGGTTGAAGCGCAACACACAGAGGTCGATGGTGTGCAGATAATCGCGCACGGGGGCGGTGCTAGTTGGCATGTCGATTTCCGTGGGTAGCGTAAAGATCATAGTTTAACGGGTTCAGGCCGGGAGCCATCCAGTCGCTGGGAAGCGGCTTGCCCAAGGCCAGCCGTTCGCGTACCAGCGTGCTGCGTACATGAATTGTTTCTTCCATACAGAGGATGGAAAAGCGCTCCAGTAATTCCTCGCCGCGGTAGAAGGTCGGTAACAGATCCGCGACGTCCTGACCCACTGCTAACGCTATCCGCTTGCCGTCCAGGGCCAGGCTGTCGGCGAGGTGGGCAAGCAGGGTGTAGCTGTAGATGGGGCCTTCAACGTCACGCGCCACGACCTGCTCAACCCGGCTTGCGTGAACTTGCGCGTCGCACAGCGGCTGAACGCGCTCGACGATCGCCTCTAGCCATTTCAGGCGAACTTCATAATCAACCATCCGCTTGCCGTAGGGATGCCGGAAGCTTGGGGCGACCAACACGCGCCTGGCCTGGAATGACGCCTGGATCATCACCTGGGCGTGACCGGCATGAGGGGGATTGAAGGCGCCGCCATACAAGGCCAGTTCGAACATGGCTTATTCTCTTTGGGTACACGACATGTACCATATCATTCAAATCGTGTTTGGCTAAATTTCTTATGTATTTTTGCTTAGCATTTGGCATTAATAGAGCCTAAAGCGGAATTCTTTTTCACAGTTACTTGTCATTAAAGTACACGTTATGTACTCTCACAACCGTGAACAGGAGAAACCAGCATGAACAGCCTGAACCGTAAGACGGCTTCCTTCGATGTCGATGCGCAAAAGAGCTTTACACCGCTTTGCCCTGATGAGCTGCCAGTACCTGGTGGCGAGCAGATTGGCGGTGAACTGAATTTCATCGCCTCCCTGGCCAGCCTGCGCGTCGGCAGCAAGGATGCCCACTCGCCTCAAGCGCCATGGGTGGTCGCCGAGCACTCACAGATGCTCGCACCGACCGGGCTCGAGCACGCCGACATCACTTGGGTCAGCCACTGTGTTCCCGGCACCGAAGGTTTCACCTTGCTGGACGAATTGCCGACGCCCTACGACTACGACTATTTCGTCTGGAAGGGTGTCGAGCCGGATTTACACCCGTACGGCGCCTGTTACCACGACTTGCACGGCAAGCTGTCCACCGGGGTGATCGAGTACCTGAAAGGTCGGGCTGTGGAGCAGGTCCTTGTCGGCGGGCTGGCGCTGGATTTCTGCGTCAAGACCACCGCTCTGCAATTGGCTGCCGCCGGCTTCAACGTGATCGTTCACCTGCCGGCCTGTCGGGCTATCAGCGAGGAGGGCGCCACGCAAGCCATTCAGGACCTGCAACAAGCAGGGATCCGGGTGGCCAGGATCCGCGAAGAAACCATCCGCCTGGCAGGCGAGTAAGGAGCAAACATGGACAGTGCATTCGATTCAAGCAGCGGCGTCATCCAGAGCCTTCTGGATACTGACTACTACACCTTCACCATGATGCAGGCTGTCCTGCACCAGCACCCGAACGTTGAGGTGGAGTATCAGTTCATCGTGCGTTCCAAAGAGCGGCTCGGCCACCTGATCCCGGACATTCGTGTGGAACTCGAGAACCTTGCCGGATTGCAGTTGCGCGAGGGCGAGCAACGGTTTCTGTTCAACAAGCGTTTCCGCGAGTACCTGACACCGGACTTCGAACAGTTCCTCGGTCTGTTTCGCTTCAATCTGCGCTATATCCACGTGTCGGAGGTCGACGGCCAACTGCACATCCGCGTTCGCGGTCCGATGCTGCACTGCATCATGTTCGAGCAGCCGGTACTGGCGATGGTCAGCGAACTGCGCAACCGCGAGAAGTATCCCGAAGTCGAGCTGGCCGATGTTACCCGCAAGCTGTACCAGAAGTTCGAGTGGCTGGAGAAAAACGCCAGTCGTGAAGAACTCGCCGAGTTTCGCGTTTCCGACTTTTCCACCCGCCGCCGGCTGTCCTTCCGGGCGCAACGTGAAGTGGTGAATATCATGCGCAGTGATTTTCCCGGCGTGTTTGTCGGCACCAGTAACTCGCACCTGGCTTACGAATTCGATCTCCCACTGATCGGCACGATGGCTCACCAGTGGCTGATGGTCCACCAGCAACTCGGGCGCTTGCGCGAGAGTCAGAACGCGGCCCTGGAGAACTGGGTGCGCGAGTACCGTGGCCGGCTCGGTATTGCGCTGACGGACTGCATCAGCACCGATTTTTTCCTCAAGGACTTCGATCTGTACTTCGCCAAGCTCTACGACGGGCTGCGCCAGGATTCAGGTGACCCTATTGTCTGGGCTGACAAGGTGCTGGGGCGTTACCACGAATTGGGTGTCGACCCACGGACCAAGGACCTGATGTTCTCCGACGGCCTCAACTTCGAAAAATGCTTACCGATCCTGCGTCATGTCCGTGGCAAGGCCAAGTTCGGTTTTGGCATGGGCACCAGTCTGGCCTGCGATGTCGAGGGTGTCGAACCGCTGAGCATTGTCATGAAACTGGTGCGTGTCCACGGCGAGCCGGTGGTGAAGTTTTCCGATGACCCGATCAAGAACGTCTGTGAAGATGCTTCGTTCCTTCGCTATGCCGCCCAAGTGTTCAACGTCGCCCTGATCAATCCACAGCTGGGAGCCTGATATGACTTCACTTCAGCAAGAGCGCATAGCGCGGGAACTGGGCATCGATCGCCAACTCCAACAGGGCGGTGAGCGCATCGAGATTGCCCGTCGTGTTGGGTTTATCAAGCAGGTTCTACGTGAGTCGGGTTGCATGTCCCTGGTGCTCGGTATCAGCGGCGGCGTCGACTCGCTCACAGCCGGACGCCTGTGCCAGTTGGCGGTGGAACAACTGCGAGGTGAAGATTACGAGGCGCGTTTCATTGCCGTGCGACTGCCTTACAAGGCCCAGGCAGATGAGCAGGACGCCCAGGCATCCTTGGACTTCATCCGGCCAGACTTGATCACCACGAGCAACATTGCCGCGTGTGTGGATGGACTGATGGCGACTATCACGATCGACGGCTTGCAGCCTTCGGCCGAGCTTACCGATTTTGCCAAAGGCAACGTCAAGGCACGAGCACGGATGCTGGCCCAATATGCCATCGCCAATATGAGCAATGGCCTGGTGGTCGGTACCGACCATGGCGCGGAAGCGGTGATGGGTTTTTTCACCAAGTTCGGTGACGGCGCATGCGACTTGGCGCCGCTGTCCGGGCTGACGAAAACCCAGGTGCGGTTATTGGCTGACGCCATGGGCGCACCTGCGTACCTGGTGTGCAAGGCGCCGACCGCCGATCTGGAAGACCTGGCACCTGGGCGGTTGGATGAAGTGGCGTATGGTTGCAGTTACAAGGAGATCGATGCGTATCTCATGGGCGAAGAAGTGTCGCCTCAAGCGCGACAGATTATCGAGCGCGCCTACAGCAAGACGGCTCACAAACGAGCATTGCCTCGCGTTCCGGCAGTATGTTGAACGACATCAGGCAAGCGTGGGCAGACTTCCAGATGGAACCCTGGTCTCGAATGGAGTGGGATGAATGACCCAGATAACCGGTATCAACGAACGCGTACGCATCAAGAACGTCGAAGTGCTCTCGGACAATTGGTACGTGCTACGCAAGACCACCTATGACTATCTCGGCCGCAATGGCCAGTGGCAGGAGTTGACCCGAGAGACCTATGACCGCGGCAACGGCGCTACGATCCTGCTGTACAGCAAGGCCAAGCAGACCGTGGTGCTGACCCGGCAATTCCGCTTCCCGGCCTTCGTCAACGGGCACGATGACCTGCTGATCGAAACCTGCGCCGGCCTGCTGGACAACGACGATCCACACACCTGCATCCGCAAGGAAACCCAGGAAGAAACCGGCTACGTCATCCAGGACGTGCGCAAAGTTTTCGAAGCGTTCATGAGCCCGGGCTCGGTGACGGAACGGCTGCATTTTTTCGTCGGCGAGTATTTCGACGAAGACAAACGACATGCAGGCGGCGGGTTGGAAGATGAAGGCGAGGAAATCGAAGTGTTGGAGCTGCCGCTCGACCAGGCCCTGGGCATGATCGAGAGCGGGGAAATCTGCGACGGCAAGACCATCATGCTGTTGCAGTACGCCAAGTTGCATCGGTTGCTGGATTAGTTTCAGCTCCCGGCCCGGTCAGGCGTTCCTGTTACAGCGAGGCCTTTGGCGAAAGGGCAATGGCATTTGGCGTAAAACTACCGTTTGTTGTCGTCTGCTGCACTGTAGCGAACCGCTCTATGGTCCTACAATCGGACCATGGATGGAGCAACGAATGAGTAATCGAAAAGCAGATCCGCTCTTGGTCGATGTGGCGCAGCAACTTTCCAGGCACTTCCAGGATTTCCTGAATAATGAAATCCGGATGAAGCAGGTTCGTAACGCGTTTCATCGGGATGGCTATTTCCACTTCAAGGATTTTTCATTTCTACCTGGCGAGATGTGGGAAGAGCTTCATACCGAAGTGCATGGGCTGCTCAATGAATATTCAGTGGGGCACGAAGCGACGGTGCTGTTTATCCACGATCCCCAGCGCAAGATCCATGTGATCGCGCAAGCGCAGATCGCCGAGGGCGGAGCCGTGGTTCCTGCGCTTTATCATTCCGAGTCGCTACGCCGCTTCCTCGGCAATATTGCAGGGGAAGAGCTGGTGTCCTGCCAGGATCACGGTCAGTACCTGATCAGCAGGCTGAATCATCCCGACGATACTTATGGCTGGCATTGGGGCGATTATCCCTACACCCTGGTCTGGATCATCGAGGCGCCTGAAGACCCGGAGGGCGGCGACGTCCTGCAATGCGTGCCCTACAGCAACGGCAACAAGGATGACTTGCACGTATGGGAATATAGCCTGGACAATCCTGGCAAGGCCTGTCCGCACCTCAAGGGTGATGTGTATTTCCTCAAGTCCGGTACCACGCTCCACCATCTGGTGCCGATTCAACGAAACGCCACGCGCATTATCCTCAGTACCAGTTGGCAAGGGGCTCCGGCTGGCGAAGCGATGCCCTGTGGATAAGTGGTGAAGCGCAGCGATCAACTCCGGGTATTCCGCGCCGTGAGTGGTCAGGCCAGACCCGAACAAACGCGCAGCCGTCTGCAACGACTGCGCGTTTTTTGTTCAACTGGACTGGGCCTGGCTGGCGTCCTGTATATCGTCCAGGTATTCGGGTTGGTCCGTCTGGTCCATCTGGTCCGACAGCTCGGTCACGACGCTGAAGTCGCTGATCTCGATGGCGCCTGTCCCATGGCCCAGCAAATGGAAGGAGAACGCCTTGCGCGTTTGCGGGTTATCGAAATGGATATTCATTACCAGTGGTTGTTCGGGCGTCACCGCCACATCAGTCGGCAGTTCCATGGGCACATCCCGCTCGAACTCCTTGGCCTTGAGGGAAATGTAGGCCGTATGGTCCGCCTCGATGGCTCGGATGCTCAGGCTGACGCGGGTCCGTGAGCCCTTGGGCATTTCCAGGTATTGGGCACCGATCAGGTTGTCGGTCCAGTCGTTGGACACCTGGGCTGGGAGTGGAATCTTCTCGGTGCTGCCGAACTGATAATGCTGGTTCAGCGATGTACGCAGCAGGGTCTGGTCCAGGGCCGTTGCCCGTGCGCTGACGAGCCTGGCCCGCTGGCCGCTGTAGTGTCCGCCATAGGTCACCCGGTCAGTGATGAAACCTTCGCTGGCGTAATAGCGACAACGCTGCAGGAAATCGCATTCAGTGAACGTGCCCTTGCCGTCGTGGTAGCGCAGCATGCCATTGGTGAATGACATGATTTCCCGGCCCGTCGTGTAGTCTCTGAACATCGAGCGGCCGGACAGCGACGCAGGCACCGGGAAACCGAAATAGTCGAGGATCGAGGCGCTCAGGTCCACGTGACCATAGGTCCCCCGCTTTATGCGCGGCAAGGGTTCCGGCGCCAGCGTCAGGTTGAACCCCCAGGATGACGCCAGGCGTACATCATCGATGCCATGGGACTCGTCCGAGGTGATCACCACCAAGGTGTCTTTCAGGATGCCCTGGCGTTCCAGGCCGATGAGGAAGTTATCCAGCGCATCGTCGAGATAAGCCACGGCGGCCTGTTTGGCTGTGTCATGGCGCTGCAGGTAGTCATCCGGGGCGGAGTAGGGCTGGTGGGTGCCTACAGTCAACAGCGTGAGCATCCAGGGCTTGTCCATTTGTTGCAGTTGCCCGACGTAGTCCAGCGCGCCTTCGAAGAAGGTCTTGTCGTCCTTGCCCCAGGGAAATTCCAGGTAAGCGGGTTGGGTGAACCACTCCATGCCCAGGGTCTTGTCGAAACCGATATGGGGCATGATCCGGTCCTTGGCCATGAACCGCAGGCCCGCACCCTGGAGGAAATGCGTGGCAAAGCCATGTTCACGCAATTGGGCCGGCAGGCAGGCCAGGTTGCGCTGGGTCTGGTTGAGCATTTCGACGCCCTTGGGCGTGCCGTCGTCGAGCTTGTCGTAGTCGCCGCACAACATCGAGTACAGGCCGCGGATGGTCTGGTGGCTGTGCAGGACGTAGTCGGGTGTGTTCATGCCGCGCTCGGCCCAGGCGCTGAGGCGCGGCATGGGGTTTTCCGGGTAGCCGGCTTTCAGGGCCTGACGGTTGGCACTGATATAGGCGCCAGGGATGCCTTCCAGGGTGATGACCAGCACGTTGCGCGCCTGGCCTGGTGCGGCCAGTAGCTTCTCTCCATCAAGGTCCAGCCGTGTAAGGCCTTCCATTGGCGGCACCTGGACGCCCGCATCGCCTTCAAGCCAGTGCTGGATTCGGTCCTGCCCGGCTGCGACCGCCGCCGTGGCGAGTTGATGGGGTAGATTGAACACATTCCACTGGTCCGCCTCGGTGGGACGCCAGGATTGTACGGTGCTGTGAACCAGCAGGAGCAGCGCCGGCAACGCCCAGGCGTGGCGCGGCAAGGGCGATGCATGGCGTGAGCGGCCTGGCCACTGGACCATCAGCCAGAGGGCCAGTGCTGTCAGTTGCAGTGCGGCCAACCAGGGATGGGAGAAGCCGCCGCTGCTGGAGTTTTCGACGAATTGCGGATCGGTCAGGTAGTGCAGGTCCGAGGGGTTGGGCATGCGTCCGACGGCGCTGATCAGCTCGATGTTGGTCAACGTCAGTGCGATCCAGGCCAGCAACACCGGCAAGGTCAGCCAGAGGGGGCGGCGGTAAAGCAGCACGAGCAGCAACCCGCCAATGCCCAGGTCGGACAGGTAGCCCAACGGATCGGACCAACCCAGTGCGAGACGCAGTGCAAGGGGAACGATCAGGACCAGGCCGGCCAAGGTGATCAAAGGCGCGAGGGGACGGGTCAGTCCATGGAATAAAAGGTTCACGAAAATGGCCTTGTACTGAGTCTGCAACGGCACAAATTCCTGTGGGAGCGAGTCTGTGCTGTTTATTAGTCATAAAACGGTAATGATGGGCGATGGTAACAAGCCTGATCAATTGCAACCGGGGCGCCACGCTACGGTTCGTTTGCTCAGGGCCTACAATGGCCGTGCTGCATGGCATTGCGGTGTTTGAAAAACTTGTATCAGGATTTCTCATCGGGGGATGGATGGACAGGTTTCAGGAGATGCAGGTGTTTATCGCTGTTGCCCAGGAATCGGGTTTTTCGGCGGCGTCGCGGCGCCTGGGCCTGTCGGCGGCCAGCGTGACCCGTGCGGTGGCGGCGTTGGAGCAACGCATCGGCACACCGCTGCTGGTTCGCACCACTCGCAACGTGTACCTGAGCGAAGCCGGCCAGCGCTTTCTGGAGGACTGTCGGCGGATCCTGGGCGATCTGCAGGAAGCCGAGGATTCGGCGGCCGGCAGCCATGCCCAGCCCAGGGGGCAACTGACGATTACCGCGCCGGTGCTGTTCGGTCAGTTGTTCGTCACGCCGTTGCTGGTGCAGTACCTTCAACAGTATCCCGAGGTCAGCGTCAATGCCTTGCTGTTGGACCGGAATGTCAGCATGGTTGAGGAAGGCGTAGACATTGCCGTGCGCATTGGCGAGCTGCCTGACAGCAGCCAGCATGCCGTCCGTGTCGGCGAAGTGCGGCAGGTCGTCTGCGGCTCTCCCGCGTTCTTCGCTCAGCATGGTCGGCCCCGGCATCCGCAAGAGCTGGAGCGTTCGCTGGTGGTGGCCTCTTCGGCCATCGGCCAGATCAGAAACTGGACCTTTGTCGACGCCGGATTATCATTGGCGGTTCGACCGGTGCCCCGGCTGGTGGTCACAGCCAACCAGGCTGCCATTACCGCCGCCAGCCAAGGGTTGGGCATGACGCGAGTCCTGTCTTATCAAGTGGCGGGCGCGATCGCCAATGGGGAGCTGGAAATCGTCCTGGCCGATTTCGAACTGCCGCCCCTGCCCATTCATGTGCTGTACCAGGGTGGGCGTAACGCCCCGGCGCGGGTCCGCAGTTTTGTCGATTTCACGGTCAACGCCCTGCGCAAACACCCGGCCTTGAGGGGCTGATGCATTGTTTCGCTGAGAGAAATAATGGATTGTGTTTACGGGTGATTCTCTAGTTTTCAAACGAGAGGGAAGATGACGCCATCGATGCCGTTCTGCTGACGGCGTCATTTCCAGCGGAGTCGACCATGAACCCTATCAAGCTTTATCACTTCCCGCTTTCCGGACATGCCCACCGTGTTCAACTGATGCTTTCGCTGCTCGAACTGCCGGTCGAGGTGGCTTTCGTCGATCTGGTCAAGGGCGCGCACAAACAGGCGGATTTTCTGGCCATCAACCCATTTGGCCAGGTACCGGTGATTGACGACGACGGCGTGATACTGGCCGACTCCAACGCGATCCTTGTGTATCTGGCGCAGAAATATGGCAAGGGCCGTTGGCTTCCGAGCGATCCGCTGGGTGCCGCCCGGGTGCAGCGTTGGTTGTCGGTAGCAGCCGGGCCAATCCATGCGGGACCCGCCACGGCGCGCCTGATCACGGTGTTCAATGCACCTTATAACGCCGAGGATGTGATCGCCCGATCCCACAGTTTGTTGAAGGTCATCGATCAACATTTGAGCAGCAGCACCTGGCTGGCGGGTGATGCGCCTACCATCGCCGATGTCGCCGGCTACTCTTACATCGCCCATGCACCGGAGGGCAACGTGTCGCTGGACGACTACGTCCATGTCCGTGAGTGGCTGGCGCGTATCGAGGCCTTGCCCGGTTTCGTTGGCATGCCGCGTACGGCTGTCGGCTTGCAGAAAGCCGTCTGAGCGTAGCCGGTCACACTGGAAAGGGCCGTCCGACCCTATGGCGGCCCTGGTCCTGCCGTGACATATGAAAACTTCGATGCAATGTCCTTGCCCTATGCCCGTCCAACGCAAGACACGGTAATCTGCCGGGTTTCAGCGGGTGACGAAGGTTCATGACTTTTCTTTTCCGGACATCGCTGGCATTCGTTGCGCTGCTGTTGCAGGGCTGCGAGCATCCCCCCGCCGCGCCTCTCGATCAACAACTCTATATCTGGCAACGTCAGTGGACCCCGGCCCACGCATCGGCGCTGCGCCAGAGCCGTCAGGACTTCTCGAGTTTGCGGGTGCTGGCCTTGCAGGCTTTTCCCGGTACGGGCTGGAGCCGCGCGCGGATCGATCCGGCATTGCTCAAGGCCGATGGCCGACCGCTGATCGCGGTGGTCCGCCTGGATGGTCAGCTCGGAACGCTGGATCAGGACGAGGTTATTGCCCAGATCCAGCAAGTATTGAATGACTGGCAAGCCCAAGGCCTGATGCCGGTGGGTGTGGAGATCGACCATGACGCCGGTAACGCCCGGTTGGCGGCCTATGGGACATTCCTGAACCGGTTGCGCCAGACCTTGCCGGGCACGTTGCGTCTGAGTATCACGGCGTTGCCGGCCTGGCTCGACAGCCCCGCGCTGCCTGGGTTGCTGGAAGCCGTGGACAGCAGCGTCTTGCAGGTCCATGCGGTGAGCGACCCGCGGCAGGGGCTGTTCGATCCGCAACAGGCCCGGCGCTGGGCCGAACGCTGGAGCAAGGTTACCACGCGACCGTTCTACCTGGCCCTGCCGGCTTATGGTGTGGCGCTGTTGACCCAGGAGAGCGGCGTGCCGGTGGTTGAAAGCGAAGTGCCGATCGATAGGGCAGGCGAGCGGCGGGAGTTATTGGCAGATCCGCAGCAAGTGGCCGGGCTGACCGCGGATCTGCGTGCCGAACCGCCAGAACACCTGGCTGGATTGATCTGGTTTCGGCTGCCGTTGGCAGGTGACCGACGTGCCTGGAGCCTGACCACGCTCGGCGCAGTGGCTCGGGGAGACAAACTGGACAGCCGCCTGGTCCTGACGTTGGAGGAAAAGAACGCTTTGTACGATATCCGGCTAGTCAATCGAGGCAATCTCGACAGCCCCTGGCCCCGACGGATGACGCTTGCCGTCGGCGCATGTGATGGGGTCGATGCCTTGGCTGGTTATACGTTGCAACAAACCCCCGGACTGCTTACCTTCACCCGCATTCAGGAAGGCCGCCTCGCCGCTGGTGCCCAACGGGCCATGGGATGGGCGCGTTGTACAAAAATTGAACAAGGAGCTTTCAATGTCTACCCGTAAGTGGCCTCGTCGGTTGCTCTGCCCGGTGTTCTGTATAAGCCTCGGCTTGCCGTTGGGCCAGGCACTGGCTTGTGGTCCAGAGTTCCCGATGCGCTTGCTGGACAACCGCGCCCAATCGTTGGCCGAGTTACCCGAAGGCAGCTTTCGCTTCGAGATCAAGCGTCTTGGCCATGCCATTGCCGGACTGAAGCCGGCCAGCGAGGCGACGCGCAACCCGGATTACAACTACGACGATTCGTCTGCCTACGTGGCACAGCGCAACGAGGCTGAGCGGATTGGCCTGACTCCGCCACAGCAAGCCTTGGTGGAGCGGCTGAGGGCGTTGAATGATATCGACGAGGTCGCGGTGCAAGCGGCGAACCTGCCTGCCGAATTGCGGTTGTATGCCATCGGCGCGGCTGCCTTTGGTGCGGGTGAAAACCAGAGGGCTGCGCAGGCGTTCCAGGAGCTGCTGGCGTTGCCCGCGGACCAGCGCTCGTTGCGCAGTACCTGGGCTGCCTATTCCCTGGGGCGTGCATTGTTTGCCATGAGTACCGAGGCGGGCAACGAAGATCCGGCGGCGTCGCGGGACCAGGCCCGAGCGGCGTTTCGTCAGGCCCGTGAACTGAGCGTTGGCGGTTTCAGCGATCCGCTGGAACTGGGTATCGCCAGTCTCGGCGAAGAAGCCAGGGTGGCTTACACCGCTGACGATTGGGACAGTGCCATCGGACTGTATGCGACCCAGTCCCTGCACGGCTCGCAGGTTGGCTACAGCTCGTTGTTGTACCTGGCGGCGGACCTCAGTGGGCAGCCGGACGATCGCCTGAGCGAATTGCTCAAAACCAATGCCGTGCAGCGGTTGCTGACGAGTTACTTGCTCAGCCGTGTCGGCTGGTGGGACGGGGAGGAGCCATCCGGTGAGAAAAGACTGGTCAAGCTGTTGCAGGCCAGCAGTCATGGCAACCTGGATGATGCCGATCGGCTGGCGGCGGTGAGCTATCAGCATGGCGACTACGCCAGCGCCAAAGCCTTTGTGGAAAAAGCCGGCGACACGGGGTTGGCCTGGTGGCTGCGGGCCAAACTGGCCGTGCGTGATGGTGACAAGACGGCGGCGGCCGCGGCCTATGCCAAGGCGGCCCAGGCTTTTCCGAAGGATGAATCCTGGGGCGGTCGACGTACACCGGATTGGGATTTCGAGGTGGTTGAACCCAAGTGCCGGGTCGAAGGCGAGAGCGCGATCCTGGCCCTGCAACGGGGCGATTACCTGCAAGCGTTCGATCAGCTTTACCGTAGCCAGAGCAATTATTGGTACGACGCTGCTGCAGTCGCTGAACGGGTACTGACCGCCGAAGAATTGAAACAGTACGTCGACGCCCAGGTTCCGGCGCCACCCCCCTTGAGCCAGCAGGATCGCGACAACTACGTGCCACTGCCGGTAGCCGCGCAGTTACGTAACCTGCTGGGCCGCCGCTTATTGCGGGAAGGGCGCTATGACGAGGCTCCGGCTTACTTCGATAACGCCGACCTGCAGAACAAGGCCCGGGCCTACGGGCAACTGCGCCAGGAAGCAGAGTCCAAATGGTGGCCTACCCGGCGCGCTGAGGCGTACTTCTATGCGTCCAGGATGGCGCGCGATTGGGGCATGGAGATGCTCGGCTACGAGATGGCGCCGGACTACGCCGTCATGGGGGGTGGTTACAGCCTCGAGCCGGTTGAGCTGAAGGTCGGGCCGTTGGTGGCCGAAGGGGAGGTGCAGCGCCAGCAGGCCAGCGCCGCGCAACCGAACGAGCGATACCACTACCGTTTTGTCGCCACTGCCCTGGCGAGCAAGGCGGCGGACAATGTGCCCCATACCAGTCAGGCGTTTGCGGCGGTGTTGTGCAGGGCCGTGGCGTACAACTCGAGTCTCGAGGAGCAAAGCGCGTTGTATCAGCGTTATGTGAAAGAGGGGCCTTATGTGACTTGGGCAGGGGACTTCGGCCATCAGTGCCAGGAGCCGGATTTCCGCGCGGCCGATAAGCGCTATGTCACCCAGGCCCTCGACCCGATTCGTTCGGCGTTGCGTCCCTACAAGCGCTGGTTGCAGATCGGTGGTGTGGTGCTGGTGGTCGCGGTCGCACTGGGGTTGATCAGTCGGCGTCGGCGCAAGGCGCGGATGTCGGCTGGCTGACTTCGGTCCATTTTAGAACTTGGTGGCGAGGGGATTTAATCCCCTCGCCACCAAGGCCTGTTCATTTCACCGGTTTTGCCATCCAACATGAAGAATTAAAAACAGAAATTTCACAGCTATGGTTATAAGGTAACGCCATATAACGAAAAGGCTGTGGAGTCTGTCCACATGCCCGGTTTTGATCGCCAAATGCTGGGGTGGTATGCAAGTCGATCTTGATATCGAAGGGGCACAGGTGGCCGAGCGGCCACGCTTTCAGCAGGCACGCTCCCAGGGACGACGCCTTCGGCGGGTCGCTTTTGCCTTGGCCGTTCTGGCGGGCCTGGGCTTGGTGTCCGGCTTCTTTGTCGGGCTGTTTTCGCCCCAGTCGATGTGGCCGGCCTTGTTGGCGAGTCAAAGTGCGGCATTGCTGGTGTTGGTGGCCGGCCTGCAATCCGCCTGGTGGGTGACGCAGTGGCGCAGCAGGGCATTGCTGCCGGCGGCGGTTATCCCAACCTCTGAGCAGGAACCGGTTGAGCTATCCGGTTGGTATGAACGATTGCTGGAGCGCATCAGTGCGCGCTGGATCGGCCTGCTGAATCAGATTGGCGCGCCGACCTTGTGGCTGGCCGGTTGGGCAGGGTTGGCGCTGCTGAGCCTGGAGCAAGCCTGGAGTCTGGCGCTGCCGGCGGCGACCCTTGGCATATCGGCCGGTGTGGGAGCCGTGCTTTCATTGTTGTTGGCGTTCGCCTTGTTGGTATTTGAACGCCAACTGGCGCAGCAACCTACCCTTGAATGGCCGGAAGCAGCGTCGCTGGCGCAACTGACCCGCCTGACAATTATCGTGCTGGTGCTCGGCGCGCTGTGCCTGTTGTTCGCGAGTGAGTCAGCCATTTGGCCGGTGCGCCTGGCAGTGCTGATGGGGCTATTGCCGGGGCTTGCAGCGGTGGAGCTGTTGCTGCGGGCACTGCTGTCATTGTTCAGCCCACGCCGGGATTCCCTGGAACCGACCGTGCTGGGCCGTAGCGTCATCGCCGACCTGCTGCGCTGGCCGCCGCAGCCTTTGCTGGCGTTGCAGCACGAATTACACAACCGTTTCGGTATCGACCTGCGCCAGATCTGGGCATTCAGCTACATGCGCCGCGCCTTGTTTCCAGTGCTGGTGCTGGTGGCGCTGGTGGGCTGGCTGCTCACAGGCGTGCACGAAGTGCCGCTGCAAGGGCGCGGCATTTACGAGCGCTTTGGCAAGCCGGTGGAGGTGTTCGGTCCTGGGTTGCAGTTCGGCCTCCCCTGGCCGTTGGGCCGGGTGCTGAACGTTGAAAATGGCATCGTCCATGAACTGGCCACCAGCGTGGGGGAGAGTCGGGTGAGCACGGAGGCCGATACCGCGGAAGGTCCGGCTCCGGCGATTGCCAATCGTTTGTGGGACGCCAGCCATGTGAACGATAAATCCCAAGTGATTGCCAGCCGACGTGCCGATCAGCAGAGTTTCCAGATCGTCAACATGGATGTGCGCTTCGTCTATCGCATTGGCCTTACCGACGCGGCCGCGCTGGCAGCGACCTATAACAGCGCCGACATTCCCACACTGATTCGTAGCACCGCCAGTCGCGTCCTGGTGCATGAGTTCGCCTCGCGCACGCTGGACGGTTTGTTGGGGGCGGATCGCGTCAGCCTGGCCGATGAAATTGGTCGGGCTGTCCAGACCGATTTGCAGGCGCTCGACAGCGGCGTGGAAATCCTGGCAACCGTCGTTGAAGCGATCCACCCGCCGGCGGGGGCGGCCAATGCCTACCACGGTGTGCAAGCGGCGCAAATCGGTGCCCAGGCATTGATTGCCCGGGAACGCGGCGCGGCGGCGGAGCAGACCAACCAGGCACAACTGCAAGCCAGCATTGCCCACGACCAGGCTCAGGCTACCGCACGGGAAATCAATGCGACCGCCCAGGCTTCCGACTTGCGCTTTAGCGCTGAACGCAAGGCCTACGCCACGGCCGGCCACGCCTTTGTGCTGGAACAGTATCTCAGTCAACTGAGCCGGGGCCTTGCCAATGCCAAATTGCTGATTCTCGATCATCGTCTGGGCGGCAGTGGCAACGCGCCGACCATCGACCTGCGCACTTTCACGCTTCCGGCAGATCCCGCATCGCCGCGTAACCTTGTCCAGCCAGGAGCTGCCCATTGAGCCAGTCTTCTTCCCACGATCATCACGATCACTCCGGTCATGGCCACGGCCATGTCGGTCATCATCATGGGCACCACCACCATCATCACGGCGACCCACAGGAAGCAGGCCCGTTTCCCTGGCGGCGCATGGGCTGGGCGGCGCTGTTGGTAGCCTTCGCCGTTGCCGCCGCGAGCCTGGTCCAGGTGCGCTCGGGGGAGGCGACCGTCATCACCCGCTTTGGTAATCCGGCGAGGGTATTGTTGCAGCCTGGCCTGGGCTGGCGTTGGCCGGCGCCGTTCGAGGCGGCGATTCCGGTGGACTTGCGGTTGCGCACGACATCCAGCGGTCTGCAGGACGTTGGTACCCGTGACGGACTGCGCATCATCGTTCAAGCCTACGTGGCGTGGCAGGTGCAAGGCGATTCGGACAACGTCCAGCGCTTCATGCGTGCAGTGCAGAACCAACCGGACGAGGCTGCACGGCAGATTCGCACATTCGTGGGATCGGCCCTGGAAACCACGGCCGCCAGTTTTGACCTGGCGAATCTGGTCAACACCGACGCCAGCCAGGTACGTATTGGCGATTTCGAAGCGCAGTTGCGCCAGCAGATCGAACAGCAGTTGCTCACCACCTACGGCGTGCGGGTATTGCAGGTTGGTATCGAGCGGCTGACCTTGCCTTCGGTAACGTTGACCGCGACGGTGGATCGCATGCGTGCTGAGCGCGAAACCATCGCCACCGAACGCACCGCCATCGGTAAACGCGAAGCGGCGCAAATACGTTCCGCTGCTGAGCGGGATGCGCGGATCGTGCAGGCGGATGCCACGGTGAAAGCCGCCGATATCGAAGCTCAGTCCCGGGTCGAGGCCGCTGAAATCTATGGCAGGGCCTACGCCGGTTCGCCTCAGCTGTATAACCTGCTGCGCTCGCTGGATACCTTGGGCACGATTGTCAGCCCCGGCACCAAACTGATCTTGCGCACCGATGCGGCACCGTTCCGGGTGTTGGTTGACGGACCCGCTTCCGTGGAACTCAAAGGTGGAACACAACCATGAGTTTGGTTCCACGTGGAACAAATGAGTTATCCAGTCCTTGGATTCAGGCGGCACGCGTGGCCTTCTTGGCGCTTTATGCCGTCACCATTCTCGCCGCATTGGCTTGGGTCTTTTCCAACGTTCGGCAGATCGATCCACAGAACCGTGCCGTGGTGCTGCATTTCGGCGCTCTGGATCGCATCCAAAATGCCGGCTTGTTGTTGGCGTGGCCGCGTCCCGTGGAACAAGTCATTCTGCTGCCAGCCGCGGATCGAGTCCTGGAGCGTCGTGTGGAAAATCTGCTGCGCTCCGATGCGGCCTTGCAGGCAGATCGTGTCGCCAGCTTCGCCTCTCCGGTCAGCGATGCCTTGGCTGGCTCTGGTTATTTATTGACCGGTGACGCTGGGGTGGTGCAACTGGATGTGCGGGTGTTCTACAAAGTCACCGAACCCTATGCATTCGTCTTGCAGGGTGAGCATGTCTTGCCGGCACTGGATCGCCTGGTCACTCGCAGCGCGGTAACCCTCGCAGCGGCTCGGGACCTGGACACGATTCTGGTCGCCCGCCCCGAACTGATCGGCAGCGACAACCAGGCCGCCGAACGCCGCGAGCGCCTGCGCGGTGATCTCGTGCAGGGCATCAACCGACGGCTGGCCGATCTTGCCGCAACGGGGCAGGGGCTGGGGATCGAGGTGGTACGGGTCGACGTCCAATCAAGTTTGCCGGGCCCGGCGGTGGGCGCGTTCAACGCGGTGCTCACGGCCAGCCAGCAGGCCGATAAAGCCGTTGCCAATGCCCGCACCGAAGCCGAGAAGTTGACCCAGACAGCTCATCAGGATTCCGACCGCGTCCTGCAAGTGGCGCATGCCCAGGCCAGCGAACGGCTCGCCAGGGCCTCGGCCGACACCGCCACGGTGCTCGGTTTGGCGAAGACCAAAGACGCTGACCCGCAGCTGCTGCTTCGCCTGTATCGCGAGCGCATGCCCGGCATTCTCCGCCAGGCCGGGTCAGTGACCACAGTCGACCCGAAAGACGATTCCCGCCTGATTATTCAGGGAGCTGAGCAATGAGCGCGCAAACCGCCGCCGTTCCAATGTTGTCTAGCGCCGAACAACGTACAGCCGCTCGCCAGTTGACCTTGGCGATGCTCGCCCTCGGGCTGCTCGCGCTGGGGCTGGTATGGCGCGCCTGGTCGCCGGAGCAGACCGGGGTCAGCCAGTTGTTGTTGGGTGTCGCTTCGTTGTTGGTTGCGGTGCCAGTAATGCGTTCGGCATGGTACAGCCTGCGGTATCCGAGCTTGCATGGAATCACCGATCAGCTGATCGCTTTGGCAATGCTGGGGGCCTGGGCTACGGGGGATCTGCTGACGGCGGCGCTGCTGCCGATCATCATGATCTTCGGCCATGTGCTGGAAGAGCGCAGCGTCATCGGTTCCCAGGAAGCCATCCACGCCTTGGGTCAATTGACGCGCAGCCTGGGCCGCAAGGTGTTGGCCGATGGTTCGATCATGGAAGTGGACAACGCCACGCTGCGACCCGGCGATACGGTCGAGGTGCGGGCCGGTGATCGCGTACCGGCCGATGGCCGGGTGTTGTCCGGCCAGGCCAGTCTCGACACTGCGCCCATTACCGGTGAGTCGGTGCCGCTGGAAGCCGAAGCGGGCACCGAAGTGTTCGGGGGGGCGATCAATCTCGATGGATTGTTGCGCCTGGAAGTGACCCGCACGGGGCAGGAATCGACACTGGGCAAGGTCATCGCCCTGATGCAAAACGCCGAACGTTCAAAGCCGCCCATCACCCGATTGTTGGAGCGTTATGCCGGCAGCTATCTGGTGCTGGTTTTGCTGCTGGCGGCGGTGACCTGGTTCGTTACCAACGATGCCCAGGCGATGCTGGCGGTGCTGGTGGCGGCCTGTCCTTGTGCGTTGGTGTTGTCGGCGCCGGCGACCGCCATCGCGGGAATCGCGGTGGCGGCACGCCATGGCATCCTGATTCGTAGCTCGGCGTTCCTGGAAGAGCTGGCGGACCTGACATCGTTGGTGGTCGACAAGACCGGTACCTTGACCTACGGCACTTTGCGTCTGCAATCTATCGAGAGCACGAGCGGCGATCAATTGTCTCTGTTGCCCTTGGCGGCGAGCCTTGGATCCGCCAGCAGCCATCCGGTCAGCCGAGCGTTGGCTGGGCTGGTGGAGCCGGAAAAATATCTGCCGCTGACGGACATTCATGAACGCCAGGGTCTGGGTGTGGTGGCAATGACCAGCCAGGGCGAAGCGGCCCTTGGCCGTCCTGAGTTGTTTGCTCAGCTGGGTATCGAAACCTCGTTGGTACCCAATCATGATGGCCCGATTGCTGGGCTGGCCCTGGATGGACAGTTCCTCGCCTGGTTGCTGCTAGCCGATAGCATCAAGCCGGAAGCCCGGGTCGCCATGGCTGAGCTGCGGACGCTGGGCCTGGGGCGGCAACTGTTGCTGACTGGGGACCGCCAAAGTGTGGCCAGCACACTCGCCCGGGAAGTAGGAATCGCTGATGTACAAGCTCAGGCGCTGCCGGAAGATAAGCTCAAGCGAGTCATGACGGAAATCGACAACGGCTTCCGTCCCATGGTCGTCGGGGACGGCATCAATGATTCGCTGGCGCTCAAGGCCGGGGTGGTGGGAGTCGCCATGGGTGCAGGTGGTGCGGACATTGCCCTGGCGTCTGCGGACATCGTCCTGATCGGTAGCGACCTGAGGCGGCTCGGTACCTGCGTGCGGCTCAGTCGTCAATGTCGGCAGACGCTTCAGGTCAACGTGATCATTGGCCTGGGCTGGACGCTGGCGATTGTCGCTTTTGCTGCGTTCGGCTGGCTTGGCGCCGCGGGGGCGATGATCGCGGCGCTGCTGCATAACCTGAGCACTTTGCTGGTATTGGGAAACGCCGGAAGGCTGCTACGCTTTCAGGAGCCGTTGCTGAAAGTCCAGGACGGGGGTTAGAACTTGTGCTTGGAACTTGTAGTCCATGGTGGAAGAGGGTGCATACAGTTGGCAGTACCGGCTCATGGAGTGAATTCGGGCGACGATAGAAAAAGGCTATAAATTCGATAGCCTGCTATTTTTCTACGATGGTCTACCCTCATTTCAGACGTCTGAAACAAGGGGGATATTTCATGCTCGCGCAACTTCCACCGGCTTTACAAAATCTCCAACTATCGCTTCGGCTGCGACTCTGGGACGGCCATGAATTCACGCTGGGTGCCGATCCCAGCGTCACGATCGTGGTCAAGGACCCACAGATGGTCGCGCAACTGACCCATCCCAGCCTGGACGCGCTAGGGGCGGCGTTTGTCGAAGGCAAGCTTGAGCTCGAAGGCTCGATCAGCGAAGTGATCCGGGTCTGTGATGAATGGAGCCAGGCTCTGGTGAACGAAGAAGACGATAGCCTGCCGGTACGTTCAGTCCACGATAAGGAAACCGACGCCAAGGCGATTTCCTACCACTACGATCTTTCCAACGCGTTTTATCAACTGTGGCTCGACAGCGACATGGCCTATTCCTGCGCCTATTTCGAGACGGGCAGCGAAACCATCGAGCAGGCCCAACAAGCCAAGTTCCGCCACCTGTGCCGGAAACTGCGCCTCCAGCCCGGTGAGTACCTGCTGGATGTCGGCTGTGGCTGGGGCGGTTTGGCGCGTTATGCGGCGCGGGAATTCGGCGTCAAGGTGTTCGGTATCACTTTGAGCAAAGCGCAACTTGCCCTCGCCCGGGAGCGGGTCAAAGGGGAGGGCCTGGAGGATCAGGTGGAGTTGCAGTTGCTGGATTACCGGGACCTCCCGCAGGACGGCCGCTTCGACAAGGTGGTCAGCGTCGGCATGTTCGAGCATGTGGGGCACGCCAATCTGGAACAGTACTGCAAAACGCTGTTTGGCGCGGTCCGCGAGGGTGGGCTGGTGATGAACCATGGCATCACGGCCAAACATACCGATGGCCGTCCGGTCGGCCGTGGTGCCGGGGACTTTATCGAGAAGTACGTTTTTCCCAATGGCGAGCTGCCGCACCTGTCGATGATTTCAGCGCAGATCAGCGAGGCAGGGTTGGAGATCGTCGATGTGGAGAGCTTGCGCCTGCACTACGCCCGCACGCTGGATCACTGGAGCGAGCGGCTCGAAGACAATCTGGAGGCCGCGTCGAAAGAGGTGCCGGAGCAGGCGCTGCGGATTTGGCGCCTGTACCTGGCCGGATGCGCCTATGCGTTCGCCAAGGGCTGGATCAATCTGCATCAGATCCTGGCTGTAAAAGCATACGCCGATGGCAGCCATGATTTGCCCTGGACCCGTGACGATATCTACACGCCTTAAAGTATCGGCGAAATAAGCCGGGCGATCCGCATGCCGACTTTCTGCAGGCGGTGGGTTTCCCGGCTTTCTTCTTTGGCGATTTCGCGGGCTTGAGCGAAGTCTTTTTCAAGCATCTGCTCGACCTCGGTGGCGAACGGAATATCCACCGTCAGCAGCATCACTTCGAAATTCAACCGGAACGAACGATTGTCCAGGTTAGCACTGCCGATAGCGCTGATTTCCCGGTCGATCAGTACTACTTTCTGATGCAGGAAACCTGGCTCGTAGCGCAAGACGCGCACACCGGCGCGCACCGCTTCGAATGCATACAGGCTGGAAGCGGCGTAGACGATCTTATGGTCCGGTCGTGAAGGCAAGAGGATGCGCACATCCACCCCGCGCAGCACCGCGAGGCGTAACGCAGCGAATACCGACTCGTCGGGAATGAAGTAAGGCGTGGTGATCCAGACCCGTTCGCTGGCCGCATGAATGGCTTCGACGAAAAAAAGCGAGCAGGTTTCCTGAGCATCCGCCGGTCCGCTGGCCAGCAACTGACAGAGCACGCCGTCATCGGGGTAGGTGTCCGGCAAGATCAGCGGCGGCAACGACCGGGCAGCCCAGAACCAGTCTTCGGCAAATGATTCCTGCATGCTCGCCACTACGGGGCCACGCACTTCGACATGGGTGTCGCGCCACGGCGACAATGGCGGCATTTCTCCCAGGTATTCGTCGCCCACATTGTGCCCACCGATGAACCCCAATACGCCGTCCACCGCAACGATCTTGCGGTGGTTGCGAAAATTGACCTGGAAGCGGTTGAGCCAGCCACTGCGGGTCGCGAATGCCTTGACGTGGATACCTCCGTCGCGCAACGCCTGGACATAGCGATGGGGCAGGGAGTGGCTGCCGATTCGGTCATACAACAGATAAACCGCCACGCCTTCGGCGGCTTTCTTCAGAAGTAACGCTTGCAGGCGCCGACCCAGCCGGTCGTCATGAATGATGAAGAACTGGATCAGTACAGCTTCCCGGGCGTTATCGATAGCCTGGAAAATGGCTTCGAAGGTGTCGTGACCGTTGACGAGCAGACGTACCTCGTTGTTCGCCAGGCAGGGCGTCCGCCCCAGTTTGGGCATGGCCCGTAGCGAGGCGTAGGCCTGGGAGGCACGGGCAGTCAGGGCCTCTTCGACCCATGGGCGCCAGTTCAGCTCGGACACGGCTTTGCGCATTTCTTCGTTGGCTTGGCGGCGTGCCTTGATGTAGCCGTCGAAGGTACTGCGGCCGAACACCAGATAAGGAATCAACGTCAGGTAGGGAATAAATACCAGGGACAGCGCCCAGGCAATCGAGCCTTGGGCGGTGCGTACCGTCAGGACCGCATGCACCGCGGCGATGGAGCCCAGGGTATGAAGCAACGCAATCAGGTAACCGAAAACATGCGGTCCAAAATAATCCATGGGCAGCCTTGCTCCTGAAGTTTCAATGCTTAACAGACCATGTTCCATGACGAATGTCGCTATTTAATTCACTGTCGCCGAGCCTGAACCGAAGCCTGTGAGCGGCGTCTAACGGCCACTTGTCCTCTGGAGTTCTTGCAATGAATGTTCGTCTGCTGGGTTTGGCCTTGGCGGTTGGCTTATCGGTTCCTGTGGCGGCTCAGGCGCAGATGCTTCAGCCAGGCTTGTGGGAGTTGACTACAAGTAATATGAAGGTCGATAACCAGAACCTGCCAGACCTGCAACTGATCCTCGGCCAGTTGCAGAACCAGATCACCCCGGAGCAACGGGCGATGCTGGAAAAGCAGGGCATTACCATGGGCGGGAAGGGGATTCGGGTCTGCCTGACGCCGGCGCAAGTTCAGACCAATGACATCCCGCTGCAAGATCCGCAGTCGGGGTGCAAACAGCAGATCACCGAGCGCACCGGCAACCAGTGGAAGTTTCGCTTCAGTTGCCCGAAAGCCCAAGGCAATGGTGTCGCCACATTCCAGAGCGATCGTGAATTTACTACCAAGGTCAATGGCACCTTCAATGCCACCGGCATTCAGCAGAATGGCAGCCTCGATACCCGTGCCGTGTGGTTGGGGCAGGATTGCGGAACGGTCAAGCCGAGAGCTTGACCGCTGCGCAGGTGAAACAGATGGCTATGGTTTGGACAAGGCGTCGTACAGCGTCTTGAGGTTGTATTCGAACAGGCCGGTGAAGGTACTGGCCGGCCCGTTGGCGGCAAGGGCATCGGAATACAGCGTGCCACCGATGTGCGCGCCGCTTTCATCGGCGATCTGCTTGAGCAGGCGGGCGTCCTTGATGTTTTCCATGAACACCGCTTTGACGTGTGCCTGACGAATCTGGGTAATCAGTGCTGCGACTTCGGCAGCTGACGGTTCTCGCTCGGTGGACAATCCCTGGGGTGCCATGAAGTCGATGCCATAGGCCTGACCCAGGTAACCGAATGCATCGTGGGACGTCACGATCTTGCGATTTCCTGGCGGTAGGGAACCGAGCTTGGCCTTGGCATCCGCGAGCAGCGTGTAGATTTTCTTCAGGTACGCTTGGCTGTTGCGTTCATAATCGGCTTTGTTAGCCGGGTCGGCGGCTTCCAGCGCCTTGGTGATGTTGTGCACATATAGCTCGGCATTCGCCAGGTTGTGCCACGCGTGCGGGTCGGGGATGGTTTCACCGTCTTCATCCAGCGACCGTGGGATCACGCCGCGACTGGCGCTGATGACCGGGGCACGGGTTTCCGTGCTGGTGACCAGGCGATCCAGCCACGGCTCGAAGCCCAATCCATTCTTGATGATCAATTTTGCGCCGAGCAGCGCCTTGGCATCGTCCGGCGTCGGTTCGTACGTGTGCGCATCGGCATCCGGTCCGACCATGTTGGTGATCTGGATATGCTCGCCACCGACCTGTCGGGTCATGTCGGCGAGAATGCTGAAGCTGGTGACCACCTGAAGTTTCTCGGCGGCGGACAAGGACATCGACAGCATCAGACTGAACAGCACGAGCAGGGCGCGCATCGGGAAACACCTCATGGGGATGTGAGTAAGGGCGGGCGGCGCAGCAGACCGTGCACCGGACCGAATAACAGGGACAACAGATACAACGCCCCTGCAACCAGCACGATGGCCGGGCCGCTGGGTAGAGAGAAATAGAAGGACAGCAACAGGCCGAACCAGACCGAGAGGCAACCGAGCAGCGCCGCGATGGTCATCAGGGCCGGCAAGCGACGGCTCCAGAACCGCGAGGAAGCGGCCGGCAACATCATCAGGCCGACCACCATGAGAGCGCCAATGGCTTGGAAGCCGATCACCAGGTTCAGCACCACCAGGGTCAGGAATACACCGTGGGCCAACGGGCCGAGACGGCTGACGGTTTGTAGAAACAGCGGATCCAGAGTGTCGAGCAACAGGGGGCGGTAGATCAGCGCCATGGCAATCAGGCTGGCCGCCGATACCCAAAGCATGCCGGTCAGTGTCGGGCCGTCCACTGCCAAGGCAGAACCGAACAGCAGGTGTAGTAGATCCAGACGTTTGCCGGCCATGCCGAGAATCAACACGCCGGCCGCCAGGGAGATGGGATAAATCGCTGCGAGACTGGCATCTTCCCGTAGGCCGGTCCGGCGTGTCACCCAAGCCGCGAGACCGGCCATGCCCAGGCCTGCGCCGAGGCCTCCCAGCGTCAAGGCCGGCAGGCTTAGACCGGCGAACCAGAAGCCCAGTGCGGCGCCGGGCAGAATACCGTGGGCGACGGCGTCGCCGATCAGGCTCATGCGACGCAGGATCAGAAATACTCCCAACGGTGCTGTGCTGCAGGCCAATACCAAGCCGCCCAGCAAAGCCCGGCGCATGAAGATGAATTCTTGGAAGGGCTGCCAGAGGTGGGTGGCCGCGAGCATCAAGCCACCTTCATATGAGGTTGTTGGGTGATCACATCGACACTGCGACCTAACGTGCAGCCCGCTTGGCTGACCAATAACGTGTGGGGAATATGCTGGCGTACAGCGGCAAGGTCATGGCACACCACCACCAGGGTACGGCCCTCGGCATGCCAGCCGTGGATATGTTTCCACATCAACGCCTGGCCTTCTTCGTCGAGTGCCGCATGGGGTTCATCGAGCAACAGCAATGGCGCTTCGGCCAGGCTCAGGCGAGCGAGCAGGGCACGTTGTAATTCGCCTCCGGACAATGCCATGAGCGGACGATTTTCCAGGCCAGTCAGAGCCCAGTTCTCCAGCACCGTTCCGAGTCGCCGGCTCCGCTCGGCCGGTGTCTGCCGACTGCCCCAAGCCCCTGCCGCCACCAACTCTTGAAGGCTGATAGGAAATTGTCGATCCAGGTGTTGCTGTTGCGGCAGGAACGACACGCCGCCCCGCCGTGGAACTGTCAGCGTGATTTTTCCGGACAGAGGCTTTTGCAGCCCGGCAAGGATTTTCAGCAGGCTGCTCTTGCCCGAACCGTTGGCGCCGATAACCGCCGTCAGGCTGCCGGCAGGGCGCTCCAGGTGCAGCTCGGGAGTGAGAGGGCGACCCGGAGGGCCCCAGCGCAAAGCCTGACAATGGATCATGCTGCCTCCCGAGCCCAGCGGCTCTGCGCCACGGCGTCATGGGCATGCAGACTTTCTGCGTGAACGACGCGCACATTCAAGGCCATGACTTCGGGAGACTGTCTCAAGGCAAGGCTCAATCGTCGTGCAGCGTCCTCGCAGAACATCAGGTTCTGGCCATTGGCGAGGGCGAATGCTTGTTCGTCGGCGCGTTTGACTGCGGTTTGTACCGCGGTGCCCAAGGCTGCTTCGGCTTGGTTGATGAATGCCGACAGCGGTAGATGGTTGATGCCCGGGTTCAACCGAACCTTCAAGGATGCGAAGCTGCGTTGACTGTGGGGAGTGGCCACGATGCCTTCCGTAGAACCCAGCCAGGCCAGAACCTCTTCGTGTTCCACGGCTTTATTGGCGAAATCCCCCACGAATTGCTGCTGTATCAGTTGTCTGGCGAGGGCCGCCGAACATGGACAGGTGGATGAATATGGAAGTTGGATGTTCAGTTCCACGTGGAACACTGCGTGTTTCAGGTGAGCTTCGATACTGATTGGATAGCGCTTCCAACCTGAGAGCGGGCTGACGAGGGCGGGACGCTTGAGCATCAGTTCGGTATGAATGGTCAGGGATGCGGCTTGGGACAGGCCCTCATGGCTGTCCAGGAATTGTTGCAAAGTACGGTGCAACAGCGGAGGAGACAACGGCGAATTCTCCAGCATCTCCAGCGCCAGGTACAGGCGGGACATATGAATACCGCGAGCTTCTTCATCGTCGAGACTGACGCCAACGTCGGCGGTGGCGCTCAATTGTTGACCATCGATCAACACAGGCAAGGCAACACCGCACATGCCCACCCAATCGAGAGGCAAGGCTTGGCGCGAAGCTTGGGCAGCAATGTCTGGAAGCGTAAACGCGTTCATGATCAAGATCCGTCGTGGGGGCGAATTTAATGTTATAGTGTAACAATAAAATCAACCAGATCTTTTTCATGAATAGAGTTTAATGCTGCTCTTCACGTTCGTTCCACGTGAAACATCAGCGCGACTCCTGGCAGCCGTTCACGCGCCCGCAGATGAATTTACCAGCCGTCCCACCCGAGCTGGAAAAACGATTCAGTGTTGTCCAACCGACACGGCGGCTATAGCCGACCCAGGCTTCACCGTCGGAGGCTAAGCCTGTGAAGAAGGTCAACTGCCCATAACGATTGGTCGTTTGCGCCCAATGACGCTTTCCTACCCTCTCGAAACCGCGCAAATAAACCGTATTCCCGGCCGTCATGACGCTATAGGCATTCCCTTGCTCGTCAGAACAGGCGAGCAAATTCGCGCTGCGAGTGCAGTTCGCCAATAACGGGGTCTGAGCAGAGACCGCCATGGCGCATGACAGCAGCGGGCCTGCGAATACGAATTTCAAAAGAATGCGCATTAACGGTTCTCAATCAGCTGGATCTCGGGCTAGCGAGAATTTATAGTTATACTATAACATAAACTAAACCGCTTTGACCGAGCGGCAGCCTGACCTACATGCACCGCAAACACACCTTCCAACACGGCCGTCCGATGAGGATATACCTGATGCCCAATCGCCTCCCCGTAACCGTGCTCTCCGGGTTTCTCGGTGCCGGCAAAAGCACGCTGCTTAATCATGTCTTGCGAAATCGTGACAACCTGCGCGTGGCGGTGATCGTCAACGATATGAGCGAAATCAACATCGATGGCAGCGAAGTTCAGCGTGATGTCAGCCTGAACCGCGCCGAAGAAAAGCTGGTGGAGATGAGCAACGGGTGCATTTGCTGCACGCTGCGCGAGGATCTGCTCGAAGAGGTGGGGCATCTCGCCAGGGAAGGACGCTTCGATTACCTGCTGATTGAGTCCACTGGTATTTCCGAACCCTTGCCGGTGGCTGAGACTTTCACCTTCCGCGATGAAGAAGGTCGAAGCCTGGCCGATGTCGCACGGCTCGACACCATGGTCACTGTGGTCGATGGGATAAATTTCCTGCCGGATTTCCATGCAGCCGAGAACCTGGCATCACGGGGCGAAACCCTGGGAGAGGAAGATGAGCGTTCGATCACGGATCTGCTGATCGAGCAGATCGAGTTCGCCGACGTAATTCTGGTCAGCAAGATCGATCTGATCAGCCGCCACGAACGGGAAGAGCTGATGGCTATCCTCAAGCGTCTCAATGCTCACGCGAAGATTATGCCCATGGTCATGGGGCAGGTGCAGCTGGGAGAAATTCTCGACACCGGTCGCTTTGATTTCGAACGCGCGGCTCAAGCCCCCGGCTGGCTGCAGGCGTTGCGTGGCGAGCACGTGCCTGAAACCGAGGAATACGGCATCGCTTCGACAGTCTACCGGGCGCGCCGGCCTTTCCATCCCCAGCGCTTCTTCGATCTGATAGAGCGTCCCTGGATCAACGGCAAGCTGCTGCGCTCCAAAGGCTTCTTCTGGCTCGCCAGTAAACCCGAGGAGGCGGGCAGTTGGTCCCAGGCCGGCGGGTTGATGCGGCATGGCTTTGCCGGACGATGGTGGCGGTTCGTGCCCAGGAACCATTGGCCCCAGGATGCGGAAAGCACCGCCGCGATCATGAAAAACTGGCTGCCCGACACCGGGGATTGCCGCCAGGAGTTGGTATTCATCGGCCAGAACATCGACTTCGAGCAGCTCACTGAGGAACTGGACGGGTGCCTGCTCACAGAGGAGGAAATGGCCCTGGGCATCGAGGGGTGGCGCTTTTTGCCGGATCCGTTTGGCTCCTGGCATGACGAGGTCGCGGCATGATGCTGGCGCCGAGCCTGAAACGAGCACCCCGGGTTCGACAGGTCCGGGGCGATACGCCGCGGATCCTGGCGCAGATTCTGGAGGACGGCACCAACCTGGCGGTCTGGCAGCGTCAACTTCCGGCGCACATCAGTGATTTTGCGGCATTGGTGCTTTCAATGGATCAACCGCTGGCCGAGTCGCGGGTACTCGATATGCCTGAGGAGGACACTCACCCTGAGCTGAAGGGACTTGCCGCCGGCTTCAGCGACCTGCACGGCTATGAAGGCTTCGTTGCCGATGTCGCCTGGCTGGTCAGCGCTTTCGCCTGCCTGCTGGGTGCCAAGCGGGTCGGCCTGCGCCTGCGGACGCTGGACAAGGCCATGTGCCCACGTTTTCACGTCGACCATGTACCGGTGCGGCTGATCACAACGTATGCCGGTGCTGGCAGCGAATGGCTCGAGGAAGGCGTCATAGATCGTCGACGGCTGGCTCAACCTGACGCCGAGCCTCGTGATCGGCAGATGATCCAGCAACTGTGCAGCGGCGCGGTGGCGCTGCTCAAGGGTGAGAAATGGCTGGGTAACGAAGGCTTCGGCCTGATTCATCGCTCGCCGGAGCCGGCCCCGGGGGAACGTCGGTTGATTCTCACGCTGGACTGGTTGGCCTGAAACTAAGGCTTGACCCAGGTACCCTGGCTTTTCCCTTCACAAAACGGCTTGAGATAAGCGGCGTCGGTGGCGACGCCGTAATAGTGAATATCCTGGCGGTAAGGCATATTGGCGACTTGGGCGTTGCTGCAGATGCCAAAGGCACCGCCGGGACACTGATCGACGTATTGCACCTCGATTTTCTGCCCGGCAAGGTCCGGTTGGCAGAAGCCGTCGGCGAACAGCTTGGGCGGGATGTTGCGATTCTGCTGGCAGACTTGCACATCGAGCCGCTCCGCTTGACTGTGAACCACGCAAGCCTGGGCCAGTGCCTGGTCCGAGATCAGCGCCAACAAGCACCAACCGATTATCCGCATCGTTCACCTCCACCAAAAGTCGCCGAGTATGTTGCAGAACATCCCCACCCATGTCATTGCCGGTTCCTTGGGGGCCGGCAAGACCAGCCTGATCAGGCAACTGCTGGCCCAGCGCCCGGCCGATGAGCGCTGGGCGGTACTGATCAACGAGTTCGGCCAGATCGGCCTGGATGCTGCCTTGCTGACTCAGGCGGCCGATGGTATCGCACTGGGAGAGGTGGCTGGGGGTTGCTTGTGCTGTGTCAACGGTGCGCCGTTTCAGATCGGTCTCGGCCGCCTGCTGCGCAAGGCGCGACCGGACCGGCTGTTTATCGAGCCGTCCGGCCTGGGGCATCCTGCGCAACTGCTGCGGCAACTCCAGCAGCCGCCGTGGCTCGGCGTGCTGGTGGTCCAGCCCTGTGTGATGATCCTGGATGCCGGGGCGCTGGCCCAAGGCAGGCCCTTGCCCGAGGCGCAGCAGCAAGCGCTGGCCCATGCCGGAGTGCTGGTGCTGAACAAGTCCGAAGGCCTCAATGAAACCGACCGTGCCCGCGTTACCGCCCAACTACCGCCTCTTGCACAGCACTGGACGCAGCAGGCTGTATTGCCCCTCGACAGGCTGCCGGGATTTGCTGTGCGGGGCAGTGGCGCTGTGGATAACTTCAATCTCTCCAAGGGTGTGGGCCAGATGCCGGCGATCTGGACCGATCCGACGTTGCCGATCTGCCTGCATCAGCAACGGGAAGAAGGTTGGAGCATCGGCTGGCGTTGGCACCCGAGCCAGTGCTTCGATACGGCGGCTCTGACGGAATGGTTGCAGGACGGGAACTGGAGACGGGCGAAGCTGGTTATCCACAGCGTTGATGGCTGGGTGTCGGCCAATGCGCTGGATGAGGAAGCGCTGACTTGGCAAGCCAGCGAATGGCGCCAGGATTCGCGGCTCGAACTGATTTTCTCCAAGCCGCAGGACGTTGTGGCGCTGCAAGCCGGCCTGGCGAACTGCCGGCTTCCCTGAATCAGAGCTGTTTCAAGGCTTCCACTTGTTATGTTCCTGGCGCCATTGGCTCAACTCGATGACCTCGGCCCGAGGCCGGGTCTGGATCGGTTCAATCGGTGTTTCAGCTGTTTCTTCGAAGGGCATCGGATATGGCGCGAGTTCGATCTGCGCACTGTGGGCGCCAAACTGGGTAATGGTGCCCGCATGACGGGATTCACCGGTGACGGTGAACTCGAAATTGTAGACACGGGCCAGCCTTCGCCGCCCGCTGCCATCCTTCACGAAACCGATTTTCTTCAGCGCTACGTTGCCGTCCAGCAGCTCGATCTTGAGATTGGCGCAATGCTGCACGACCCTCGCCAGGGCCCGTTCGCGCAAGCCATGGTTGTGCCACAACCAGGCGCCGCCGGTAGCCAGCAGCATTAGCACGAAAATGTTTCCAAGAGTCAGCATGAACGAAGTGCTCCCACAAGTTGCTGTCAGCTTAACTGTGTCGCCGGTCTGTCGTACAGGCTGCGTTTAGTCGCATACTGCGCGGCTTGAATTTCAATCGTTTTACGGAAAAACCTCCCATGAAACGGACGCCTCATCTGCTTGCCATCCAGTCCCATGTGGTATTCGGCCACGCAGGCAACAGCGCTGCGGTATTTCCCATGCAGCGTGTCGGCGTGAATGTCTGGCCGCTCAATACCGTGCAATTCTCCAATCACACCCAGTACGGCCAATGGGCCGGCGAAGTGCTCGCGTCGCAGCAGATACCGGCATTGGTCGAAGGCATCGCAGCGATTGGTGAACTGGGTAACTGCGACGGGGTGCTGTCCGGCTATCTGGGCAGTGCCGCCCAGGGGCGAGCGATTCTGACGGGCGTGGCTCGGATCAAGGCCGCCAATCCCAGAGCGCTGTATCTGTGCGATCCGGTCATGGGGCACCCGGAGAAGGGGTGTATCGTGGCGCCCGAGGTCAGTGAGTTCCTGTTGGATGAGGCAGCGGCGGTGGCTGACCTCATGTGCCCTAATCAACTGGAACTGGATAGCTTCTCGGGGCGCAAGGCGCAGTCGCTGCTCGACTGCCTCGCCATGGCCCGCGCACTCCTGGCGCGCGGACCGAAGGCTGTTCTGGTCAAGCACCTGGCCTACCCCGGCAAGCCCGAGGATCGCTTCGAGATGCTGTTGGTGACCGCCGATGGCAGTTGGCACCTGAGCCGTCCCCTGCTGGCGTTCCCTCGTCAGCCAGTGGGCGTGGGTGACCTGACGTCAGGGCTGTTCCTGGCGCGGGTCCTGTTGGGAGACAGCTTGGTGGCGGCCTTCGAGTTCACCGCGGCGGCGGTGCACGAGGTACTGTTGGAAACCCAGGCTTGCGCCAGCTATGAGCTGGAGCTGGTTCGGGCCCAGGACCGGATCGCTCATCCGCGGGTGAGGTTCGAGGCGGTGCCAATCAGTTTTTGATGGGGTTGAAGCGCCAACGGTAATCCTTGTGGGGGCGGGCTTGCTCGCGAATACGGTATAGCAGTCAACTTCGATGTTGGATTTGACGACGCATTCGCGAGCAAGCCCGCTCCCACATTTTGTCTGCCTGTTAAGGCCCGTCCGCTTTGATCTCCTGATAGCGCCTCTCCAGTTCCTGACGGATCTGCCGGCGCTGCTTCGCTTGTTCGTAGCGGCGTTTTGCTTCGCTGTTCTGCGGTTGCAAGGGCGGGACAGCCGCGGGTTTACGCTGGTCATCCACCGCAACCATGGTGAAGAAGCAGCTGTTGGTGTGGCGTACCGAGCGTTCGCGAATGTTTTCGGTCACGACCTTGATGCCGACTTCCATCGAGGTGTTGCCGGTGTAGTTCACCGACGCCAGGAACGTCACCAATTCGCCGACATGAATGGGTTCGCGAAAGATCACCTGATCCACCGACAAGGTCACCACGTAGCGTCCCGCATAGCGGCTGGCACAAGCGTAGGCGACTTCGTCGAGGTATTTGAGCAGGGTGCCGCCATGGACATTGCCAGAGAAGTTGGCCATATCGGGGGTCATCAACACCGTCATCGACAGTTGGGCGTTTCCGGGTTCCATAACGTACTCACGGTTCAAGGCAGCAATTCAGGGAGTGCACCTCTGCGGGCGCTGGTCGTTGGCCCATAGGCCATCAGGTTTTTCAAAACCACCGTTATCGGGACGTTGGGCCTGTGGTTGCCGTCACGCGTCGATGGATCTGTTTCCATATATTGCACCGTCTTTTTGTCGGAAGTCGCGGTGTTAACCTGCAAAAGCCCATCGCAAGGGCATTTCCTACAAGGGAAGTGGACTTATCCAATTTGGCGGTGAGTCATTTTGATCAGGGAGCCCGACCGATGCATGCCATCAATTTCATTCAAGACCTGGCAATCATCATGATGGCAGCCGGGTTGGTGACCGTGCTCTTTCATCGTTTCAAACAACCGGTGGTGCTGGGCTATATCGTTGCCGGTTTTCTCATCGGCCCCCATACGCCGCCGTTCGGCTTCATCCATGACGAAGACACCATCAAGACCCTTGCCGAGCTCGGTGTGATCTTCCTCATGTTCTGCCTGGGCCTGGAGTTCAGCCTGCGCAAGCTGTTCAAGGTCGGCGCCACGGCATTTATCGCGGCGTTCCTCGAAATCGTACTGATGATCTGGATCGGCTATGAGATCGGTCGCTGGTTCGATTGGAGTACCATGGACTCGCTGTTCCTGGGCGCGATCCTGGCCATTTCCTCGACCACGATCATCGTCAAGGCGCTCAACGACCTGAAGATGAAGAACGAACGCTTCGCGCAGTTGATCTTTGGCGTGCTGATCGTCGAAGACATCCTGGGCATCGGCATCATCGCCTTGTTATCGAGCATCGCTGTCAGCGGAACGGTAAGCTCCGGCGAGGTATTCTCAACCGTCGGCAAGCTGTCCTTGTTCATGATCGTCGCGCTGGTCGTCGGCATCCTGCTGGTGCCGAGGCTGCTGGCCTACGTGGCGAAGTTCGACAGCAACGAGATGTTGCTGATCACCGTATTGGGGTTGTGTTTCGGCTTCTGCCTGCTGGTGGTGAAACTGGAATACAGCATGGTGCTCGGCGCGTTCCTGATCGGGGCGATCATGGCCGAGTCCCGGCAGTTGCTGAAAATCGAGCGACTGGTAGAGCCGGTGCGAGATCTGTTCAGCGCGATTTTTTTCGTGGCCATAGGCCTGATGCTCGACCCGGCCATATTGTTGCAGTACGCCTGGCCGATTGCCGTGATCACGGCGGCCGTGGTGCTGGGCAAGATGTTGTCCTGCGGCCTCGGCGCCTTTATCGCCGGCAACGATGGGCGCACCTCACTGCGGGTCGGGATGGGGCTTTCGCAGATTGGCGAGTTCTCCTTCATCATCGCCTCACTGGGGATGACACTGCAGGTCACCAGTGACTTCCTCTATCCGGTAGCGGTCGCCGTCTCGGTGCTGACCACACTGTTGACGCCTTACTTGATCCGCGCCGCTGACCCGTTGTCCCTCAAGTTGGCAGCAGTCATGCCGCAAAGGCTGACGCGGGTGTTGGGTATGTACGGTGAATGGCTGCGCAGTATCCAACCCCAGGGCGAAGGGGCGTTGGTCGCGTCGATGATCAGGCGGATCTTGCTGCAGGTGGGCATCAACCTGGCACTGGTCATCGCGATTTTTGTGTCGGGCGGGTATTTCGCCGAGCGGATGTCGGTCTACATGCAAGACTGGATCAGCGACCCGAGCTGGCAGAAAGCGTTGATCTGGGGCGGGGCATTGCTGTTGTCGCTGCCCTTCCTGATCGCTGCCTATCGCAAGCTCAAGGCGCTGTCGATGCTGCTGGCGGAGATGGGCGTGAAGGCCGAGATGGCCGGTCGTCACACTCAGCGGGTGCGGCGGGTGATCGCCGAAGTGATCCCGATCCTCTCGCTGCTGGTGATTTTCCTGCTATTGACTGCCTTGTCGGCAAGCATCCTGCCAACCAACAAGCTGCTGGTGTTGATCGCCGTGGTGGCAACTGCCGTGGCGGCATTGCTCTGGCGCTGGTTTGTCCGCTTGCACACCAGGATGCAGGTGGCCTTGATGGAAACCCTGGACAACCACAAGGAGTCGTCCGGGCATTGATCCCTGAGGCTGATCAGCTTTCCAGCCAGACGTCCCGCGCCCAGTGCCAGACGGACTCCCAGGTTTCTTCGGCAACCAGTTCTTCTTCGGCTTGCCAGAGCACCACGGTGCCGTCTTCTTCGACGCAGTAGTAATCGTCGCCGTCCTGGCAGATCGGGATCAGGCTGCGGTCGACACCCGCGTCCCAAGCAGTGGCGGCCACTTCCGGCAGGTAGGTATGGGAATTGGGATCGGTAACGGTGACCGGTTCCAGGCTGCCATAGATGACATCGCTGACAGTCAGCAGAAATTCCCTGAAGACGAACGGGATATCGATGAACAACTGCTCTTCGATCTCTACCAGCAAGTCTTCGTCGGGCAACTCCAGTGGAACCGGTACCGGTTCGTTGGCTTCACGCAATTGTTCGATGATTTCTTCCACGTCCGGGTGTCCTCTTTCTCGATGGCGCGGTTTTACATGAGGCGGTTTATACAGTAGCGCGCCGTAGATGCAACCGCGAAATAGAAAACCCCGGCTTGAGCCGTAATGCTGTTCACTTAAGCGGAGCGGCCTTACGATCTACCGGATACCGAGTTTTGGAAATCTTCACTGTCCTCGGCCGCCCTGGCCTTGG
>NZ_VIUG01000041.1:0-40122 GCF_007828255.1 Pseudomonas sp. SJZ078 | reverse complement strand
CCAAGGCCAGGGCGGCCGAGGACAGTGAAGATTTCCAAAACTCGGTATCCGGTAGATCGTAAGGCCGCTCCGCTTAAGTGAACAGCATTACCGCATTGGCGGGGCTTCTTGGTGTTCGCGTCGATCAGCTGCCTTTCACCGGCTTGCCGTTGACCGTGCCGTCCAGGAGCATGATGTTGTACTCCTTGCCGTCAGTCTCGACCTGTTGCAGGCGAACCAGCAGGTAGTCCCAGTCCTTGGCGAACCAGAGTACGGTGGTGCGTTTGCTCTGTGTCGGATCGCGTACACGCTCGACCTTGATCGCGTCGATCTGGCCGGCCTTGGTATCGACCTTTTCCGAGCCCAGCACGCGGAAGTCATAGGTATCGACTTCGCCGTCATCGACGACCTGGTAGCTCATGCTCTTCTTGCCGGCCGCGACGTCGTGCTGCAGGGCCAACTGATAAGTGGATTTATCGACCATGCCACGGTTCAGCGGCAGCTTCACCGCGTCGCCGCGATCGGTGCCGGTGACCATCTTCGTGCTCCAGTCGAAGTCCAGGTCGGCCTTCTTGGCCTTGCCCAGGCCACCGCGCTCGAAGTGGTAGGACTGCGGCAGCAGCGTGTCCTTGTCCAGGGTCAGGGTGCTTTCTTCCGTCAGGCTGGCAATCATCATCGACGCCTTGAAGCTCAGCTTCCAGGTGCCGTTGGCCTCCTTGGTCAGGCTGCGCTCGGCGGTGCCGCTCATGGGCAGCTGTTTCCAGTCGGCGGTGTAGCTGGCGGAGAACGGTTGAAGGTCTGAAGCCTGTGCCAGGGGCAGGGCAAGCAGAGCGCAGGCGAAGAGCAGGGCGCGACGCATAAAATCTCCTAGTGTCGAATCAAATGGCCGCTGGCGGCGAGTAACTGGCCGTCCAGTGAGGCACCACGATCGTCGAGGGTGAGCCGTCCTTCGGCAAACCAACGCACGGCCATCGGGTAGATCTGGTGTTCCCGGGCGTGAACCCGTTGTGCCAGGCTTTGCGGCGTGTCGTGCAACTCTACCGGTATTACTGCCTGTACGACCAGTGGTCCGCCATCGAGTTCCTCGGTGACAAAGTGCACCGAGCAGCCGTGCTCAGTATCTCCGGCTTCCAGCACGCGCTGGTGAGTGTGTAACCCTTTGTATTTGGGCAGCAGCGAGGGGTGGATGTTGAACAGGCGGCCCTGGTAGTGGCGTACGAAGCCGGCGCTGAGGATGCGCATGAAACCGGCCAGGACCACCAGGTGGGGATTGAAGGCGTCGATCTGTTCGATCAGCGCGGCGTCGAAGGCTTCGCGGCCCTCGAACGCCTTGTGATCCAGGACGCGGGTGTCGATACCCGCGTCCTTGGCACGTTGCAGGCCGTAGGCATCAGCGCGATTGGAAATCACCGCGCGGATACGGACCGGGCTGTCACCGGTCCGCGTGCTGTCGATCAGCGCCTGCAAGTTACTGCCGGTGCCGGACAGCAGCACCACGACGTTACAGGTTGCAGGCATGTTTTCCTGCATCAGTGAGCCTTGAGGTTTTTCAGCTCGACCTGGGCAGCGCCTTCGGCCGCGGTTGCGATCTGGCCGATGACCCAAGGCTGTTCGCCGGCTTCACGCAGTACGTTCAGGGCCGTTTCGACGTGCTCCTGGGCCACGCAGATCACCATGCCCACGCCGCAGTTCAGCACGCGGTGCATTTCGGTTTCGTCGACGTTGCCTTTCTCTTGCAGCCAGTCGAACACCGCCGGACGGGTCCAGCTCGCCACGTCGACCACCGCCTGGGCGCCTTTTGGCAAGACGCGCGGGATGTTGTCCAGCAGGCCGCCGCCGGTGATGTGGGCCATGGCCTTGACGGCGCCGGTGTCCTTGATCAGCTTGAGCAGCGGCTTGACGTAGATGCGGGTCGGGGCCATCAGCAGGTCGGTCAGTGGCTTGCCGTCGAGCTGGATGTTCTCGATGTCGGCGCCGGACACTTCGATGATCTTGCGGATCAGCGAATAGCCGTTGGAGTGCGGGCCGGAGGATGGCAGGGCGAGCAGGGCATCGCCGGTGGCGACTTTCGAGCCGTCGATGATTTCGGCTTTTTCCACGACGCCGACGCAGAAGCCGGCCAGGTCGTAGTCTTCACCTTCGTACATGCCTGGCATCTCAGCGGTTTCGCCGCCGACCAGGGAGCAGCCGGACAGTTCGCAACCGGCACCGATGCCGGTCACGACCTGGGCAGCGGTGTCGACGTTCAGCTTGCCGGTGGCGTAGTAGTCGAGGAAGAACAGCGGCTCGGCGCCGCAGACCACCAGGTCGTTCACGCACATGGCCACCAGGTCGATGCCGATGCTGTCGTGCTTGTTCAGGTTCAGTGCCAGGCGCAGCTTGGTGCCCACGCCGTCGGTGCCCGAGACTAGCACCGGTTGCTTGTAGCCGGCCGGGATCTCGCAGAGGGCGCCGAAACCGCCCAGCCCGCCCATGACTTCCGGGCGCGCAGTGCGCTTGGCGACGCTCTTGATGCGTTCGACCAATGCTTCACCGGCGTCGATGTCTACACCGGCGTCCTTGTAGCTCAGGGAGGGTTGCTTGCTCATGATCCAGGCCTTTAGGGGGGATTTCTGGGTAACGACCGATCGCCGGGGCCATTGAATAACCGTTGTACGAGTTATTCCGGGTGCCCGGCCATTGCCGGTCTGCGAAGGCGCGCGATTTTATCAGGCTTGTGAAGCAGCGGCCATCCTCGCGCCGACGGGCAGGGACATATCCGAGGAAAAAAACCGATATTTCTTCTGTTGGTGCTGCGCGGTGCGCCTGTATAAGGTGTAGCGGTAACCGGCTATGGTTACGCGGTGCGAAACTTCCATCGGGTTGTGAATGTTTTGCCAGATGCTGTGGTCACAGCCATGCTCGATTTTTCTTCACACGGCTTGTTCCAGTCGTCTATGTCCGGGAATCTTCCATGCGTTTGTTCAAATTCTTGTCCGTGGGCTGCTTGTCGCTGATCAGCCTGGCGAGCCATGCTGAAACCCTCAATGGCCTCTATCAAGTGCTCGAACCGGTGAGCAGCCAGACACCGGATGAGCGCAACCAGGCGACCCTGCGCGCACTCGATACGCTCGTGCTGCGCCTGACCGGCGACGCCAAGGCCCCCCAGAGCCCAGGGCTGGCGGCGATCCGCAAGGACCCGCAGCAGATCATTCTGCAATATGGCTACGACGCCGGCCCGCCGGAAAGCCTCAAGGTTGACTTCGATCCGACGAGCACCGACCGGGCCTTGCGTTCGGCCGGGCTGTCGCTGTGGGGTGTGAACCGGCCATCGATCCTGGGCTGGTGGCTCAACGACTCGGCCGAAGGCTCCAGCCTGGTAGGCGATGGTCAGGCTAGCGCCACGCTGTTGCGCCGTGCCGCCCAGCACCGGGGCCTGGCGCTGCACTTGCCACTGGCGGACTTGAGCGAGCAGATCGTTGCCACCGCGCCGAACCTGGAAGGCAGCGATCCGGCGCCGTTGCACGATGCCTCGGAACGATACGCGGCGGATGCCTTGCTGGCGGTCCACGCCAAGGAAGAGGGCGGTCAGTGGCGCGGAACCTGGCGCCTGTGGCTGGGCGACCAGCGTGAGCAGGGCACTGTCCAGGGCGCCGACCAGGCTGCGCTGGCCGATGCGGTGATGCTGGCGGTGAGTCAGCGCCTGGCGCCGCGCTTCGTGGCCAAGCCGGGTGTGGCCACCGAGCAGTCGCTGGAAGTGCAGGGCATGAACCTTGAGCGTTATGCCGCCCTTGGGCGTTTGCTCGAGCCGTTCGGTGGGCAGGTGCAGCGGGTCGAGGGTGATCGGATCATTTATCGGGTCAACGGCAGCGCGGAGCAACTGAAGGCGCAGTTGGCCCTGGCGAAGCTGCAGGAAATACCCGCCGGTGAAGCGGTTACCCCGGCGCCTGTGGTTCCGCCGGCTGCCGATGGAACGGCACCGGCAGCAGCACCGGCGCCCGCGCCGACGGCCAGTCTGCGGTTCCGCTGGTAGGTTTTCTTTCTTTATATAGCGGGGAGTGGTTCATGGGCGATACGCGGCGTTGGTTCTGGTTGGGCGGGGTTGCCCTGCTGTTCGCGTTTATCTATCTGCTGCATCCGATTCTGACGCCGTTCCTGGTAGCGTTACTGTTGGCTTATCTGTTTGACCCGGTGGTGGACCGCCTGGAAAAGCTCGGTTTGTCGAGAACCTGGGGTGTGGTGGCGGTATTTGCGCTGTTCACCTTGATTGTCAGCGCCCTGTTGCTGGTGCTGATACCGATGCTCGCCAAGCAATTGGTGCGTCTGTACGAGCTGGCGCCGCAGATGCTCGACTGGTTGCAGCACACGGCGGTGCCGTGGGTGCAGTCGAAGCTGGGCTTGGCGGATGGCTTCTGGAAGTTCGACAAGGTCAAGGCAGCCATCAGCGCCCACATGGGCCAGACCACCGACATCGTTGGCGTCGTGCTCAGCCAGGCCACCGCCTCGGGCCTGGCGCTGATCGGCTGGCTGGCCAACCTGGTATTGATCCCGGTCGTGAGCTTCTACCTGCTGCGGGACTGGGACGTGATGATGGCCAAGATCCGCAGCCTGCTGCCCCGGCACCGCGAAGAGCGCATCATGACCCTGGCTGGTGAATGCCACGAAGTGCTGGGTGCCTTCGTGCGCGGGCAGTTGCTGGTGATGGTGGCGTTGGGCTTCATCTATGCGGCGGGGTTGATGCTGGTGGGGCTGGAGCTCGGGCTCTTGATCGGCATGATCGCCGGGTTGGCCGCCATCGTTCCGTACATGGGGTTCGTGATCGGTATTGGCGCGGCATTGATTGCCGGGCTGTTCCAGTTTGGCGGCGATCTCTACCCCATGATCGGCATCGTGGCGGTGTTCATGGTTGGCCAGGCCCTGGAGGGCATGGTGCTGACACCGTTGCTGGTGGGGGATCGCATCGGCCTGCATCCGGTGGCGGTGATCTTCGCGATCCTGGCGGGCGGCGAGTTGTTCGGCTTTACCGGGATCCTGCTGGCGCTGCCGGTGGCAGCGGTGATCATGGTGCTGGTGCGTCATGTACATGATCTGTACAAGGATTCGGATATCTACAGCGGCGTTGAAGACCCCGAGCTGTAGGCCGACGCCAGTGTGAGACATGTCCTGGCGCCAGGGAAATGCTCGTCCCACTGTCCTGGCGCTGCAAACCTTTGATTTTGCTCGTGGTGCGGCGCATTGTGCGGCCCGCGCCACGGGTATAGACTTTGCCAACTTTACACAGAGGCCACTCACGGTTCCTTTGGAGCTGTCCAGCCAGCATGAAACCGATTCAGCTGCCCCTAGGTGTGCGTCTGCGTGACGACGCCACCTTCATCAACTACTACCCAGGCGCCAATGCCGCTGCACTCGGCTATGTCGAGCGGCTTTGCGAAGCCGACGCCGGCTGGACCGAGAGTCTGATCTATCTATGGGGCAAGGACGGGGTAGGGCGCACGCACCTGTTGCAGGCCGCTTGCCTGCGGTTCGAACAATTGGGCGAGCCAGCGGTATATCTGCCGCTGGCCGAGTTGCTGGATCGTGGCGTGGAAATCCTCGACAACCTTGAACAGTACGAACTGGTCTGCCTGGACGATCTCCAGGCCGTTGCCGGCAAGGCTGACTGGGAAGAGGCGCTGTTCCATCTGTTCAACCGGCTGCGCGACAGCGGTCGGCGCTTGCTGATCGCTGCCTCGACGTCGCCACGGGAGCTGCCGGTGAAACTGGCGGATCTCAAGTCCCGTCTCACCCTGGCGCTGATTTTCCAGATGCGTCCGCTCTCCGATGAAGACAAACTCCGTGCCTTGCAGCTGCGCGCTTCCCGCCGTGGCCTGCACCTGACCGACGAAGTCGGGCATTTCATCCTCACCCGTGGTACCCGCAGCATGAGCGCGCTGTTCGAATTGCTCGAACGCCTCGATCAGGCTTCCCTTCAGGCCCAGCGCAAGCTGACTATTCCTTTCCTGAAAGAAACCTTGGGCTGGTAAACACAGCGACCCTCGCCACAGGGGGTACAGCTTTGTAACCAGCAACCTCTAAGGCATGGAAAAACCTGCGGTCCTGCTGGGCAGCAGGCCACATGACTTTCAAAATGGGCTTAAGCGCTTAGATGTAGACGGAAAAGCGGGAAGTCACATTTTCATCGATTGAATTTGCAAATGAAGTCGATAGAAGGCATAGTCTCGCCATCTTTACTACTTCAGCCACGGTCGTGCCCATGCTCAATCGCTTCGCACCCCTCGTGCCTCTCGCACTCGTTACCCTGCTGTTCGGTTGCGCTGCCCACTCTCCAGTGTCGCAGCAAGCGCAACAACCACAGGTCAAGAACTCCGTTACCGCCCAGTCTTCTTCCATGACGTTCCAGGAAGAAATGGCAGACGACAAAGAACTCGCAGCCTTCGCCGGCAGCAAGCCTTATCAGCTCCCGGTGCTGGCCGACAGCATCCTGGAACGCGGCATGTCGCTGATTGGTACCCGCTACCGTTTCGGCGGCACTTCTGAAGCCGGCTTCGATTGCAGCGGTTTCATCGGCTACCTGTTCCGTGAAGAGGCCGGCATGAACCTGCCGCGCTCCACACGTGAAATGATCAACGTGAATGCGCCGCTGGTAGCTCGCAACCAGCTGGAGCCTGGCGACCTGCTGTTCTTCAGCACCAGTGGGCGTCGTGGTCGCGTCAGTCACGCCGGTATCTACCTGGGCGACAACCAGTTCATCCATTCCAGCAGCCGCCGCAGCGGTGGCGTGCGGATCGACAGCCTGGGCGACAGCTACTGGAACAAGACCTTCATCGAAGCCAAGCGCGCCCTCGCCATGGCACCGACCGTGGTCACCGCTCGCAAGTAAGCGCACATTTTGTAAGGCAAACTTAAAGTCTTACTTGAAGTTTGCCTCATAGCCGCTAGAATCCTTGATCATTGATTGATGGCAATCCGCCTGCGTATTCCGCAGGCGGATTGTTTTCATGTCCACGGCAGAAAAGCCGCATCCAGATCAGGATTGTTCTGCATATGTCGACGTCGGCCCGCCTCGCCCTCATCTGCCTTGTCGCACTGCTCAGCGCGTGCGCAAGCCGTACGCCACCGCCCGCACCAGTGCGGGCTCCCGTGGTCTTTGCCCCCGCGCAACCTTTGTCGCCTGCCGCTGAAGATGTGCTCTTCCGGGCGTTGGGCCTGGTCGGGACACCCTACCGCTGGGGCGGCAATACACCGGATTCGGGCTTCGATTGCAGCGGCCTGATCGGTTACGTGTACCGTGATGCCGCCGGTATTTCCCTGCCACGTTCGACCCGCGAGATGATCGGCATGCGCGCCCCGGATGTCGGCAAGGACGCGCTGCAAAGCGGTGACCTGATTTTCTTCGCCACCAACGGTGGCTCCCAGGTCAGCCATGCCGGGATCTATGTCGGTGAGGGGCGCTTCGTTCATGCGCCGGCCACCGGTGGTACGGTCAAGCTCGACAGTTTGTCCAAGGCCTATTGGCAGAAAGCCTACCTGAGCGCCAAGCGGGTGCTGCAACCGGAGCACTTGGCCCGTTATCCCTGATCCGCGGAGGTTGTCATGACCGCTCGCACTCTCAACCTCGATGATGCCCTTTACCAGTACCTGCTGGACGTTTCCCTGCGGGAGACGCCCTTGCAGCGACGTCTGCGGGACGAGACCCAGGCGCTGCCCATGGCGCGCTGGCAGATCGCGCCCGAGCAGGGGCAATTCCTGGCATTGCTGGTAAAACTCACCGGCGCCCGGCGCTTGCTGGAAGTCGGTACCTTCACCGGTTACAGCGCTTTGTGCATGGCCTGCGCCCTGCCGCAGGACGGTTCGTTGATCTGTTGCGATATTCCAGGTGACTACAACGCCGTGGCGCTGCGGTATTGGCGCGAAGCCGGGATGGCCGAGCGAATCGACCTGCGCCTGGCACCGGCCCTGGAAACCCTCGACGCTTTGGAGCGCCAAGGGCAGGGCGGCACGTTCGACCTGATCTTCATCGATGCGGACAAGGCCAACTACCCGGCTTACCTGGAGCGCGCGCTACGGTTGCTGCGTGGCGGTGGGCTGGTGATATTCGACAACACGTTGTGGAGCGGCCGGGTGCTGGAAGCCCAGCCCCAGAGCGAGGACACCCGTGCCATCCAGGCATTGAACCGCGCATTGAAGGAAGATCGGCGGGTGGATTTGTCGCTGCTGCCATTGGGGGATGGGTTGACCTTGTGTCGTAAGCTTTAAATACGGTTCCTGGTTGGATGATGTTGTGGCGAGGGGATAAATCCCCTCGCCACAGAGTTGTCCGCAGGCCATCGGCAGATTTATTTACCCGACACCCGCCATATTTTGTTTCCCACGTCATCGGCTACCAGCAACCCACCCTGCTTGTCGATCACCACGCCCACCGGCCGGCCCTGGGCTTTTTCATCTGCATTCAGGAACCCGGTCAATACATCCACCGGTTTCCCCGCCGGCTTGCCGCCGTTGAACGGTACGAAAATCACTTTGTAGCCACTGTGGGGCTTACGGTTCCAGGAACCATGCTGGCCAATGAACGCGCCTTCGGTGAAGGGCGCTGGCAGGGCGCTGCCTTCGGTGAAGGTCAGACCCAATGAGGCCGTGTGAGGGCCGACGGCGTAGTCCGGTGCGATGGCCTTGGCCACCAGCGCCGGGTTCTGTGGCTCGACCCGCACGTCAACGTGCTGCCCGTAGTAGCTGTAGGGCCAGCCATAGAAAGCGCCGTCCTTGACCGAGGTGATGTAGTCCGGCACCAGGTCGCTGCCGATCTCATCCCGCTCGTTCACCGCTGTCCACAACGCACCACTGTGCGGTTCCCAGGCCAGGCCGTTAGGATTGCGCAGGCCCGAAGCGAAAATGCGATGATTGCCGGTGGCGCGGTCCACTTCCCAGATCGCCGCGCGGCCTTCCTCTGCCTCCATGCCGTTTTCCGCGACGTTGCTGTTCGAACCGGTGGTGACGTAGAGCTTGCTGCCGTCACGGCTGGCAATCACGTTTTTGGTCCAGTGGTGGTTGATGGTGCCGCCCGGCAGGTCGACGACCTTGGTCGGCTGCGCCTTGATTTGCGTATCGCCGTCCTTGTAGGGGAAGCGGATCAGTCGATCGGTGTCGGCCACGTACAGGTCATTGCCCACCAATGTCATGCCGAACGGCGAGTTGAGGTTTTCCAGGAAGACCGTGCGGGTTTCTGCGATGCCATCGTGATTGGCGTCGCGCAACAACGTGATGCGATTGGGGCTGGGGACGCCGGCACCCGCGCGGCCCATGACTTTCTTCATTACCCAGCCACGGATGCCCTTGGCATCGTCCGGCTTGGGCGGGGCGTTGGTTTCCGCCACCAGCACGTCGCCATTGGGCAGCACGTAGAGCCAGCGCGGATGGTCCAGCCCCTCGGCAAACGCCACCACTTGCAGGCCTTCGGCCGCGGTTGGCTTGGCGCCCTGGGGCCAGCCGACGGCTTCGGCGATGTTGACGGTGGGGACCAGGGTCTTGTTCGGTTCGGGCAGTTTTGGCGATGGGCCGGTGCCATCGGAGACTTGCAGCGTGGAAGACTCGCCACAAGCGACAAGCCCTGCGGCGAGGGCAACGATCAGGAGGTGCGGTGGCTTGAGCATGCTGGCTTCCCTATGAATGCATGTAGTTATTCATAGAGAAGCATATACCGGCGATGGTTCAACCGGTCAGCCGTGGGCCTGTTTGAACAGCACGGCGATGCCCGGGTGGTAATGACCGGCCTCGTTGCGCAACTTGCGGTAGTTGTAAGGGAAATACCAGGCCACGGCGCAGGTGTTTTCCTTTTGCAGGTCATCGATCATGTCCTGCAGTTCTTCAGGGGTAGCACTTTGCTGGGCTTTCTGCGGGGCGACGAACAGGCAGCCCAGCTTCAGGTCGGTGGCATAGCTGATGCGCTTGGCATCGCTGGTGACATCTTGCAGGGGTTGGGTCAGGTTCAGGTTCTTGACCTTCGGCCAGCGTTGGGTGGCCTGGATGAAAGCGCGATCCTCGGCACCGGCAATGAACAGATCGGCGCTGACGTTGCGTTCGCCTTCTTCATTCTGTTTGCGGGTCGCGGTGTGCTGCAGCGTGACCATCTCGGCCATCCAGGCGGCGGCAGAGAGCAGGCCGAGGTTGGCCTTTTCATCGAACCAGTAGGGCGTATCGTTATCGCCGCGCACGGCGTTGTAGCGGTCGATACAGTCAAACCAGCGTTCCAGCACCGGGCGCAGGAATTCCAGCTTTGGATTGCTGATGATCATGCCTTGCATGTTTCTGCCCTCTTGTTTTTGTGATATCGGGTCGTAATGCCTATTTGATATCACTTGCCACAGCGTGACACAAGATTGGCGTCACTTTATTGATCCAGGCCCATAATCATTGCCGGGCCCGCGGCGGCTTTAATTGACGCTCCACCACCAACCCTCTAACCTTCGCGACTTGTTTCAGGTGCTCTGTGACCCGGTCGACAGAGTGAAACAGGGAAGCCGGTGAGAACCCGGCGCTGCCCCCGCAACGGTAAATGAGTCAAAGCTGCCATCAGGGTTGTTAACCCTAGTCACTGTGTCTGTCGGCACGGGAAGGCGCGCAGCTCGGCGTTACGCCGCTCATGAGCCCGGAGACCGGCCTGATCCATCCAACGGCATCACGGTGGGCGATGCCAGGCTTGTTGCCGTCTTTTCCCGTGCCCGCCTGCCGTTATCCAGTTCTCAACGGAGGCTTCCCCATGACCGGCTCCCCTGATACAGATGCGTCCGACCGCGACGAGCGTCACCTGGCGCGTATGCAGCGCAAGAAAGCCGTGATCGACGAGCGCATCGCCAATTCACCGAACGAATGCGGCTTGCTGTTGGTGCTGACCGGCAACGGCAAGGGCAAGAGCAGTTCGGCGTTCGGCATGCTGGCCCGAGCCATGGGGCATGGGATGCAGTGTGGCGTGGTGCAGTTCATCAAGGGCCGCAACAGCACCGGTGAGGAATTGTTTTTCCGGCGTTTCCCGGATCAGGTGCGCTTTCACGTCATGGGCGAAGGGTTTACCTGGGAAACCCAGGATCGACAGCGCGACATCGCGGCCGCCGAAACGGCCTGGGCCGTGTCGCGCCAACTGCTGAACGATCCGTCCATTGGCCTGGTGGTGCTCGATGAACTGAACATTGCGCTCAAGCACGGTTACCTCGATCTCGACCAGGTCCTGAGCGACCTGCAGGCGCGTCCGCCCATGCAGCATGTCGTGGTGACCGGCCGCGGCGCCAAGCCGGAAATGATCGAGCTGGCAGACACCGTCACCGAAATGGGCATGATCAAGCATGCCTTCCAGGCCGGTATCAAGGCACAGAAGGGCGTCGAACTGTGAGTGACCCTTCGTTTCCAGACCGCCAATGCCCGGCGGTACTGATTGCCGCCCCGGCGTCGGGGCAAGGCAAGACCACGGTCACCGCTGCCCTGGCCCGGCTGCATCGCAACCAGGGGCGCAAGGTGCGCGTTTTCAAATGCGGCCCTGATTTCCTCGACCCGATGATCCTGGAGCGCGCCAGCGGCGCGCCGGTCTATCAATTGGACATGTGGATGGTCGGCGAGCAGGAAAGCCGACGGTTGTTGTGGGAAGCTGCAGCCGAAGCGGACCTGATCCTGATCGAAGGGGTGATGGGGTTGTTCGACGGCACGCCGTCCAGCGCCGATCTGGCGCGACATTTCGGTGTGCCGGTGCTGGCGGTGATCGACGGCACGGCCATGGCTCAGACCTTCGGCGCCCTGGCCCTCGGGCTGGCGCGCTATCAGCCGGATCTGCCCTTCGCCGGCGTCCTGGCCAACCGGGTCGGCACCGTGCGCCATGCGCAATTGCTTGAAGGCAGCCTCACCGAAGGCCTGCGCTGGTACGGCGCGCTGTCCCGGGAAACCGGAATCGAGCTGCCAAGTCGTCATCTCGGACTGGTCCAGGCCAGCGAGCTGAACGACCTGGACCTGCGCCTCGACGCTGCGGCCGAGGCCCTGGCCGGCAGTTGCGAAGTGACGCTTCCGCCGGCGGTGACATTCGCCGCCCCCGCGGTGATTGCCGCGCAGCCGTGGCTCGACGGGGTCCGCATCGCCGTGGCCCGGGACGAAGCGTTTGCCTTCACCTATGGCGCGAGCCTCGATCTGCTGCGCGCCATGGGCGCGCAGTTGCGCTTTTTTTCACCGATCCATGACCACGAACTGCCCGAGGCGGACAGCCTGTACCTGCCTGGCGGTTATCCTGAATTGCATCACCTGGCCTTGGCCCGGAATGCGCCGATGCTGGCGGCAATCCGGGCACATCACCACGCCGGCAAGCCGTTGCTGGCGGAGTGCGGCGGCATGTTGTATCTGCTGGATTCGCTGACCGATGTCGAGGGCAATCGCGCCGAGCTGCTCGGGTTGCTCGCCGGTGACGCGCAGATGCAGAAGCGCCTCGCCGCCCTGGCGCTGCAATCGGTGGAGCTGCCGGAAGGCACTCTGCGCGGACACACCTACCATCACTCGCTGACCAGTACTGACCTGGAACCGATCGCCCGTGGCCATAGCCCTAACGGTGGGCGTGGTGCGGAGGCGGTGTTCCGGCAGGGGCGGATGACGGCCTCCTATGTGCATTTCTATTTTCCGTCGAATCCGCGGGCGATTGCCGCGTTGTTGGCGCCGGACCTTGAGGCTGCTTTGGCGAGCAAGCCCGCTCCCACATTGGATGGGTGTTCACAATTCTCTGTGGGAGCGGGCTTGCTCGCGAAGAGGCCATGACTGACAACGCATTTCCCAAGGCCGAACGCGACGCCATCTACCGCGCCATCGCTGAGCGCCGCGACATGCGGCATTTCATCGGCGGCACGGTTGAACCCCAGTTGCTGCGGCGCCTGCTGGAAGCCGCCCACCAGGCGCCCAGTGTGGGCCTGATGCAACCGTGGCGGTTCATCCGCATCAGCGACCGCGCATTGCGCGCAGATATCCAGCAATTGGTGGAACAGGAGCGCATTCGCACCGCCGAGGCCCTGGGCGAACGCAGCGATGAATTCATGAAGCTCAAGGTGGAGGGCATCAATGACTGCGCCGAAGTCCTGGTGGCGGCGTTGATGGATGACCGCGAGCGGCACATCTTCGGCCGCCGGACCTTGCCGGAAATGGACCTCGCCTCGCTGTCCTGTGCGATCCAGAATCTGTGGCTGGCTTCCCGCGCCGAAGGGCTGGGGATGGGCTGGGTTTCGCTGTTCGAGCCCCAGGCCCTGGCCGATCTGCTGGGCCTGCCTGCGGGCGCCAAGCCCCTGGCGATACTCTGTCTCGGCCCGGTGGAGGAGTTCTATCCAGCACCAATGCTCGCCCTGGAGGGCTGGGCACAACCGCGTTCACTCAATGAACTGCTCTATGAAAACCGTTGGGGAGTGAACCCATGAGTGTCGCGTTGCTCAGTGCCGCCGCCGTAGCGCTGGATGCATTGCTGGGGGAGCCGCGGCGCTGGCATCCGCTGGTGGCGTTCGGCCGTTTTGCCGATCGCATCGAACAACGCTTCAATTCCGGCGGGCGCGGTTGGCGCAGCCACGGGGTCACGGCGTGGGTGATTGCGGTAGTGCCGCTGACCCTGCTCGCCACGGCCCTGTCCTGGGCGCCACTGGTGGGATGGCTGGTGGATATCCTGGCGCTGTACTGCGCCCTCGGCCTGCGCAGCCTCGGCGAACATGTCGAGCCGGTGGCCCGGGCGCTGCGTAGCGGCGATCTGGACGAAGCGCGCAAGCGTGTCGGCTATCTGGTCAGCCGCGAAACCCGTGAGCTGGACGAAACCGCCGTCGCCCGCGCGGCCACCGAGTCGGTGCTGGAGAACGGCAGCGACGCGGTATTCGCCGCGCTGTTCTGGTTCGCCGTGGCGGGAGCGCCCGGCGTGGTGTTGTATCGCTTGAGCAATACCCTCGACGCCATGTGGGGTTATCGCAACGAGCGCTTCGAGCGCTTTGGCTGGGCAGCGGCAAAAATCGATGACGTGCTCAACTACATTCCGGCGCGGCTGGTGGCGTTGACCTACGCGCTGCTCGGTACAACCCGTCCGGCGCTCAAGTGCTGGCGCAGTCAGGGCCCGACTTGGGACAGCCCCAATGCCGGGCCTGTCATGGCCGCCGGTGCCGGTGCGCTGGGTGTCGAGCTGGGGGGCGCGGCGGTGTATCACGGTGAGCTGCACCAGCGTCCAGCGCTGGGCGAGGGCGTGCCGGCGAGCGCCGATTCCATTGATCGCGGCTGGCAGCTGGTGCAGCGCGGCGTATGGTTGTGGTTGCTGATTCTCTGTCTGGGAGCTGAGTTCTATGCTTGAGCACGGCGGACGCCTGCGCAAAGCGGTCCGGCAATATGGCATTGCCGAGGTGGATTGGCTCGACCTGTCCAGCGGCCTGGCGCCATGGCCGTTCGACGTCCCGGCGATTCCTTTGCGGGCCTGGGCACGCCTGCCTGAAACCGATGACGGACTGGAGCAGGCAGCCTGCACTTATTACGGGGCGGCCCATGTACTGCCGGTGGCCGGTTCGCAGATGGCGATCCAGCTGTTGCCGCGCCTGCGTCGCAGTGGCAAGGTCGGTGTCTTGTCGCCTTGTTATGCCGAGCACGCCGAAGCCTGGCGCCGCAACGGTTACATCGTGCGTGAGGTGCTGGAATCGGAAGTGGATTTCTTCCTCGATAGCCTCGACGTGCTGGTGGTGGTCAACCCGAACAATCCCACGGGGCTGAACCTGAGCCCCGAACGTTTGCTGGACTGGCACGCGCGACTGGCCCAGCGCGGCGGCTGGCTGGTGGTGGACGAGGCTTTCATGGATGTCACCCCGCAACTGAGCCTGGCTGCCCATGCCCATCAGGTCGGGCTGATCGTGCTGCGTTCCTTCGGCAAGTTCTTTGGCCTGGCCGGGGTTCGCCTGGGGTTTGTCCTGGCCGAGCAACATTTGCTCAGGTTGCTCGCCGAGCAGGTCGGGCCGTGGGCGGTCAGCGGGCCGACCCGGGTCCTGGGCCAAACCTGTTTACTCGACACCGCCGCCCACACCCGTCAGCGACAGCGCTGTGAAGCTGCCAGCCAACGCCTGTCATTGCTGCTTGCCCGTCACGGCTTCAAGCCCCAGGGTGGTTGCGCGTTGTTCCAGTGGCTGGTCACCGAACACGCTCAGATGCTTCACGACTTCATGGCCCATCGCGGCATTCTCCTGCGGCTATTCACGAACACCAGCAGCCTGCGCTTCGGGTTACCGGCCGACGATGCCGAATTCCTGCGCCTGGAACAGGCTTTCGTGGCCTACGCCGAGGACTTCCAATGACCACAGTGATGGTGCAAGGCACCACGTCCGATGCCGGTAAAAGCACCCTGGTCACGGCGCTGTGCCGCTGGGTCAGGCGCCATGGCGTGAGTGTGGTGCCGTTCAAGCCGCAGAACATGGCCCTCAACAGCGCGGTGACCACCGACGGTGGCGAAATCGGTCGCGCCCAGGCCGTACAGGCCCAGGCCGCCGGCCTCGAGCCGCACACCGACATGAACCCGGTACTGCTCAAGCCTAACAGCGACACGGGGGCCCAGGTCATCATCCATGGCCGTGCGGTCACCACCATGAATGCTGTGGCCTATCACGATTACAAGGCCATCGCGATGCAGGCCGTGCTGGCTTCCCACCAACGGTTGAGCGCGGCGTATCCGGTGGTGATGGTGGAGGGCGCGGGGTCGCCGGCCGAGATCAACCTGCGGGCCGGTGACATCGCCAACATGGGATTTGCCGAAGCGGTGGACTGCCCCGTGCTGCTGATCGCCGATATCAATCGCGGTGGGGTATTCGCCCATCTGGTGGGCACCCTGGAGCTGCTTTCGCCCAGCGAGCAGGCGCGGGTCAAGGGCTTCATCATCAACCGTTTTCGCGGCGACATTGCCTTGCTGCAACCGGGGTTGGACTGGCTGGAAGCCCGCACCGGCAAGCCGGTAGTGGGGGTGTTGCCCTACGTGACGGACCTGCATCTGGAGGCGGAGGACGGCCTGGATCGGCGCCAAACCGACAAGGCCGAGCAGGTGCTCAAAGTGTTGGTGCCGGTGCTGCCACGCATCAGCAATCACACCGATTTCGATCCGTTGCGCCTCCACCCGCAGGTTGACCTGCAATTCATCGGTCCGGGCCAGGCCATTGCGCCAGCCGACCTGATCATCCTGCCGGGCTCGAAAAGCGTGCGCAGCGACCTGGCCCATCTGCGGGCCCACGGCTGGGAAGCGGCCATTCAGCGGCATCTGCGCTATGGCGGCAAGCTGCTGGGGATCTGCGGCGGGTTGCAGATGCTCGGGCAACAGGTCCACGATCCGCTGGGGTTGGAAGGCACGCCGGGCTCCAGCGCCGGGCTGGGGCTCCTGGCGTTCGAAACGACTCTGGAGCACGAGAAGCAGTTGCGCAATGTCCGAGGCCGATTGACCCTGGAGAATGCCGAGGTCAGTGGCTATGAGATCCATGCCGGCGTGACTGTCGGCCCGGCCCTGGAACAGCCCTTGGTGCAATTGGATGACGGCCGCTGCGACGGGGCCCGGAGCCTCGACGGGCAGATTCTCGGCACCTACCTGCACGGCCTGTTCGAGTCGTCCGAGTCCAGCAGCGCCTTGTTGCGTTGGGCCGGGTTGGCGGATGTGCGAGCAGTGGATTACCACGGCTTGCGCGAGCGGGATATCGAGCGGCTGGCGGACCTGGTGGAAAAACATCTGGATACCGGTTTGTTGCGTGAACTCTGTGGGATCTAGGGTGGCCCCATCGCCTATTTGAAGGTATTACACCATGCTCCAACTGATCCTCGGCGGCGCCCGCTCCGGCAAGAGTCGCCTGGCTGAAAAACTCGCGGCGGACACTCGGTTACCGGTGACTTACATCGCCACCAGCCAACCCCTGGACGGCGAGATGAACCAGCGGGTCGCCCTGCATCGCGCGCGTCGTCCGGCCGAATGGGCCTTGGTGGAAGAGCCGCTCGCCCTGGCCCAAGTGTTGCGGGACAACGCCGCGCCAGGACAGTGCCTGCTGGTGGATTGCCTGACCCTGTGGCTGACCAACCTGCTGATGCTCGATGATGCCCGACAACTGGGTACGGAACGCGACGCCCTGCTGGACTGCATGGCCGCGCTGCCCGGTGAAATCATTTTTGTCAGCAACGAAACCGGCATGGGTGTCGTGCCGCTGGGCGAGCTGACTCGCCGTTATGTCGATGAAGCCGGTTGGCTGCATCAAGCCCTGGCCGAGCGTTGTCAGCGTGTCGTGCTGACCGTTGCCGGCCTGCCCCTGACCCTCAAAGGTACCGCGTTATGAATCACCGCTGGTGGCTGGACCCCTGCAAGCCCCTCGATACCCAGGCCCTGGAACAGGCCGCGGCCCGTCAGCAACAACTGACCAAGCCGGCCGGCTCTCTGGGGCGGCTCGAATCGGTGGCGGTGCAACTGGCGGGCCTGCAAGGGCGGGTCAAGCCAAGCCTGGACCGACTGTGGATCGCGATTTTTGCCGGCGATCATGGGGTGGTGGCGGAGGGCGTGTCGGCCTATCCCCAGGAAGTCACCGGACAGATGCTGCTCAACTTCGTCAGTGGTGGCGCGGCCATCAGCGTTCTGGCGCGGCAATTGGGGGCGGGGTTGGAGGTCGTGGACCTGGGGACTGTGACGCCGTCGCTGGATCTGCCCGGTGTGCGGCATCTGCGTGTCGGGCCCGGCACGGCGAATTTTGTCCAGGGCCCGGCGATGACCGTGGACCAAGGCGAGCAGGCCCTGCAAGCCGGGCGCGACAGTGTCGCCCGCGCGATTGCCAGTGGCACGCAGTTGTTTATCGGCGGCGAGATGGGGATCGGCAACACCACGGCGGCCAGTGCCCTGGCCTGCGCTTTGCTCGATTGCCCGGTGGCTCACCTAGTCGGGCCGGGCACGGGGTTGGACGCGGCGGGTGTCAGTCACAAAGCCCAAGTGATTGAACGTGCCCTGACGCTACATCGAGCCCAGAGCAGCGATCCGTTGCAGACGCTGTTCAACCTGGGCGGGTTTGAAATCGCTGCGCTGGTCGGTGCGTACCTGGCCTGCGCGCAGAAGGGCGTCGCGGTGCTGGTGGACGGCTTTATCTGCAGTGTCGCGGCAACGGTGGCGGTGCGCCTGAATTCCGGGTGCCGGCCATGGCTGCTGTTCGGCCATCGTGGTGCCGAACCGGGGCATCGCCACGTCCTGGAAACCCTCGGTGCCGAACCGCTGCTCGACCTGGGTCTGCGCCTGGGCGAGGGCAGTGGCGCTGCGCTGGCGGTGCCGCTGTTGCGCCTGGCCTGTGACCTGCACGGGCAAATGGCGACGTTTGCCGAAGCGGCCGTGGCGGATCGCTCGGCATGACCTTGCGCCTGGACCTGCTGCGCCATGGCGAAACCGAGCTGGGCGGCGGATTGCGTGGCAGCCTCGACGATGCCTTGACGGCCAGGGGCTGGGAGCAGATGCACGCCGCTGTGGCAGCGGATAGTCCCTGGGATCGGCTGGTGAGTTCGCCGTTGCAACGCTGTGCGCATTTTGCGCAGCAGCTCGGCAGCCGACTCAACGTACCGGTGCACGTGGATGCGGATCTGCAAGAGCTGCATTTCGGTGCTTGGGAGGGCCGCAGCGCAGCAGCATTGATGGAGACTGATGCCGAGGCCCTGGGCCGGTTCTGGGCCGATCCTTATGCTTTCACGCCCCCCGACGGTGAGCCGGTGCTGGCGTTTTCGACGCGGGTCCTGGCGGCGGTGGAGCGCCTGCATGCAGCTTACGCAGGGCAGCGGGTGCTGCTGGTCGGCCATGGCGGCGTCATGAAGTTGTTGCTGGCCCGTGCCCGAGGCCTGCCCCGGGAGCAATTGCTCAACGTTGAAGTGGCTCACGGTGCGCGGTTCTCCCTTCGGGTGTCGTCCGGTCCGGTCTTGACGGAGATGAGCTGAACATGCTGCCGTTCTGGATCGCCCTGCAATTTCTCAGCAGCTTGCCGGTTCGCCTGCCGGGCATGCCGGAGCCTGGGCAGCTTGGCCGTTCGCTGTTGTTCTATCCGCTGGTGGGGGTGTTGTTCGGTGCATTGCTCTGGGGCTTCAACGCCTTGCTGCTCGGTACGCCGTTGCTGCTGCATGGCGCGCTGTTGCTGACGGCATGGGTGCTGCTCAGCGGCGGGCTGCACCTGGATGGCCTGGCCGACAGCGCAGACGCCTGGCTCGGTGGCTTTGGCGACCGCGAACGCACGTTGCTGATCATGAAAGACCCGCGTAGCGGACCGATTGCGGTGATCACTTTGGTGCTGGTATTGCTGCTCAAGTTCGCGGCGTTGCTGGCGCTGCTCGAACAAGGGCAGACCCTGGTGTTGCTCATCGTGCCGGTTTTAGGGCGTACAGCGTTGCTGGGCCTGTTCCTGACCACGCCTTATGTGCGTGCCGGCGGGTTGGGGCAGGCGCTTGCCGATCATCTGCCGCGATCTGCGGGGTGGCAGGTCTTGTCGGCCTGTGCGCTGGGCTGCGTGCTGGTGACGGGCTGGGCCGGGGTCTGGGCGCTGATCATCGCCGCCGTGGTGTTCATTGGCTTGCGGCAGATGATGCTGCGTCGGCTGGGTGGATGCACGGGTGACACCGCCGGGGCCTTGTTGGAGCTGCTGGAAATGGCTGTGCTGGTGGGCATTGCTTTATTCTGAGGTCGCCCTATTGTGGCCGCCTCCACTCTATTTAAATTTGCATTCATTTAGTCGCGGGTATATACACGCATCATGCTTCCTTCCCAATGTCTGTGCATCAACCTGCGTCGCGCCGCTCGAGGCGTCAGCAGGTATTACGACGGCGCTCTCGATGGCTTCGGGATCAACGTTGCCCAGTATTCTTTGCTGAGCAACCTGGCGCGCCTGGATCAGCCGAGCATTTCGTCCCTGGCCGAAGCCATGGGGCTGGATCGCAGCACCCTGGGGCGTAATCTTCGGGTCCTGGAGGGCGAGGGGCTGGTGGCGCTTGCCGAGGGTCAAGACATGCGTAACCGCATCGTCGTGCTGACGCCAGCCGGACGCGACCGACTGGCGGCGGCATTACCCGCCTGGGAAGCGGCGCAACAACGATTGATCGATAAACTGGGCGCCGAGAAGCGCACGGCATTGCTGGCCTTGCTGGACGAACTGGCGTGAAGCCGGTTCGTTCGATAATAAGCGGGTATATACCCGCGAGTGGAGAATAAAATGGCATCGATGTGGCGTACCTGTGGTTGGGTCCTGGTGGGCAGCGCGCTGATCCTGGCGTTGTCCCTGGGTGTGCGGCATGGCTTCGGGCTGTTCCTGGCCCCCATGAGTACCGAGTTCGGCTGGGGCCGTGAGGTGTTCGCCTTCGCCATCGCCCTGCAGAACCTGATCTGGGGCCTGGCCCAGCCCTTTACCGGGGCGCTGGCCGACCGCTTCGGTGCGGCGAAAGTAGTGCTGATCGGCGGTGTTCTCTATACCTTGGGCCTGGTGTTCATGGGGCTGGCGGATTCCGCCTGGTCGCTGTCATTGAGTGCAGGGCTGCTGATTGGTCTCGGTCTGTCCGGCACTTCTTTCTCGGTGATCCTCGGGGTGGTTGGTCGGGCCGTACCGGCGGAAAAACGCAGCCTGGGCATGGGCATTGCCAGTGCCGCCGGCTCCTTCGGCCAGTTCGCCATGTTGCCGGGCACCTTGGGCTTGATCGGCTGGCTCGGCTGGTCCGCCGCGCTGCTGGCCCTGGGGCTGCTGGTGGCGCTGATCGTGCCGCTGGTCAGCATGCTCAAGGACACGCCGACGCCCTTGGCCGGCCATGAACAGACCTTGTCCGAAGCGTTGCGCGAGGCGTGCAACCATTCCGGGTTCTGGTTGCTGGCGTTCGGTTTTTTCGTCTGCGGTTTCCAGGTGGTGTTCATCGGCGTGCATCTGCCGGCGTACCTGGTGGACCAGCACCTGCCGGCCAGCGTCGGTACCACCGTGCTGGCCCTGGTCGGGCTGTTCAATATCTTTGGCACCTACACCGCCGGCTGGCTCGGCGGACGCATGTCCAAGCCGCGGCTGCTGACAGGGTTGTACCTGGCGCGGGCGGTGGTGATCGGCGTGTTCCTGTGGCTGCCGGTTACCACCACCACGGCCTACGTATTCGGCATGGCGATGGGGTTCCTGTGGCTCTCCACCGTGCCCTTGACCAACGGCACTGTAGCCACCCTGTTCGGTGTGCGAAATCTGTCGATGTTGGGTGGGATCGTGTTCCTGTTCCACCAGTTGGGATCGTTCCTGGGCGGCTGGTTGGGCGGGGTGGTGTATGACCGCACCGGCAGCTACGACTTGATCTGGCAGGTCGCCGTCCTGTTCAGCCTGCTGGCGGCGGCGTTGAACTGGCCGGTGCGCGAACGTCCAGTGGCGCGCCTGCAGGCCCAGGCCGGTGTGGCATGAGTCGCGTCGGCCCCTGGTTGATGATTGCCGGCGCTGTCCTGCTGTTGGCGTTTGCCTGGTGGGGCTGGCATCAGGGCGGGTTGGCCTTGATGCAACTGGGCATGGGCAACTGCTGAGCGGTGGACGCTTCGGGTGATGACGAGTAACGTCGTGGTCTGACATGTCTTCAAGGAAGTGCCTACATGCTGACGCGCTGGCTAGCTATTCCCGCCCTGCTGCTGGTTGTGAACGGGCAAGTATGGGCCGCCGACTGCCCACCGTTGCTGGAGGGGTCGTTGCCCAAGCTGCGGGCCAAGGAAACCATCGATCTGTGCCAACGCTTTGCCGGCAAACCGCTGGTGGTGGTCAACACCGCCAGCTTCTGCGGGTTCGCGCCCCAGTTCAAAGGCCTCGAAGCCCTGAACCAGCGCTATAAGGACCAAGGCCTGCAGGTGCTGGGCGTGCCGTCCAACGACTTCAAGCAAGAGTCCAAGGATGGCGCCGAGACAGCCAAGGTCTGTTACGTCAATTATGGCGTGACCTTCACCATGACCGAGCCGCAACCGGTACGCGGTGCCGACGCCATACCGCTGTTCAAGCACCTGGCCGAACAGTCCGGCGCGCCGAAATGGAATTTCTATAAGTACGTCGTGGATCGCCAGGGTAAGGTTGTTGCCAGTTTCTCCAGCCGGATCAAACCGGACGATCCTGAATTCATCAAGGCGGTGGAGGCAGCCATCGCGTCTAAACCCTGATCGCTGGCCACGAAAAAGCCCCGGCTCTTTGCAGAGTGCGGGGCTTTTTTTCGGATGGCGAGGGGTTCAGGCTCGCCGTGGATCATCAGAAGCGATAGGTTGCGCCAACACCGAAGCCGTTTGCGCTGTTTTCGTATTCAGCGCTATAGGCCTGGCCCAATGCATTGGTACGGTTGACGTTGACCTTCTCTTCCTTGAGGTAGGAATAGGCCACGTCGATGGTCAGGTCATCGGTCGGACTCCAGCCGGCACCCAGGCTGAAGATGGTCCGGTCGCCGGTCGGGATGCGTGGCGAGCGGTCGGTGTTGTTGGCAGGGGACTGGTCGAAGGACAGACCGGTACGCAGTACCCATTGTTTGTTCAACTGGTAGGAGGTACCGATGGCATAGGCCCAGGTGTCGTGCCAGTTCTGTTCTTCGGTGATGGTGCTGAAGAGGGTAGGATCCACTCCTATAGGGGACGATGCTGTAACGCCTTTGTTGTTCACCGTGATGTCTTTCAGGCGGCTCCAGCGAGTCCAGGTGCTGCCGGCGTATACTGTCCAGGCATCATTGATTTGCTGGGTAACCGAAAAATCTACGGTTTCAGGCGTCGTAATGTCCAGCGAAGCGTCATAGCGTCCGTTGTGCAGTATTGCGCCTGGAATATTTGCATTCGCGTCGACTTCTGTGTGGCCTTCGAGTTTGTACTTGACCTTGGAGTGGTAGGTCAGGCCGACGCGAGTAGTGTCTGTTGCCTGAACCAGCAAACCAATGTTGTAACCGTAGCCGATGTCGTCGCCCTTGATCTTGACGTTGCTATCACCGCCAAGTCCGGGGATAGGCAAATTCAAGGTGGATTCCAACTGACCGGAAATACGGTTGATCGTCGGACCAAAACCAATCGAAACCTTGTCGTTGAAGGCATAGCTGACAGTTGGCTGGAAGGTGATGACCTTCACTTCGCTCTTGCTGCCGAAGTTCTGCCCTTGGAAGCTGTTTTCATAGTCGGTGATCAGGCCGAACGGAGCATAGACACCCAGGCCGAATGCCCATTGATCATCGATAGGCTTGACGTAATAGCCCATGGGGACGGCGGTGAACGGCACCATGTCGCCGTCGTTGGTACCGGTGCGAGTGCCGCTGGCATCATTGATGTCGGTCGAAGCATCGATGGCCGCCAGGCCACCCGTCACTTGCTGGCGCTTGAGGCGCGACATGCCGGCAGGGTTGCCAAACACGGTACTTGCATCATCGGCAGAGGAAGAACGACCCGCGAAACCAGTGCCCATGCCACTGATACTCTGTTCGTTTAGCAGGAAGCCGCTGGCGAACAACTGAGAGGAGGCCAAAGTTACGGCGAGGCCAAGGGTGGTTTTGAGCATCATTTTTTTCATTGTTAGAACTCCGTGTGGTCACCGAGGCGAAAACTACCAACATTTTCGTTCAAGCGCTATAGCCTGTGTTGCGTGAGTTAGAGCGGTTTTGTAGGACAATCCGACCAAATTCGCGACCGTTGTAGGAAGTTTCCAAACATCCATTTTCAACAGGCGACCTGATTCAGCGATGCAACACAGTGTTGCCAGGCGCAGGTGAAGTCCCGCAGGCGCCCTTGGGGGTGGAACGTCTGGCGCCAGATCCGGGCCATGCCCAGCAGATCGTTGGCGTCGGGAAGCGGCGTGTTTTGTTCTTCTACCAGCAGCCAGGCGATGGCAGTGGCGTAACGCAGGTTGACGGTCAATTCCAGGTGCGGACCGCTGAGAAAGGCATGTTGGCTGGCCAGGCCGCGCACGAGGCTGGCGCGTTCCGGATCCAGCGCCAGATAATGATCCCAGAGTGCTTGGTGACGGCATTCGGTAATGCGATACAGGCCATGACCGCGACGGTCGTGCAAGGCTGAGCCCAGGCCGGACTGGCTGGCGGCAACGCCTAGCAACAAGGATTCCGCCGTTGCGCTATGGCGCCCCAGGTACAGGAGCGTCGGACGAATCACATATCGACACAGTTCGCTGGCAGCGATACCCATAACACCCTCGAAGCGTAAGAGGGGCGGAGTCTGGAAGAGTAGGGCTTGGCAGCGGTGGATCGGTCCAGGCTCCGCCGACAGCGGATCATGCCGCTTGACTTGAAGTGTAGTGTCATATTCCCGTTGTAAAGGCCTGTTTTTAAAACATCTTCCGCCAACGGTTATAACTGTTATATCTGTTGGTGCTTAAGCCGTTTCGCTTTATCGAGAAACTTCAGACAATAAAAAGCCCCGCTTTCGGGGCGGGGCCTTTGGGTTTTCAGCGCTTCGGGCGTTTCAGGCAACCAGTGCCTGACGGGTACGATCGATCACGGCCTGCAGCGGTTCTGCGCTGGAGTACTGATCGGGGTACAGGCGTTCGCTGTGACGGGCGATGCCGTGTTCGTTGACCAGCGTGAAGCTGAAGCAGCCTTTGCGAGCGGCCATGATCAGGCAGTTCATTGGAGCAAAAGCGTTGGTTAGGGTGCGGATGGCATCCTGTGTCTGGATTTGAGTCGACATATTATGGGTGTTCCTACAAATGACACGGTTAAGAACCGTGCAACGTTAAAACGTTCCAGTAACGTCGACCACCATTGGTCGAACGAAGAACCCGACTGGAACAAAGCAGCCAGTTTGAGCGCTATATAAGAGTGCGCGCTTGGGCTGGCAGGTAGGTACTTAGGAGGGCAGGCGACACAGCAAGGGCAAAGGTTCTGGGCCCAGGGTGAAGATCCTGATCAATTTTGCAGGTTGGTTCGGTCAGAGTAATGAGCTTGGCAACACCCTTTGTATTCAGTCAAAGGCTGTGTTGGCGCAAGATTTACCTGGAAACCATCGAGGGGGCCGGTCTCTGTTATCGGTGAGGCGTCCCTTGAGGATGGCTGACCGTGGAGATGTGTTCGACCCGGAATTGACTTTCAGCTTGGTACTAACGGCGCGGATGTTAACGGATCGAACTGCAGAAGGGAAGCGTGTTGTTCAAAAAACATGCAGATTCGCTGCGTTTGGTCGGATGGACTGGGCTGGGGTGTCGTGCTCCGTGACTCGGGTTATCCCCAGGCTTACCGCCAAATGCATCAAGAAAGCGCAGTGATATAACCAGTCTGGGTGTTACTTGTGCACACTCCCCAGGGGGGTTGTCACCGAACTGTCATGTCGCAACAATCCGGGGTGGGTGCCTGTATCCAAAATTTAAGTCAATGAAAAACATCGCTTTTTTTTACTGGTGAAAAAATCGTCAGTTTGAGCGCAGGCCCCGTCCCATAGGGCTTTCACCCCCTTCAAGGGGGGTTGTCCACTGAGTTATCCACAGCTTCTGTGGATTGTCCCAAGCACTTGCTCTAGCACGGGCGTGCCGGTTTTTTTCGACTTTACCCACACGAAAAAAGGAGTAGAGTGGCGCGCCTTTCGATCTGCCCCATAGTGCGTTATGAAGTTTCGCTCAGTATCAAATCCTGTTACTTCCACCCCCCCGAGTGTTACCCCGCCCAAGCGCATGTCGATGCGGGTCGCCGAGTGGCTGCTCGACAGCCCGCGACTCGGAGAAAGCCCCAGCGTCAAGCACCTGGCCGGGCGCCTGCTCAAGCAACCGGCCCGCGAAGGTGTCGTGGCTGCGCAAAGTCGCCTCGGTCGGTTGATGTGCCGTGAATGCGGTAACGCCCGTGACCGGCGCATCGGCCAGGACCTACTGCGCCAGGCCGCCCGAGCCGGGGATCATCGCGCCCGGCAGGCGCTTCTTGAAATAGAAGACTGAAATAGCAGGGCTGAGCTGGGCAACCCCCAGCGGCTTGGTTAATCTTCGGGCTTTATCTGATCGGCAGGATTTGTCATGGCTATGGATTTGACCAGCCTGTTGTTGGGCCTGGCAGGCGCGGCGGTGCCGTTGCTCGCACTGGCCTGGCACCTGCAACGCCAGGCCAGTGCCGCGCAGACCGAAGTGGCACTGTTGGAAGAGCGCCTGGCCACTGCGCACATGGCCCATGATGGCCTGAACGCCCAGCTCGATGCCTGCCGCGACGAAATCAGCGACCTGAGCCAGGCCAACGGGGCCAAGCAAGCCGAACTCGCGGCGGCCTGCCGGGAGGTCGAACTGTTGCAGATCGAGCGTGATAACGCCCGGGATGCGGCCCATGCCTGGAACCTGGAACGTGCCGGTAAAGAGGCCGAGCTGCGGCGGCTCGATGCCCAGGCGGCGTCGCTGCATGCCGAACTGCGCGAGCAGCAGGAAAACCATCAGCAACGCCTGGATGACCTGCAAGGTTCGCGGGACGCGTTGCGGGCGCAGTTCGCTGAGCTTGCCGGGAAAATCTTCGATGAACGCGAGCAACGCTTCGCCGAAACCAGCCAGCAGCGCCTGGGGCAGTTGCTCGATCCGTTGAAAGAGCGCATCCAGTCTTTCGAGAAACGCGTCGAGGAAAGCTATCAGGCCGAAGCCCGGGAACGTTTTTCTCTGGGCAAGGAGTTGGAACGGTTGCAACAGCTGAACCTGCGCCTGAGCGATGAAGCCACCAACCTCACGCGTGCGCTCAAGGGCCAGAAAACCCAGGGCAACTGGGGCGAGTTGATTCTCGAGCGGGTGCTCGAACACGCCGGTCTGGAGAAGGGCCGTGAGTATCAGACCCAGGTCAGCCTCAAGGGCCCGGATGGCGAGCGGTTCCAGCCTGACGTGTTGATTTACCTGCCCGGCGACAAGCAGGTGGTGGTCGATTCCAAGGTCAGTCTCACCGCCTATCAGCAGTACGTGGCCGCTGAAGATGACGCCATCGGCCAGCTTGCCCTCAAGCAACACATCGTATCGCTGCGGGCCCATGTCAAAGGACTGGCCGGCAAGGACTACAAGCGCCTGGACGGTTTGCACAGCCTGGATTTCGTGTTGTTGTTCGTGCCGATCGAAGCGGCGTTTTCCGCTGCCCTGCAAGCCGAGCCGAACCTGTTCCAGGAAGCCTTTGACCGCAACATCGTGATCGTCAGCCCGACCACGTTGCTGGCGACGCTGCGGGTAATCGACAGCTTGTGGAAGCAGGAACGCCAGAGCCAGAACGCCCGGGAGATCGCCGAGCGGGCCGGGTGGCTGTATGACAAATTCGTGCTGTTCATCCAGGACCTGGACGAAATCGGCAGCCGCCTGCAACAACTGGACAAGGCCTACAGTGCCGCACGCAACAAGCTGACAGAAGGGCGCGGCAACCTGGTCAGCCGCACTGAACAACTCAAGCTGCTCGGTGCCCGGGCGAGCAAGCGGTTGCCGGGTGAACTGCTTGAGCGGGCGATGACAGATGAGGATGGGTTGCCCGAGTTGGCGGAAGAAGCCGATGCCAAACCCGGTGCTTGATCAGGCACTCATGTAAGCCCCGTGATTGATGCGGATCCTATGGCTGGTGCAAACCCTGTGGTTGATGCAAACCCTGTGGCGAGGGGAGTGCCACGCTGCAAGGTGATCTCCTCTTACAACGGCAAATGCCGGCTCAACAACGCCCTCAACGCCGCTGGTTTCACCGGTTTTGCCAGGTAATCCAGCCCGGCGGCGTGTACCTGGGCCACCGTCTCGGGACGGCCGTCGGCGCTGATCACGACCCCCGGCACCGGTTCACCCATGCGGGTGCGCAACCAGGCCATCAGTTCAGTGCCGGTCTCGCCGTCGTCCAGGTGAAAATCCACCAGGGCCAGTTGCGGGCGTCCGCCGTCGGCGAGCCAGCGCTCGCATTCTTCACGGTTGCGCGCGGTCCACACCTGGCAGCCCCAGCGGGTCAGTAGACTGTTCATGCCGATCAGGATGCTGTCTTCATTATCGACACACAAAACCTGCGCGCCGTTGGGTAAGCGCCCGTTGGGTTCGGCCACGATGCTGGGCGCAACTATCTGCGTATGGGCCAGCGGTACGCTGACACTGAACACACTGCCGCGTCCCGGCCAGGAGCGCACGCGCAAGGTGTGGCCGAGTACGCGGCACAGCCCGTCGGCGATGGCCAGGCCCAGGCCCAGGCCTTTTTCGGCGCGGGTCTGATGGCTGTCCAGGCGTTTGAATTCCTCGAAAATCACCTGCTGCTTGTCTTCGGCTATGCCCGGTCCGCGGTCCCAGACCTCCAGGCACAACTCGCCGTTGCGTCGACGCACGCCCAGCAGCACCGGTCCCTTGGCATAGCGGAAGGCATTGGTGAGGAAGTTCTGCAGGATGCGCCGCAGCAATTTGATGTCGCTGTCGACCCGCAATCGTGAGCCGCGGACGCGGAATTTCAGGCCTTGCTCCCGCGCCAGCACCGTGAACTCGGCGCCGAGGGTGTCGAACAGGTCATTGAGGGCGAAGGCTTTGCGGTCGGGGTTGATCTTGCCGTTTTCCAGGCGGGAAATATCCAGCAGGTCAGTAATCAGGTCTTCGGCCGAGCGCAGGGAACTGTCCAGGTGCTGTACCAGTTGCCGGGCTTCGCCTGGCAAACCTTCGTGCTGATGGGACAGCGCGGCGGAGAACAGCCGGGCGGCATTGAGGGGTTGCATCAGATCATGGCTGACGGCGGCCAGGAAGCGGGTCTTGGATTGATAGGCCGCTTCGGCGGTGCTTTTGGCTTCGGTCAGGGCTTCGTTCAGTTGCGACAGCTCCCGGGTGCGTTCGGCCACCCGTTGCTCCAGCCCTTCGTTGGCTTCGGTCAGGGCCTGTGCGGCTTCGCGGAACGCGGTGATGTCGGTGAAGCTCATGACGAAACCGCCACCGGGCATTGGGTTGCCGATCAGCTCGATCACCCGGCCGTTCGGAAACAGCCGCTCGGAGGTGTGGGCACGGCCCTGGCGCATCCAGTGCAGGCGCCGGGCGACATGGACTTCGGCTTCGCCCGGACCACAGAGGCCGCGTTCGGCGTTGTAGCGGATGATGTCGGCAATGGGCCGGCCGACGCTGATCAGTCCGTCCGGGTAGTTGAACAATTCCAGGTAGCGACGGTTCCATGCCACCAACCGCAGGGACTGGTCGACCACGCTGATGCCCTGGGTGATGTTCTCGATGGCACCTTGCAACAGGGCTCGGTTGAACTGCAGCACTTCCGAGGCTTCGTCAGCGATCCGGACGACATCCTCCAGTTGCATCTCCCGACCTTCAATCGCGGCTTTGACCACGGCCCGCGTCGACGAAGCTCCGAGCACACCGGCCAGCAGGCGTTCGGTGTGGGCGATCCATTCGCTGTCGGCATTCTGGTTCGGGTTGAAGCCCTTGCCCTGGCGGTAGGCAAAGCGGATGAAGCTCTGGCGCGCCCGTTCCTCGCCGACGAAGCGTGCGGCCAGCTGCAACAGGTCTTCGATATGCACCGCCAGCATCGACCGAGCGCTGGGACGGGCGCTGATTTCCTGACCGATGAAGCGACCGGCTTGCCAATGCTCTGACACACGGGTACGCGACAGCACCGAGATCCAGGCAAACAGCGTGAAGTTACCGGCCAGGGACAGGACGACGCCTTGGGTCAGCGGGCTGATCGGCAAATGCAATGGGTTGCCGTGCAGCCAGGCCAGGCCCGGGAACGCGCTCAGGGACCAGCCCAGGCTGTGGGCAGCGATCGGCAGCACCAGGGTGTAGAACCAGAGGAAAATCCCTGCGGCGAGGCCGGCGAATACACCGCGGCGGTTTGCCTGTTTCCAGTACAGCGCGCCGAGCATGGCGGGGGCCAATTGCGTCACTGCGGCGAAGGCGATCTGGCCGATGGTGGCCAGGCTCGCGGTGGAACCCAGCAGTCGGTAGCTGACATAGGCCAGCAGCAGGATCACCACGATGCTCACCCGACGCACCGAGAGCATCCACTGGCGGAACACTTCGAACGGTCGCTCGGCGTTGTTGCGACGCAACAGCCAGGGCAGCAGCATGTCGTTGGACACCATGGTGGAAAGCGCCACGCTCGCGACAATCACCATGCCGGTGGCCGCCGAGGCGCCGCCGATGAACGCCAACATCGCCAGTGCCGGATGGGCCTGTGCCAGCGGCAGGCTGATGACGAACGAGTCCGGCAGCACCGAACCGGGCAACATCATCTGTCCGGCGAGGGCGATGGGCACCACGAACAGCGCGGCCAGGGCCAGGTAGGCGGGGAACACCCACTTGGCCAGGCGCAGGTCCTGGGGCTCGATGTTCTCCACCACCGTCACATGAAACTGACGCGGCAGGCAGATGATCGCCATCATCGCCACCCCGGTCTGCACCACCATGGACGGCCAGTTGATGGTTTCTTTCCAGTATTGCTCCAGGCGCGGAGCGAGCATCGCCTGGTCGAACAGATCGTCGAAGCCGTCGTAGAGGCCGTACGTCACGAAGGCGCCGACCGCGAGGAAGGCGAATAGCTTGACCAACGATTCGAAGGCAATAGCCAGCACCATGCCACGGTGGTGTTCGGTGGCGTCGAGGTTGCGAGTGCCGAACACAATGGTGAACAAGGCCAGGATCAGCGAGACGATCAGTGCAGTGTCCTGGGCGCGGGTGCCCATGGCATCGGCGCCGGCGCCGATCAACAGGTTCACCCCGAGCACGATGCCCTTGAGCTGCAAGGCAATGTACGGCAATACGCCCACCAGGCAGATCAGCGCGACCACTACCGCCAGCGACTGCGACTTGCCATAGCGCGCGGCGATGAAGTCGGCGATGGAGGTGATGTTCTCCTGCTTACTGATCATCACCATTTTTTGCAGGACCCATGGCGCCAGCACCAGCAGCAGGATCGGCCCGAGATAGATCGGCAGGAACGACCAGAGCTGCTCGGCGGCCTGGCCCACCGCGCCGAAGAAGGTCCAGCTGGTGCAATACACCGCCAGCGACAGGCTGTAGACCCAGGCCCGAACCCGTGGCGGCAACGGTGTGCTGCGCCGGTCGCCGTAGAAGGCGATGGCGAACATGATGGCCATATAGGCCAGGGCAACGATGGCGATCAGCCCGCTGGACAACGACATGGAAACTCCCGAACGAAGAACACCGGGGCCTGGGCCCGGCAAGACAGTCTCGCATGCCCGCTCGGGTTCGTCAGTGTCGACCAAGGTCGGGGCGTGGTGGGCTGTCGCAGCCTGTGGGGCTGCTCAGGTCATGCGGTGGGTTTGCGGGCCTCATCGCGAGCAGGCTCGCTCCCACAGGGGATTGTGAACACCGGGCCAATGTGGGAGCGAGCCTGCTCGCGATGGCGGCCTTACTGCCCCAGCGCGATATCGATCAACCGATGCAACTCCTCAACCTCCAGCGGCGCGCTGGCAAAGAGAATGCGAAAGACGGTCGGCGCCACCATCACATTGATCAGTCGCTCGATGCCGGGATTCGGCTCATCGGGATAACGCTCCAGGATGATCTGCAACTGCGCGCCGATGATCTCCACGCAATGCCCTGGCGTGGCACAGGCCTGGATGTCGCGCATCATGTTGCGACCCGGTTCGGAATTCATTTCGTCCAGGTACTGCTCGGCCCAGGCGCGCAGGTCGCCGCGCAGGCTGCCGGTGTTGGCCGGTTCGCTGTCGTGGCGCATGCGGGCCACAGCGACATCGGCCAGCAGCGCCGGCAGGTCACCCCAGCGCCGGTAGATGGTGGACGGCGTTACCCCCGCGCGCGCGGCAATCTGCGGCACCGTCAGCGTGGCGCGGTCCTGTTCCTGGAGCAGGGCGCGCACGGCCGAATGAATCGACTCCTGTACCCGGGCGCTTCTGCCGCCGGGGCGTAAACCTTCTTTAATAGCCATGGGTCGGACCTTAACACAAAGAATTTGCTTTAAGCGCGCGTCGGTAGCACACTCGGCAAAAGCAAAAAATTAGCTTTTGCTGATATTTTGCGAACAGCTTCTGCGGAGTGTGCCCATGTCCCGTCCAGCTTCGACCCGTGCCAGCCTGATATTCCTGGCAATCACCTTGCTCGGTTTCCTCGCCGCGTCCAGCGCGCCGACGCCGTTGTATCACCTCTATCAGGAACACATGCAGTTTTCCCCGGCAATCCTCACGCTGATCTTCGGCGTATATGCCTTCAGCCTGTTGGCGGCCTTGCTGACCGTGGGGTCGCTGTCGGATTACCTGGGTCGCAAACCGGTGATCTTCGTGGCGCTGTTGCTCAACATGCTGGCGATGCTGCTGTTTATCAATGCCGACAGCATTGGCTGGCTGATCGGGGCCCGGTTGATCCAGGGTTTCGCCACGGGCATGGCCACCAGTGTACTGGGGGCCGCGCTGCTGGACTTCGATCGTCAACAAGGCCCGCTGATCACCAGTGTCGCGCCCTTGCTGGGGATGGCCTGTGGGGCGCTGGGGTGTGGCTTGCTGGCAGAGTTTGCGCCGTTGCCCCTGCAACTGACCTATTGGCTATTGCTGGGTCTGTTCCTGGCCCAGGCCATTTATCTCTGGCGCCTTGAGGAAAGTGTCAGCCCGCAACCTGGTGCCTGGCAGTCCCTGCGTCCAACGCTGCATGTGCCGCCGCAGGCGCGACGGGCCCTGTGGCTGGTGTTGCCGTTGAACCTGGCGGCCTGGGCGGTGGGCGGTTTCTATCTGTCGTTGGCGCCATCCCTGGTGCGGGCTGCGACCGGATCGACATCCAACCTGATTGGCGGTGCATTGGTGGCAGCCTTGACGCTCACCGGGGCCTTGTCCATCTACACGCTGCGCAACCAAAGCGCGGAGAAAATGTTGCGTCTTGCCGCCAGCTTATTGATAACCGGGCTCGCGCTGGTGCTGCTCGCCGCGCATAGGGGGAGCCTGCCGTTGTTCTTCATCGGCACGCTGGTCACTGGCAGCGGTTTCGGCGCGGGTTTCCTTGGCGCGCTACGCAGCATCATGCCGCTGGCCTTACCCCATGAGCGGGCCGGTTTAATGTCGGCATTCTATGTGCTCAGTTACCTGGCGTTCAGCTTGCCGTCACTGCTGGCCGGGAACCTGACGCGGGTGTTCGGGTTGATCCCGACAACCGATGGTTATGGCCTGGTGCTGATCCTGTTGGCGACCGCAGCGTTGCTGGGGCTGTTGCGTCAGACCGCCAAGCCGGCAGGCAGTGGCGTTCGACCTTGATACGTTGAATGCAAACGATTGAATTGAGTTAGCCTTGGCGTTTCGCCATTTATCTCGGGTGATTTCCCTTGAAGATTATTCGCAGCAAATCTTTCACTGGCGACCGTGCCTGGGCCGCATTGGATATCGCCAACATGAACGGCATTACCACGCGCTTGCACTGGACCGATCAGCCGTACAAATGGCACGTCAACGATGGTCAGGAAGTCTTCGTGGTGCTCGATGGGCTCGTGCAGATGTGCTATCGGGAGGAGGGGGTCGAGAAGGACACTTTGCTGGGAGTGGGTGACATTTTCTATGCATCGGTCGGGACCGAACATGTGGCCAAGCCCCAGGGAGCGGCGAGAATCCTGGTGATCGAAAGCGAAGGCAGTGTCTGATTGATCATCTGCAAAACAGATAACATATAGAGAAATTACCCGTTATATCGATATTCGATCCGGCTCTAAGATGGCTCCACCTCAATCGGGGACTGGAGTTCGTCATGACACGCTGCCCTGCAACAAACCGTTTGCGCCCACTGAGCCACTTGCCCAGGCCGTTGGAAGCCATTCGCCAATTCACGCCTAACTGGTTCGCCGCGACCATGGGCACCGGCGTACTGGCCCTGGCCCTGGCGCAATGGCCGGGCAGTCTGCATGGCCTGCATGTCGCGGGTGAAGGGTTATGGTTGTTCAACATCATGCTGTTCGTGTTGTTCAGCGGGTTGTACACAGCCCGTTGGGTATTGTTCTTCGATGAGGCGCGGCGGATTTTCGGCCATTCAACGGTCTCGATGTTCTTCGGCACCATTCCCATGGGCCTGGCGACCATCATCAACGGACTCCTGGTATTTGGCCTGCCGCGCTGGGGAGACGCCGTGGTGCCGCTGGCCGAGGCGTTGTGGTGGGTCGATGTGGCGATGTCCCTGGCCTGCGGCGTGTTGATCCCATTCCTGATGTTCACCCGGCAGGAGCATCGGATCGACCAGATGACCGCGGTGTGGCTGTTGCCGGTGGTTGCCGCAGAAGTCGCAGCCGCCAGCGGCGGGCTCTTGGCGCCGCACCTGGCAGGCGTCCATTCGCAACTGGTCATGTTGGTTACCAGCTATGTGCTCTGGGCCTTTTCCCTGCCGGTGGCGTTCAGCATTCTGACAATTCTGCTGCTGCGCATGGCCTTGCACAAACTGCCCCACGAAAACATGGCGGCCTCGAGCTGGCTGGCGCTGGGGCCAATCGGCACGGGGGCCCTGGGCATGCTGGTGCTGGGCAGCGACGCCCCGATGATTTTTGCCGCCAACGGTTTGCCTGGCGTCGGTGAAATCGCCGCCGGGCTGGGGCTGGTGGCCGGGGTCACGCTATGGGGTTTTGGGTTCTGGTGGATGCTGATGGCGCTGCTGATCACGGCGCGCTACTTGCGCGAAGGCATCCCGTTCAACCTCGGCTGGTGGGGCTTTACCTTCCCCTTGGGCGTGTACGCATTGACGACGCTGAAGCTGGCGAGCCTGTTGGGCCTGGGATTTTTCACGCTGTTCGGTTGCCTGCTGGTGGCAATGCTGGTGATGCTGTGGCTGATCGTCAGCTGGCGCACGGTGGCGGGTGCCTGGCACGGTGAGTTGTTCGTGTCGCCGTGCATTGCCGGGCTGGCGAAATAATTGCTCGGCGGCTCCCAAGCGACGTGCCGTAGGTTAATGTGTGGCCTGGATAAAAAAACGTTATTCCAATAAGCGACCACGCCACTCAGGAACATGGAAGATGAGTCACCCTTCGCAGTTCACCTTGCTTCGTCGGCGGCGTTTCCTGCCGTTTTTCATCACGCAATCCCTCGGGGCCTTCAACGACAATGTGTTCAAGCAGTCGCTGATCCTCGCCATTCTCTACCGGTTGACCATCGAGGGTGATCGTTCGATCTGGGTCAACCTGTGCGCGCTGCTGTTCATCCTGCCGTTCTTTCTGTTTTCGGCGCTGGCGGGGCAGTTCGGGGAAAAATTCGCCAAGGATGCGTTGATTCGTCTGATCAAGCTTGGCGAAATCGTCATCATGGCCGTCGGCGCCGTGGGCTTTCTGTTTGATCATCTGTCGCTGATGCTGGTGGCGCTTTTCGCCATGGGCACCCATTCGGCGCTGTTCGGTCCGGTCAAATATTCGATCCTGCCGCAAGCGCTGCGTGAGGATGAACTGGTCGGCGGCAACGGCCTGGTAGAGATGGGCACCTTCCTGGCGATCCTCGCCGGTACCATCAGTGCCGGGGTCATGATGTCTTCGGCCCACTATGCACCGGTGGTGTCGAGCGCGATTATCGGCATTGCCGTGCTCGGTTACCTGGCCAGCCGCGGCATTCCCCGGGCGGCGGCCGCTTCGCCGCAAATGCGCCTGGACTGGAACATCTTCAGCCAGTCCTGGGCCACCCTGAAACTCGGCCTGGGGCAAACCCCCGCGGTGTCCCGCTCCATCGTCGGCAACTCCTGGTTCTGGTTTGTCGGGGCGATTTACCTGACGCAGATCCCGGCTTATGCCAAAGACTGGATGCACGGCGATGAAACCGTGGTGACCTTGATCCTGACGGTGTTTTCGGTGGGAATCGCCCTGGGTTCGTTGCTCTGCGAGAAACTGTCAGGACGCAAGGTCGAGATCGGCCTGGTGCCGTTCGGTTCGTTCGGCCTGACAGTGTTCGGGTTGCTGTTGTGGTGGCATTCCGGTGGAATCCCCGACAGTGTCGACGGCCACGGTTGGCTCGAGCTGCTCGGCTTCGGCCATGCCTGGCTGGTGTTGGTCGACATCCTGGGCCTCGGTGTGTTTGGCGGTTTCTACATCGTGCCGCTGTACGCGCTGATCCAGTCGCGCACCGCCGAAAACGAGCGGGCACGGGTGATTGCCGCCAACAACATTCTCAACGCCTTGTTCATGGTGGTCTCGGCCATTGTCTCCATCGTGTTGCTGAGCCTGGCCAAGCTGTCGATCCCGCAACTGTTCCTGGTGGTGTCGCTGCTGAACATCGGCGTCAATGCCTACATCTTCAAGATCGTCCCCGAATTCACCATGCGTTTCATGATCTGGCTGTTGAGCCATTCCATGTACCGCGTGGAGCACCGCAATCTGGACGCGATTCCCGATGAAGGTGCCGCGCTGTTGGTCTGCAATCACGTTTCCTTCGTCGATGCGTTGCTGATTGGCGGCGCGGTGCGTCGGCCGATTCGCTTCGTGATGTACTACAAGATCTACAATCTGCCGGTGCTGAATTTCATCTTCCGTACTGCCGGAACCATTCCGATTGCCGGGCGCCAGGAAGATATTCACATCTACGAAAAGGCCTTCAAGCGCATCGCCCAGTACCTCGCGGAAGGTGAGTTGGTGTGCATCTTCCCTGAAGGAAAACTGACCGCCGACGGTGAGATCAATGAGTTCAAGAGCGGCTTGACGCGCATCCTCCAGGAAACCCCGGTGCCGGTGATTCCTCTCGCGCTGCAAGGCTTGTGGGGCAGTTTCTTCAGCCGCGATCCGGCCAAGGGGTTGTTCCGGCGGTTCTGGTCGCGGGTGACCCTGGTGGCAGGTCCCGCGGTGGCGGTGGAAATGGCTGAGCCGGTCAAGCTGCAAGCGGTGGTGGGTGAGTTGCGCGGGACGGTCAGATAGAGAGGCTGCGGCCTCTCGATGTTTCGCGAGCAAGCCCGCTCCCACAGGTTTGTGCCAAGGCATAGAATCTCAGTGCACCGCAGACCCCTGTGGGAGCGAGCCTGCTCCGGGCGGCGATCCGACGATAGCGGTAGTGGCCTAGGCGCTGACTTTAAGCCCGATCAGCCCCGCTACGATCAACGCCACACTGACCAACCGAACCAGCGCCATCGACTCACCAAACAGAATGATCCCGGCGATCACCGTGCCCACGGCGCCGACCCCGGTCCAGATCGCATAGGCGGTACCCAGTGGCAGTTCTTTCATCGCAAGGCCGAGCAGGCCGAGGCTGATCGCCATGGCGGCAATCGTCAACGCGGTAGGGAGCGGGCGGCTGAAACCGTCGGTGTATTTCAGGCCGACGGCCCAGCCGACTTCGAACAGGCCGGCAAAAAACAGAATGATCCAGGACATTACGCACCTCCATGAATGGATGGGGTCGTCCCCGGATTAAAAGTTGATACAAGCTGCGGGGTCGTCCCCGCACTGGCGAGATAGAGTGCCCATGATCGGGCACTCGATCAAGTCTGCCTCAGTCCGCCGTCTGTTGGCTGGCGAGCGTCTCGCGGTCCTGCTTTTCGCTCATGCGGCGGAAGTAGGTCGAGAGCAGTGCTCCGGAGATGTTGTGCCAGACGCTGAACAACGCACTGGGCACCGCCGCCAGCGGCGAAAAGTGCGCACTCGCCAGGGCAGCACCCAGGCCGGAGTTCTGCATGCCGACTTCCAGCGCCAGGGATTTACGCTGGGCCAGCGGCAGCTTGAACAGGTGGCCGGTGAAGTAGCCCAGCAGGAAACCGAAGCTGTTGTGCAACATCACTACCGCCATGATCAACAGACCCGACTCAGCGATTTTCGCCTGGCTGGCGGCGACGACAGCGGTGACAATGATGACGATGCTCACCACCGATACCAACGGCAACACTTCCACCGCGTGACGAACCTTGTCCCCCAGCAGTCGTTGCGCAACCACGCCCAGGACGATCGGCAACAGCACCACTTGCAGGATCGACCAGAACAGCTCCATGAACGACACCGGCAACCAGGCCGAGGCCAGCAGCCAGATCAGAGCGGGCGTGAGCAGCGGCGCGAGCAGGGTGGTGACGGCGGCGATGGCGACCGACAGGGCCAGGTCGCCTCGGGCCAACCAGGTCATGACGTTCGACGAGGTGCCGCTCGGGCAGCAACCCACCAGGATCACGCCGACGGCGATTTCCGGCGGCAGGTGGAACGCCTGGCAGAGCAACCACGCCACACCGGGCATGATCACGAAATGCGCGACCACCCCCAGGGCCACGCGCCATGGATGACGGGCGACTTCGGCGAAGTCTTCGAGCTTGAGGGTCAGGCCCATGCCGAACATCACCAGCCCGAGCAGCGGCACGATGGCGCCTTTCAAGCCGATGAACCAGGCCGGCAGCAGGAACGCCACCACCGCGAAGATCAGTACCCAGTAAGCGAAGGTATTGCCGACAAAGCGGCTCAGTGCTGCCAATGCGCGCATGGCCAGATCCTTGTTATCAAAATGAAACACACAAACAATTGTGGGAGCGGGCTTGCTCGCGAAAGCGGTGTATCAGTCGACGTAATCGTTAACTGGTACACCGCTTTCGCGAGCAAGCCCGCTCCCACAGTGGATATCACCAGCCGTTAAATCCCCTGCGGCGTCTCTTCCCCACCCAACGCTTCAACCAGCGCCGGCAGGAATTCGCCGAAGGTCAACATCATCAGCGTGAAGCTGGCGTCCAATTGGCCGAGGGCTTCATCGCCACCGTCCTGCTCCGCCTGGTCCTGCAACAGATCTTCGAACTTCAGGCGCTTGACCACCATCTTGTCGTCGAGAACGAAAGACAGCTTGTCCTGCCAGGCCAGCGACAACTGCGTCACCACCTTGCCGGTGTTGAGGTGCAGCTGGATTTCGTCGCTGGTCAGGTCCTGGCGCTTGCAGCGCACGATGCCACCGTCTTCATGGGTGTCGCGCAGTTCGCATTCGTCCAGCACGAAGAAGTCATCCGCGGCTTTCTGGGTCTTGACCCAGTCGGTCATGATGGCGGTCGGTGCGGTCTTGACCGTCAGCGGACGCACCGGCAGCGAGCCGATGACCTCGCGCAGGGTGGAAAGCAGGTCTTCGGCGCGTTTCGGGCTGGCGGAGTTGACCAGGATCAGCCCCTGTTTCGGTGCGATGGCAGCGAAGGTGGAGGAGCGACGAACGAATGCGCGCGGCAGGAACGCCTGGATGATTTCATCCTTGATCTGGTCCCGTTCCTTTTTATAGACCTTGCGCATTTGTTCGGCTTCGATCTCTTCGACCTTTTCCTTCACGGCATCGCGTACGACGCTGCCAGGCAGGATGCGTTCTTCCTTGCGTGCGGCGATCAACAGGAAATCCTGGCTGACATGCACCAGGGGAGCGTCTTCGCCTTTGCCGAACGGCGCGACGAAACCGTAAGTGGTCAACTCCTGGCTTGCACATGGACGCGCCAGTTTGCTGGCCAGTGCAGTTTCCAACGCCTCGGCATCAAAAGGCAGATCTTGGGTCAGGCGATAGATAAGCAGGTTTTTGAACCACATGGGGTGAGTCTCTCCTTTATACAAAGGAGCGCATTATTCTCTTCGCGGGACCATAGGCCAACCCTTCGCTAAGCCTTTGGAAGACCTGAGAAAATTAATTTAAAAAGTGCTTGCCAGCTTGGAGGACGCTCCGTAGAATGCGCGCCACACCGAAAGCGAAGGGTGATTAGCTCAGCCGGGAGAGCGTCTGCCTTACAAGCAGAATGTCGGCGGTTCGATCCCGTCATCACCCACCATTCGTTTCAAGTGTTACGCGCAGCGGTAGTTCAGTCGGTTAGAATACCGGCCTGTCACGCCGGGGGTCGCGGGTTCGAGTCCCGTCCGCTGCGCCATATTCGGTATCTGGAACACTGAACGCCAGATGACCACCAGAAAGCCCGCTGATGCGGGCTTTTTGCTATTTGCGATGCTGTGGTGCGCGCTCATCATTTTTTCTGATTTTGCTAATTAAATCAGCACATTACAAAAAACTGTGAGAGAATGCGCCCCGCATCGAAAGTGCAGGGTGATTAGCTCAGCCGGGAGAGCGTCTGCCTTACAAGCAGAATGTCGGCGGTTCGATCCCGTCATCACCCACCAAGCTTTCAGTGTTACGCGCAGCGGTAGTTCAGTCGGTTAGAATACCGGCCTGTCACGCCGGGGGTCGCGGGTTCGAGTCCCGTCCGCTGCGCCATATTCGATGATCTGGAATACTGAACGCCAGGTCACCAGCAAAAAGCCCGCTCATTGAGCGTAATGCTGTTCACTTAAGCGGAGCGGCCTTACGATCTACCGGATACCGAGTTTTGGAAATCTTCACTGTCCTCGGCCGCCCTGGCCTTG
>NZ_VIUG01000040.1:0-42083 GCF_007828255.1 Pseudomonas sp. SJZ078 | reverse complement strand
CTCTCCAGATATCTGCACTGCCAAGAGCTGTGAGAGCTTTTGCTGCCTTGAAAAAGAATGGCTAAATAAATCATCCAAGACAGTTGCTCCCACAGAGAGATTGGGGGCTGGAGGCCTGTTGCCCTGACCCGGCCATCGCGTTGTGCCATGTAGACCGCATTCAGCTTTTTGGGGGGCTGCTGCGCAGCCCAGCGGGGATAAATCCCCTCGCCACAATGAGGTTCCCTACAACAATGAATTTCCTCACCACAAGGGATCGGCATGGCTTGGTTGAGCGGCATGCCCCTGGGGGTGCTATTTGCGCTTGAGCATCTCTGGCAACTGCGCCACCAATTTCTGGTTATTCAACGGCGCACGGATGAAGCCACGCTGGGTGCCGTCTGGACCGATCACGGCGAGGTTGCCGCTGTGATCCACTGTGTAGTTGGGCTTGCTGGTGTCCGCCGGGATGAACGGTATGCTCACTGCATTCGCCAATTTTTGCAGGTCTTCGATGGATGAAGCAGTGAGGCCTTTGAACTGCGGATCGAAGTACCCCAGGTACTGCTTGAGCTGCTTGGGCGTGTCGCGGTTCGGGTCGACGCTCACCAGTACAATCTGCAACTTATCCACAGCCTCTTTTGGCAACTCGCTCTTGATCTGGCGCAGTTGGGCGAGGGTGGTGGGGCAGATGTCCGGGCAGAAGGTGTAGCCGAAGAACAGCAGGCTCCATTTATCCTTCAAACCATCCACTGCCACGGGCTGGCCGTCCTGGTCGGTCATTTTCACGTCCGGCAGGGTGCGGGCCTGGGGCAGCAGGATGATGCCGGCGTCGATCAGGGCCGTTTGGTCGCCCTGGCCTTTGCCGGTCAGCACCTTGTTGATGGTCAGGCCGAGGATCAGTGCGATCACGGCCACGAGGATGAAGACGGTTTTCTGGGTTCGGGTCATAGGCTCAACAATAAGTAGTGATCTACAAGCAGGGCGATGAACAGCAGGAACAAGTAGTAGATAGAGTACTTGAACGTGTTGATCGCCGCGTGCGGCCGACTGCCACGGTACAACACCACGGCCCATTGCAGGAACCGGGCGCCGAGTACCAGGGCGCAAACCAGGTAGAGCAGGCCGCTCATCTGGATCACGAACGGCATCAGGCTCACCGCCAGCAGCACCAGGGTGTAGAGCAGGATATGGATTTTGGTGTAGTGCTCGCCGTGGGTGACCGGCAGCATCGGGATGTCGGCCTTGGCGTATTCCTCTTTGCGGTGGATCGCCAGGGCCCAGAAGTGCGGCGGGGTCCAGGCGAAGATGATCAGCACCAGCAACAGCGGTTCGGCGCTGACGTGGCCGGTGGCGGCGACCCAACCCAGCAGCGGTGGTGCGGCGCCGGCGAGGCCGCCGATGACGATGTTTTGCGGTGTGGCCCGTTTGAGGAAGCCGGTGTAGACCACCGCGTAACCGAGCAAGGAAGCCAGGGTCAGCCAGGCGGTCAGCGGGTTGGTGAAGGCCAGTAGCAACGCTTGCCCGGCCACGGCCAACGCCAGGGCGAAGGTCAGGGCGGCGGCGGGGGAGACGCGGCCTTCGGCCAGGGGGCGTTTGTGGGTGCGGGCCATGACGGCGTCGATGCGTCGGTCCACCACGTGGTTGACCGCCGCCGCGCCGCCGGCACACAGGGCGATGCCCAGGTTGCCGAACACCAGCACGGTCCACGGCACCCCGGCGCGGGTGGCGAGGAACATGCCCACCAGCGAGGTGATGAGCATCAGCACCACCACCTTGGGTTTGGTCAGCTCCAGGTAATCGCGCCAGATCGCCCGGCTGTGGCGTGTACCGGTCAGGGTTGCCATGGCATCTCTCCTTTAATGGTGATGGGGCTGACGCTGTGTTTATGCGGATTGAACCGCCAGCGCAGCGGGACCGGATGCTTGACCCGGACCAGGCTGGTGCGGGCGTGATAGTTGACCAGCACCAGGGTCAGCAGCAGCGCGGCGCCCCCGGCGTTGTGGGCGACGGCCACCGGCAGTGGCAGGTGGAAGAGCACGTTGCTGATGCCCAGGGTGATCTGCGCGGCCAAGGCGACCAGCACCAGGCCAGCCAGCCGGGTCATGCCGACCCTTCTCAACTGCCAGGCCAGCCCCAGTAACACCAGGGTCACCAGCAAGGCGCCGATACGATGGGTCAGGTGGATGGCGGTGCGCGCATCGCTGTCGAGTTGGCCGCCCAGATAGTTCGGGCCGATGTGTTGGGTCAGGTGGAAGCCGTTGGCGAAATCCGCCGGTGGCAGCCATTGGCCGTGGCAGGTGGGGAAGTCGATGCAGGCCACCGCGGCGTAATTGGAGCTGACCCAGCCGCCCAGGGCGATCTGGCCGATCACCAGCAGCAGCCCGGCCGTGGCCCAGTGTTGCAAGCGCTTGGGCACGGTCAGCGCCGGCAGCACCCCGGACAGTCGCAAGGTGAGCAGGAACAGCAGGCTCAGCGTCGCGAAGCCGCCCAGCAAATGTCCGGTCACCACCTGCGGCCATAACTTCAGGGTTACGGTCCACATGCCGAATGCCGCTTGCGCGAAAACCACCGCCAGCAGGAACAACGGCAACTTCAATGGCTGGCCCGGGCGGTGGCGGTTCATCCAGGACCGTGCCGCCAACGCTACGATCATCAAGCCCAGGGTCCCGGCGAAGTAGCGATGGACCATCTCGTTCCAGCCCTTGTGGGCTTCCACCGGGGCGTCGGGAAAATGCAGCTCGGCATGGGCCAGTTGGGCTTCGCTCTTGGGCACGCTGATGAACCCGTAGCAGCCGGGCCAGTCCGGGCAACCGAGGCCGGCGTGGGTCAGGCGGGTGTAGGCGCCCAGCAATACGACGATCAGTGCCAGCAGCGTGGCAAACAGCGCAAGGCGAAATCCTGGTTTGGCCATGTCGATGCCCTCATCCGATGTTCGACAGTTTCAACAGGTGCCGCAGGTCGTTGAGCAGGTCCTTGCCCTTGACCCGGGCGTCGTAGCGCAGCACCAGGTTGCTGTGGGGATCGATGATCCACAGTTGGGCGCCGTCGGTGTTCTGAACATCTTTCTGATAGACCGGCAGGTCCAGCGGGTAGCGTTGCAGTTGCGGGTATTCGCGTTGCAGTTGGGCGTCATATTCGGCATCCAACGGTTGGGCGATGGCCAGGGCATGGCTGGCGCGGGAAGCGTCGCGACCGAGGCCGATCTGCACCTGCCGGGCCAGGTAGACCAGTTGCCGGCAGTCCACCGAGCATTCCTTCGGCGCCGTGACGAGGATCTGCCAGCGCTGTTCATCGGCCTGTACGCCGATCTCGGCGCGGGTCTGACCGGTGCCGATCAGTTCGCCGTGGTAGCTGCGGCTGTCCGGCACCCAGAACTGGAATTTGTACATGCCGGTGGCCAGGATCATCGGGCCGACGACCCCGAACACGATCAGCAGCAATTGCAGACGGCCCTTGCGGCGGCTGTGGGCCGAGGGTGCCTCAGACGTGTTGGTTGGATTCATGGCGCTTCCCATGGTGTCTCCCTGCGTTATGCCATCCGAGATAAAGAAAAAGGCCGAACAGTGCCGCCGCCATGGCGAACCACTGCACGGCATAACCGAGGTGCTTTTCCGGCCCCATGCTCACCACCGGCCAATCGGTCCGGTAGACGCCGGGGCCGCCTTGTTGGCGCAATTCATAGGCGAAACCGTGGCGGCCCAGCTCGGCCCAGAGCTTGTCCGGCTCGATGGCGGTGACCAGGCGTGGCCACGGTGCACCGCTGGGGTCGGCGTGGAGTTGGAACGTGGTGCCGGGTGCGACGTAGACCCAGGCCTCCAGGTTCAGGGGCTGTTCGGGGGTGTCGAAGGCCGGCGGGGTGCGGCGGTCCGGCCACGGCAGCCAACCCCGATTGACCAACAGCCACAGCCCGGTCCGGTGGTCGAGAAAGGGTTGCAGCAACTCGACGCCGACCTTGCCGTCGTGCTGGCGGTTATCCAGCAGGATGCTGTGCTCGGGGTCGAACTGACCGCTGAGCTGCACCGGTCGAAAGGCCGGGTCCGCCGTCTGCTGCAGCTCGGCGCTGTCCATCGGCAGCGCCACGCGACGCTCGGCGTAGTTCGCCATGAGCACGCGTTTCTGTTCGCCCCGGCTCAATTGCCAGAAGCCCAGGCACACCATCACCGGCACCAGGATGGCCACCACCAGTGACGGCACGAGCCCCGGCCGGAAGCCTTTCATGGTGCCGCCCGAAAGTCATCGAACGGGAAAGCTATACTCACGTGCATCGCGTCCCCCCGGAGTGTCCCTGATGCTAAAAGCAGCCATCGTCCTGATGCTGATCGCCACGGTTACCAGCCTGTTCAGCGGCCTGTTTTTTCTGGTCAAGGACGAAAGCGATTCCAATCGCCTGATGATCGCCCTGGCGATTCGGGTCAGCCTGGCCGCTGTCACCGTCGGCTTGATCGCCTGGGGCTTCTTCAGCGGCCAGTTGGTGTCCCACGCACCCTGGTAAAAACAGCGCTAGAGCACGTAGACGAAGATGAACAAGCCGATCCACACCACATCGACGAAGTGCCAGTACCAGCTCGCCGCCTCGAAGCCGAACTGATGCTCGTTGTCGAAGTGCCCGCGCATGATGCGCATCAGCATCACGAACAAAATGATCGTGCCGATGGTGACGTGGGCGCCGTGAAAACCCGTGAGCATGAAGAACGTCGCGCCGTAGACCCCGGAGCCCAGGGTCAGGCCCAGTTCCTTGTAGGCGTGGATGTATTCTTCAGCCTGGAAGCCCAGGAACGCGCAACCCAGTAGTACGGTGATCGCCAGCCACAGCTTCAGCGCGCCACGGTGGCCTTTTTTCAAGGCGTGGTGGGCGATGGTGACCGTGACGCTGGAGCTGACCAGCAACACGGTGTTGAGCAGCGGCAGGCCCCAGGGGCTGATGACTTCCTTGGGGGCCGGGAAGAGTTTCGGGTCGGGGTTGTTCAGCAAGGGCCAGGTGAACTGGAAGTTCGGCCAGAGCATATGGGCCAGGCCCTTGGTGCCTTCGCCGCCCAGGGCCGGTCCCGAGACGTGGCGCACGTAGAACAGCGCGCCGAAGAAGGCGATGAAGAACATCACCTCGGAAAAGATGAACCAGCTCATGCCCCAGCGAAACGAGCGATCGAGCTGTGGGCTGTACAGCCCGGCGCGGCTTTCCTTGACCACCGCGCCGAACCAGCCGAACAGCATGTAGGCCAGCAGCAGGCCGCCGACAAAGAAGATCAGCGGGCCGTGGGATTCCGGTCGAGCCGCCTTCAGGTCGTTGAACCAGGTCGCCAGGCCATACACCGTGACGAACATCCCGACCGTGGCGATGATCGGCCATTTGCTCTGGGCCGGAACGTAATAGTGTTCGTGAGTTGCCATTTATTGTTCTCCTTATCGGGCACGCTATCGTTCAGTGTTTTGAGCCACCGGTGGATGACGAGCGGTGATATCGAACAGCGTGTAGGACAGCGTCAGGTGCTTCACATCCTTGGGCATGTCCCGGTCGACGATGAAGCGCATGGGCATTTCGATCCGTTCACCGGGTTGCAGCACTTGCTGGGTAAAACAAAAGCATTCGGTCTTGTGGAAATACGCCGCCGCGGTGCTCGGCGCGATGCTCGGAACGGCCTGGGCGCTCATCGGCCGGTCGGTGGGGTTGTGGGCCACGAAGACCATCTCGTTCACCGCGCCCGGCTGCACCACCAGTTGATCGCCCTTGGGGTAGAAGTCCCAGGGCATGTCCACCGCATTGGTCGACAGGAACTGCACGCGAACCTGCCGCGATGCATCGGCCACCTGCTCGCCCTCGTACTGCCCGGCGGTCTTGCCATTGATGCCGAACGCTTTGCACATCACGTCGTAGATCGGCACTAGGGCAAAACCGAAGACGAACATCGCCACCACCACGATCATCAGGCGGGTGACCAGTTTTTTCATCGAAATCGAATCAGCCATGGTTTCCATCCCGTGCACCGGACCCTGTGGGAGCGGGCTTGCTCGCGAAGAACGATAACGCGGTATTTCCGTCAGACCGCGTCGGCCGTTTCGCGAGCAAGCCCGCTCCCACAGGAGGCCTATGTGTCATCTCATTTCACTTCCGGCGGCGTAGTAAAGGTGTGATACGGCGCCGGCGACGGCACGCTCCATTCCAGCCCTTCGGCCCCATCCCACGGCTTGGCCGGTGCCGGCTCGCCGCCGCGGATGGTCTTGATCACGATGAACAGGAAGAAGATCTGCGTAGTGCCGAACATGAACGCGCCGATGGACGACACCATGTTGAAGTCGGCGAATTGCAGGTTGTAATCCGGAATCCTCCGGGGCATGCCCGCCAGGCCGACGAAGTGCATGGGGAAGAACGCCATGTTCATCCCGATGAACGACAGCCAGAAGTGCAGCTTGCCGAGGGTTTCGTCGTACATGTGGCCGGTCCATTTCGGCAGCCAGTAGTAGGCCGAGGCGAAGATCCCGAAGATCGCGCCGGGCACCAGCACGTAATGGAAATGCGCGACCACGAAGTAAGTGTCCTGGTACTGGAAGTCCGCCGGGGCGATGGCCAGCATCAGCCCTGAGAAACCACCGATGGAGAACAGGATCACGAACGCCACGGCGAACAGCATCGGCGTCTCGAAGGTCAGCGAGCCCTGCCACATGGTGCTGGCCCAGTTGAACACCTTCACCCCGGTGGGCACGGCGATCAGCAGGGTGGCGTACATGAAGAACAGCTCGCCCACCAGTGGAATGCCCACCACGAACATGTGGTGCGCCCAGACGATGAACGACAGGAACGCAATGGCCGCCGTGGCGTAGACCATCGAGGTGTAGCCGAACAGCGGCTTGCGCGAGAACGCCGGGATGATCGAGCTGACGGCACCGAAGGCCGGCAGGATCATGATGTACACCTCGGGGTGCCCGAAGAACCAGAACACGTGTTGGAACAGCACCGGATCACCGCCGCCGGCGGCACTGAAGAAGCTGGTGCCGAAATGGATGTCCATCAGCATCATCGTCACGCAACCGGCCAGCACCGGCATCACCGCGATCAGCAGGAACGCGGTGATCAGCCAGGTCCAGACGAACAGCGGCATTTTCATCAGGGTCATGCCGGGGGCGCGCAGGTTGAGGATGGTGGCGATCACGTTGATCGCGCCCATGATCGAGCTGATCCCCATCAGGTGGATGGCGAAGATGAAGAACGTCACGCTTTCCGGCGCATAGGTGGTGGACAGAGGGGCGTAGAAGGTCCAGCCGAAGTTCGGCCCGCCGCCGGCGGTGAACAGCGTGGACACCAGCAGCAGGAATGCGGCCGGCAACAACCAGAAGCTGAAGTTGTTCATGCGCGGCAAGGCCATGTCCGGCGCGCCGATCATCAACGGGATCATCCAGTTGGCGAGGCCGACGAAGGCCGGCATCACCGCGCCGAAGACCATCACCAGGCCATGCATGGTGGTCATCTGGTTGAAGAATGCCGGTTCCACGATCTGCAGGCCGGGCTGGAACAGCTCGGCGCGGATCACCATGGCGAACGAGCCGCCCAGCAGGAACATGGAGAAGGCGAACCACAGGTACAGCGTGCCGATATCCTTGTGGTTGGTGGTCAGTACCCAGCGCATCAGACCCTTGGCGGGGCCGTGGGCGTGGTCGGCGCCGGCATGACCGTGGTCATCGATCACAGCACTCATGTCCTGTCTCCTTCGAACGGATGGGCTGGACGGCGCGGGGCGATGAGCCCCGACCGGTTGCGGGAACACACGTCAGGCCGGCTCATTTGCTTTCCGCCTGTTTGAGTTCCAGCACTTCTTTAGGCGTGACCATGTCGCCCTTGTTGTTGCCCCAGGCGTTTCGTTCATAGGTCACGACGGCGGCGATATCGACCTCCGACAATTGCTTGCCGAATGCGGCCATGGCGGTCCCCGGTTTGCCGTGGAAGACAATGCTCAGGTGATCGGCCTTCGGCCCGGTGGCGATCTTCGAGCCCTTGAGCGCTGGGAACATCGGTGGCAGGCCTTGGCCTTCGGCCTGGTGACAGGCTACGCAGGTGGTGTGGTAGATCTTGTCACCACGTTCCTTGAGTTCTTCCAGGGTCCATTCCTTGCTGGTCAACTCTTTGAGCTGCGCGGCTTCAGCCTTGCGTTCGCCCAGCCATTTTTCATAGTCGGGTTTGCTCTTGACCTCGACCACGATGGGCATGAAACCGTGGTCCTTGCCGCACAGCTCGGCGCATTGGCCGCGATAAATGCCGGGCTTGTCGATCTTGGTCCAGGCCTCGTTGACGAAGCCGGGGATGGCGTCGCGCTTGACCGCGAAGGCCGGTACCCACCAGGAATGGATCACGTCGGCGGAGGTCACCAGAAAGCGCACCTTGGCGTCGACCGGCAGCACCAGTGGCTTGTCGACTTCCAGCAGGTAGTGTTCGCCCTTGGTGCTCTGGTTATGGATCTGGTCGGCGGGGGTGGCCAGGTTGCTGAAGAACTCGACGTCCTGGCCCAGGTATTTGTAATGCCACTTCCACTGGTAGCCGGTGATCTGGATATCGATCTCCGACTCGCTGGAGTCGTACATCTTGATCAGGGTCGCGGTGGCGGGAATCGCCATGGCCACCAGGATCAGGAAGGGCACGATGGTCCAGAGAATCTCGACGCGGGTGTTTTCGTGGAAGTGGGCCGCGTTCTGGCCGGTGGAGCGGCGGTGCATCATCATCGACCAGAACATGGCGCCGAAGACGATGAGGCCGATCACTACACAGATCCAGAAGATGGTCATGTGCAGGTCGAATACTGCATTGCTGATCTGTGTCGCTCCAGGCGCCATATTCACAGTCCAGGCAGCTTGCGCCTGGCTGAAAATCGAACACAACAGGAGGCCCATCCAAACATGTGGATGTCGCGTCATTGCGGGTTCCCCTTATCGTTCTTGTTATCCCGTAGGCATAAAGCCTGCGGCAAGGAGAGCGGCTACATCAGACTACGAACTCGAACCGCCATGCCTTGCTGCCGTACATCGGGTTCATCAGCTAACTCCATTCAGAACCGAGTATAGACAGCGACTGCAACCTCGCAACGCGATGGCGTAAATCGTTTGAAACAGACAGGACTTGCGCTGGAAGCCGCGAATGGAGAAGGATGCGAAACCAGATGATGGCAAACCGATATAACAGCGACGCATCAAGGAAGAGGCAGTTATGACAAATAGGTCTTAGGCGTGTTTATTCGCCAGCTAAGTTATGTCTTCCCTATTTCATTGCCTTTGTTTTCCTGGAGTTGTCATGAACACCGCCGCATTGCGCGAGCAGATCCAAAAAGCCCAACAACACGAAGCCGAGACTGGCCAGTTGGCCCGTCAGCTGGAAAGCCAGTTACCGCACCTGCACCGGGCTATCCAATTGCCAGAGACGAACGCCAACGACGTCCTGGCGCGGTTTGTCGCCGCCTACATCGATGAAGTTCCCGACCTGCTGGATGCAGCCAACGAGGTCGCCAAGGAGGCGGGCATCGAGCCGCAAATCAAACCGGTGCTGAAAATCGCCGAACAGTATTTCCTCCAGCCGCCGACGATCATGGCCGGCCATGTCGGGCTCGACAGCCTCTTGGACGAAGCCTACCTGGCCCATCGATTCGTCGAAGAGGTCAACGACCTGTACATCAAGCATTTCGGCCAGCCATTGATCCCCTTGGACATGACGGTCGCCAATCTGATTGCCCACCAGTTGATCGGCGAAGCCTTTGCCAACCAGCTCGATGAAGTGGTGCATCACGCCTTTGACGAGATGCTCAACGACGAGACATTTGCCTTGGAGTCGGTGGAAACCTATCGCGAGAAACTCAGCAGCCCGCACACCGGCGCCGCCTGGAAGCGCTGGCCGTGCATGTCGCGGCGCTTGGGTGTGGGGTTGGAGCTGGATCAGCCGGCGGCTTGATCCAGAGCTGATTCTCCACAAAAAGCTGTATTTGTTACAAAACCCTGTGGGAGCGGGCTTGCTCGCGAAAGCGGAGTGTCAGACAACCACTTCGTTAGCTGATACACCGCTTTCGCGAGCAAGCCCGCTCCCACATTTGTTCATCAGGATGCGCTCCGCTTTCAAGCCTTGAAATCTCTCATCGAGGCAAAGGAATTCGCGATCTTCCGATAGATCAAGTGATCGTCCAGGTCAGTGTCGCCATCGCTGTCGGCGTCGTTGGCGTTGACGACTTCTCGATAGAGTCCTTTGTTGTAGCCGCTGACCGTCACGACTGAGTCGGGGGCGGTCATGTCGGAATCTTTCTTGTAGAGGCCGATATTGACGTCGGGTAGTGCAGCGTTCTGGCTATTGCTGCCAAACGAAACCATGATGCATTTGTACAGCCGCTTCTCATCCATGCTACTCAACGTGACCATGGCGCTGGCCAGGTCGGCGGCAAGGGTGTAGTAGGACGCGTCATCTGCGTCGATGTCGTCGTCGCCTTCGACATCATCCACACCTTCAGCGGTTTCATATCTGCCATTGGCATCGGCATAGGCCGTGACGACGACATCGGGCTTGAGCCCAGGCCTGTAGCCATTGTTATAGCGAGAGATTATGGCTTCGGACACGCCATCTTCATTAGAGTCGTTGAACTTGTATACCAGTGTGTAGTTCATGGAATGCTCCATGGGAGATAGGGAAGATACCTCCTCTACAAACTAAATCTGGCTCAACGGATGCGTCTACTGTCATAGCTGACAGGTGTACGTGGGTACACCTGTTCCAAGTGCCAATCTGTGGGAGCGGGCTTGCTCGCGAAAGCGGAGTGTCAGACAGCCTCTTGGTTAGCTGTTACACCGCCTTCGCGAGCAAGCCCGCTCCCACATTCGTTCATCAGCGTGTCAGGCAGAGGCTGCACCAACCCCGGCCGTTGTCCGCAAGCGTCCCTCCAACCGGCGCTTGAGCCCGCGGGATTCGATCAGCAGCTTCGATCCTTTGCTGGCGTTCGCCCGGCCCCATTCTTCCAACAGCTCCAGGCAGGAGTGGTCGATGTAGCTCAGGTTGTTGAGCGGCACGTGCACCGTCACGCCTTGGGGGATGGTGCCCAGCACCTGGGTCAGCGCCGGCACCTTGAGAAAGGTCGCCGCACCGACCAGGCGCAGTTCCATCTCACCTTCCTGAGGAAGATCGACCAGGCTGATTTTCAGTCGCGAAGCTTTCCAGGCCAGTTTCGCCAGGGTCAGGCCGAAGCCGATCAGCACGCCGGTCAGCAGGTCGGTGAAGATGATCGCCAACGCCGTCGCGGCATAGGTGAACATCGGCATCCGGCCATAACGGCCCAGGCCGCGAAACGCCTTGAGGTCCACCAATTTGAAGCCGGTGTAGACCAGCACGCCCGCCAGGCTCGCCACCGGAATGCTTTGCAGCACACTGGACAGCAACAGGACAAAAAGCAGCAACCACAGGCCATGGAAAATCGTCGACATCCGCGTAGTGGCCCCGGCCTGGACGTTGGCCGAACTGCGTACGATCACCCCGGTCATCGGCAAGGCACCAAGCAGGCCGCAGAGCATGTTGCCGATGCCTTGGGCGGACAGTTCGCGGTCGAAGTCTGCCCGCTCGCCGCTGTGCATGCGGTCCACGGCGGCCGCCGACAGCAGGGTTTCGGCGCTGGCGATGAACGCGACCGTCAGGGCAGCGACCAGCAACATTGGATCAGCCAGGTTCATCAGGTCTGCGGGGCGCAGCCAATCGATGGCTTCAGCGAGGTTGTCCGGCACTTCGACCCGCTTGACCTGCAGGGCCAGCACGAGGCTGGCAACGGTGGCCAAGCTTACGCCGAGCAAGGCGCCGGGTATGAAGCGCAGGCTATGAGGGCGAAACTTTTCCCACAGCCACATCACTGCAATCGTCGACAGACCCAGCAGGCCGGCCTGCCAGCCGAACGACGGCAACGCCTGGGCGACTGCGCCGGGGAACGCCGTCAGGTTATCCAGCCCTGACGGCTTGGGCGCCGCATCGAGCATCACATGAACCTGGGACAGCACGATCAGTACGCCGATACCCGCCAGCATCCCATAGACCACAGCAGGTGCGGTGACCCGGAACCAGCAGCCCAGGCGAAAACGCCCGGCCAGCAATTGCAGGAACCCGGCCAGCAACAGGATCGGCCCGAGCATGCCTACGCCATGTTGGCGCACCAGTTCGAAAACCAGCACTGCCAACCCGGCGGCCGGCCCGCTGACTTGCAACTTCGAACCGGCGAGAAAGCCCACGATCAGACCGCCGACGATGCCGGTGATCAGACCCTTGGCGGGCGGCAGGCCGGAGGCAATGGCAATGCCCATGCACAAGGGCAGCGCCACCAGAAACACAACCACCGAAGCCAGCAGCTCCCGTGGCAGAACAGCTTTCAATTGAGCAGCACGCATGGTGACTCTCCCGAAGATTCTTCAGGCATGGCAAGGCCCGCCCGCTCGAAGAGCAGGAAGGCTTGACCACGCAAGGATTTATTTAGGAGCGATTAGAAGCGCGCTTTGGGCGTCGCGACCGGGATCGGATGGCTGCCATCGAGCGGCAGGAAACGACCCTGGTCCGCATCGAAGGCTTTGATCTCGCTGGTCTCGATGTTGTACACCCAGCCATGGATGAACAACTGGCCGCTGGCCATGCGCGAGGCCACCGAAGGGTGCGTTCGCAGATGCTGCAACTGTGCGATCACGTTTTCTTCGGTGAGGACGGGCATGGTCTGTTTTTCGTCGCCGCATGGGCAGTTGTCGTGGACCATGGTCTTGGCCACTTCGGCGTGGCGCAGCCAGGCTTTGACCGTGGGCATTCTTTCCAGGGTTTCAGGGTTGAGCACCGCACGCATGGCGCCGCAATCGGAATGGCCGCACACAATGATGTGCTGTACCCCAAGGGCCAGCACGGCATATTCGATGGCGGTGGAGACGCCGCCGTTCATTTGTCCATAAGGCGGAACGACGTTGCCGACGTTGCGGGTCACGAACAAGTCGCCTGGGGAGCTGTGGGTGATCAGCTCGGGCACGATGCGCGAATCGGCGCAGGTGATGAACATCGCTCGGGGCGATTGGGCGGTGGCGAGTTTCTTGAAGAGTTCTTCCTGCTGCGGGAAGACTTCGTGATGGAAATGCAAAAAGCCGTCAACAATATGCTGCAGCGCTGCATCGGCGGTTTCCGCCTCGGGTTGGGCTGAAGCCGACGCAGCCAACGGCTGTTTATCCTTGTCACTCATGATTCATCCTCATAACGCCAGTGGCTGGTTAAAAAACATCCAGGTCGAAGGGTTCGACCCGTCAGTCACTCGATGAATAAGGTAGCGGTTGAAACTTAACTCAAACTGAATCGGAGGCTCTAGGACAATGATTTCGGGCATGACCTAAAGTGCAGGTGCCTTCCTGTCCGACCTGTGCTGCTGGGCAACTTCAGTCAAATCAGCGACATCTGCCGACCCGGCGGACAAAACGCCTCGCAGTCGAGATTGTAACCTTCGCGCCGGTCGAGGCCCAAGCGCTTGATCGCCTTGGCGAAGCGCTGGGCCAGCAGGTCGGCAAAGGGACCTTCGCCGCGCATGCGTTTGCCGAACTGGCTGTCGTACAGCTCGCCGCCACGGCTCTGGCGGACCAGGCTCAACACATGGGCGGCGCGCTGCGGGTAGTGGGCCTGCAACCACTCCTCGAACAGCGGCGCGACTTCCAGCGGCAGGCGCAGCATGATGTAAGAGGCACTTTGGGCACCGGCGGCATGGGCTTCGTTCAGCAGGCTTTCGATTTCGCAGTCGTTGATCATCGGAATCATGGGCGCGCACAACACCCCCACGGGAATGCCTGCCTCCCGCATCACCCTGATCGCTCGCAGCCGCGCCTTGGGCGCCGCAGCGCGGGGTTCGAGAATACGCTTGAGCTCATCGTCCAGGGTAGTGAGGCTGATCATCACTGCCACCAGTCTCTGCCGGGCCAGCTCGGTGAGCAGGTCCAGGTCCCGCAGAATCAGCGAGCCCTTGGTCACGATGGTCACCGGATGACGATAGCGCAGCAGCACCTCCAGGATCCGACGGGTGATGCGCTGTTCGCGTTCGATGGGTTGGTAAGGATCGGTATTGGAGCCCAGGTTGATCGGCGCGCATTGATAGCCGCGCTTGGAGAGCTGCTCCTCAAGCACGTCGGCGGTGTTGCTCTTGGCAATCAGCCTGGTTTCGAAATCCAGCCCCGGCGACATGTCCCAATACGCATGGCTGGGCCTTGCATAGCAGTAGATACAGCCGTGTTCACAGCCCCGATACGGGTTGATCGAACGATCGAAAGGGATATCCGGCGAAGTGTTGCGGGTGATGATGGTCTTCGCCGTTTCGAAACTCACTTCGGTGCCTTGGGTCAGCGGTACTTCCTGATACCAGCCATCATCCTCGACCACCGAACGACTTGGGGCGAAGCGGTTGTGCGGATTGGCGGCGGTGCCACGGCCGCGAGGCGGAAGGGGAACTGACATGGGGAATACTCCAATGCTGTATGTACATACAGTATCGCCTGCCTTCGGATTGGACCAGTGCCATTCAGCGCCTGAGCGAATGTTGGCCCATTTGCGGACCGCAATTCACAACACTTTGACGTCCTTGTTACAGGTTTTTTACCGGGACGGGTCGAAACTGCTCCACCTCGAATTCCTTTGTTTGCGGCCTTCTCTGCATGTTCAAGCTCCGCTCCCGTTCTCTGTGTTGCCTGGCTTTGCTGATGGGGCTGGCCGGGCCTTACGCCCAAGCCGCTGATGTCGTACAAACGAGGCCCGCCGAGTGGGCGCAGCCGGTGGAAAAGGATTACAACCTCTACCAGATGTCACCCACTCTTTACCGCAGCTCCCTGCCGGATGGCGGAGCCCTGCCTCTGCTGACGAAGCTCAGGATCGGTACGGTCATTACGTTCCTGCCGGAATCCGATGCGCGCTGGCTCTCCACCCCCGGCATCGAGCAGGTACGGTTGCCTTATCGCACCAATCATGTCGACGACAGCGACATCCTCCGGGCCTTGCGTGCCGTCCAGGCCGCCGAAGCCAAGGGGCCCGTGCTGATGCACTGCAAGCACGGTTCTGATCGCACCGGGCTGGTGGCGGCGATGTACAGGGTGGTGGTGCAGGGCTGGAGCAAAGAGGACGCGCTGAACGAAATGACCGAAGGCGGTTTCGGTGACAGCCATCACTTCAAGGATGGGGTTCGTTACATGATGCAGGCCGATGTGGACAAACTCCGTCTTGCTTTGGCGAACGGTGAATGCAGCACCAGCGTGTTCGCCCTTTGTTCCTTGAAGAGCTGGGTCAATTCGACCACCACAGCCCATCACCTTGAGCCGCAAATCATCCTTCCCGAGCGCTGATCGGTGATGTGCCTGAGAAGGCGGCGATGGAGACGGATAACGGTCGTGAGTCACCTGGCGCAAAAATGGTTTCGCGTAACGCGCGGCCGGTTGTGGGGTTGAATATGCCGTCGTGCTTGAACCGCTGGAACACGTTCATGGCCAGTTCCTTCGCCCAGACATAGGCGTAGATCGTCGCCCCGTAGCCGGTCACCAAGTAGTCCAGGCCATTGGGCCAGCGCTCGTTCGGGGACACCGGCAGATGCCCTACCTGCGCGTTGGCTTGGTCAAATACTTGCTGGACGGTCCGTCCGTCGCCGTGGGTGCGGTGCAGTTCGATGTCGAATAATGCGCTGCGCAACAGCACCGCGGTTTCCCAACTGGTCTGGGTACGGGCGAAGGTCAGCAGTTGAGTGGCGACCTCGTCAGGCATCCTTTCTCCGGTTTGGTAGTGCTTCGAGATCCGCACTAGACATTGCCTGGAGAAGCACCATTGCTCGAACAGGATCCCGGCAAATTCGGCGGTATCGCGAGACAGACTGTTGATGCCTGATAGATCGCGATAGTCGGCGCGGGTCAGGACATGCTGCAGGCAATGGCCGAATTCATGGAAAAGGATTCGCAGTTGCAGATGATCGAGCAGGACTGGGTCTGGTCCTTCGCTGCGCGGCAGCCAGGCATGCAGCGTGGCGATGGGATGCCTAGGGCGCCCCTCGGCGGTGATATGGCGGTTTCGCAGGGTGGTGGTATTGGGAAAGCCGTCTCGGTTGGTGTCCGAAAATGGATCGAGATAGATGTAGCCAATGACCGTGCCCCACTCGCTGACTTCGAACAGACGCACGTCCGGGTGCCAGGTCGTCACATCCTGTCGCTCGACGAAGTCGACGCCGAACAACTCCGTCGCCATCCGCAACAGCTGGGCAAACGTGGGCTCCAATGCAAACCAGACACTCAGTGTTTCCTTGGACGCGCCTGCTGCTTGCTGGCGAAGTCGATTCGCCAGGTAGGCGTAGTCCCAGGGCTGGAGGTCGCTGAGACCTTGCTGCGCGGCAAAAGCCTTGAGCTGTTCGGCGTCCTGTTTGAAGTGGCGCTGCTGTCGTTCGAGCTGTGCCCGCAGGAACGTCATGACTTCTTCGGTGGAGGCGGCTTGCTCTGGCTCGATCGCCAGCTGGGCAAAGTCCGAATAGCCCAGGGAGGTGGCGTACTGATGACGGTCATCGAGCAATTGCCTGAGTACGTCGGTGTTGTCGAACTGGCCTGCGTGTGGGCCTTGATCCGATGCGCGGGTGCTGTAGGCCTCGTACATCTGTTGACGTAGGAAGCGGTTGTCGGCGTAGTGAGTGACGATGCCGAACGATTCATCATTAAGCGTCAGCAGCCATCCCGTTTGGCCGGCTTCGCGCGCCTGACGGGCCATCTGTTGCTTGAACCGCGAAGGCAGGCCGCTTAGCTGGGCTTCATCGTCAAAGGTTTTGCGCCAGGCCCGGTTGGCCATTTGCAGGTTTTCCAGGAATAACCCCTGGACCTCTTTAATGCGCAGCTTCAGCAGGCTCTGGCCTGCCGGCATGTCCTGCTGAAATTGGCGCAGGATTTTCTTCAGGACCCGCGTGCGAGTCGGTGCGAAATGCTTGGCGATCTGACTGTCCGCCAAGCGCCGATAGAGCTCGAACAGGGTGGGGTGTTGTTTCAGCGCAGCCACGAAATCATGTAACCGTTCACTGCAATCCAGGGAAGCCCGGGCCCAGGCATCCCCTGTCCGGGTCGTAGTCAAAATGTGCAGCAGGTAACCGAAGCCTTCCAATCGTGTGTGGATTTCATCCATGGCCAACACGAGGTCGTCCCAGGTGGGAAAGGGCGTCTGGGTCTTGATGATGTGGGCCACCTGATCGCGGCTTTCGGCAAGCAGTCGGTCGAGGGCGGGTAAGAAGTGTTCGGCTTGAATCTGCGAAAATGGCGGCAGGTCATACGCCTGCAGTAGGGGATTATCATCGTGGGGCATGGAGAGCCTTCCTGTCTGTCTGGGCTGGCCAGTCTGGGCAGGAAGGCGTGAGGCCTGGCGGTATATATGTATCGCTCCCGGGCCGGGCGGCCCGGAAGGTGATGCCGGAGATGTCAGTCGGTTTTTTTCTTCAGCTTGGGGTTGGGAAAGAACTGCACTGCCTGGACCTTGGCGTCCGACACTTTAAGCGCCGACGTGTTGACCCGGGTGCCGAGTTCCTTGGGCACCGACAGACCTTGTTCATTGAGCGTGTCGGAGTAACCGCAGGCGACGCACTCGCGATGAGGCACGCCGTCTTCGTTCCACATCATCAACTTGTCCGGCTCGCTGCACGCCGGGCAGACTGCCCCGGCGATAAAGCGTTTTTTCGTGATCACAGGCCCCTCGCTCATGCTGCCGCGTCCTCGCTCAGGCCGCTATGGCGCAAGAGTGCGTCAATCGACGGCTCACGGCCACGGAAGTCGACGAACAGCACCATCGGCTCCTGGGAACCCCCACGGGCCAGGATCGCCTCGCGGAAAGCGCGACCGGTGTCGGCGTTGAGCACGCCGTCTTCCTCGAACTTCGAGAACGCATCGGCCGACAGCACTTCCGCCCACTTATAGCTGTAGTAGCCCGCCGCGTAGCCGCCGGCGAAGATGTGGGCAAAGCTGTTGGGGAAACGGTTGTAGGCCGGTGGACGCATGACCGACACCTCGTCGCGCACGCCCTCGAGCACTTGCAGGACGTTGCGACCGTCGCCATGGGTGGCGTGCAGCTCGAAGTCGAACAGCGAGAATTCCAGCTGGCGGACCATCATCAGGCCGGACTGGAAGTTTTTCGCCGCGAGCATCTTTTCCAGCAGGTCCTGGGGCAGCGGTTCTCCGGTTTCGTAGTGGCCGGAAATCAGCGCCAGGCCTTCAGGCTCCCAGCACCAGTTCTCCATGAACTGGCTCGGCAGTTCCACGGCATCCCAGGCCACGCCATTGATGCCGGATACGCCGGCGTGCTCGACGCGGGTCAGCAAGTGGTGCAGGCCATGGCCGAATTCGTGGAACAGCGTGGTGACTTCGTCGTGGGTCAGCAGTGCCGGTTTGCCACTGTCGGCGGGGGTGAAGTTGCACACCAGGTTGGCGACCGGGCTTTGCAGCACGCCATCAATGGTGCGACGACGGTCCCGGGCGCCGTCCATCCAGGCGCCACCACGCTTGTTGGCGCGGGCATAGAGATCGAAGAAGAAGCGGCCGACGTGCTGGCCGTTCTCCTTGATTTCGAACAGGCGCACGTCCGGGTGCCAGCTATCGAAGCCTTTCAGTTCGGCGATCTCGATGCCGTACAGACGCTGGACGATGGCGAACAGGCCGCTCAGGACCTTGTCGATCGGGAAGTAGGCGCGCAGGGCTTCCTGGGCCACGCTGTAACGCTGCTGGCGCAGTTTTTCACCGTAGAAACCGCTGTCCCAGCTTTGCAGGTCGGGGCAGCCTTGCTCGGCGGCGAAGGCTTTCAGTTGTTCCAGGTCCTGGGCGGCGAACGGCTTGCTGCGCTTGGCCAGGTCACGGAGGAAGCTGAGGACCTGATCGCTGGACTCAGCCATCTTGGTCGCCAGGCTCAGTTCTGCGAAGTTGGCGAAGCCCAGCAATTGGGCCAGTTCCTGGCGCAGATCGAGGATCTGCTCCATCACCGGGCCGTTGTCGTTCTGACCGGCATTCGGGCCTTGGTCCGAGGCGCGGGTGCAGTAGGCCGCGTAGACTTCTTCACGCAGGGCACGGTCTTCGGCGTAGGTCATCACCGCGTAGTAGCTGGGGAATTCCAGGTTGATCAGCCAGCCATCCAGTCCCTTGGCCTGGGCGGCCGCAGCCATTTGTGCTTTGGCCGACTCGGTCAGGCCGGCGAGGGCGGCATCAACGGTGACGTGCTTGGTCCAGGCCTGGGTGGCGTCCAGCAGTTGGTTGGAGAACCGGCTGCCCAGCTCGGACAACTTACTTTGCACCTCGGCGTAGCGTTTCTGCTGCTCCGGCGGCAGGTCGATACCCGACAGACGGAAATCCCGCAGGGAATGTTCGAGGATGGTTTTTTGCGCCACGTCGAAACCGGCGGCCTCAGGGCTGTTCGCCAGGGCTTCAAAGGCCTGGAACAGCTCGCGGTTCTGGCCCAGCTCGGTGGAGTAGGCGCTTAACGCTGGCAGGCAGGCCTCGTAGGCCTCGCGCAGTTCCGGGCTGTTGCGCACGGCATTCAGGTGGCTGACCGGGCTCCAGGCGGCACCCAGGCGATCGTTGAGCTCGTCCATCGCCAGCACCAGGCCGGCCCAGGTAGGCTGTTGGCCTTGGGTCTTGAGGATCTGCGCGATGGCGGCACGGTTGTCAGCCAGGATCTGCTCGATGGCCGGTTGCACGTGCTCGGCACGGATCGCCGAGAATGGCGGCAGGTCATAGGGCTGTAAAAGAGGGTTGTTCACGCTCACGGTTGGCACCTTGGCTGGAAGAAACATCGGCCCATCTTAATTACAATCGACCTTCACCGCAGCTAGCAGCGACTATCAGTAGAAAAGAGAGAGCCTATCGTGACCCTTCGCACGTACCAGAATCACACCCCACGGCTTGCCCGGGGCGCTTTCGTCGACAGCACTGCGGTGGTGATCGGTGACGTTGAAATCGGCGAAGACAGCTCCGTCTGGCCACTGACGGTCATTCGCGGCGACATGCACCGCATCCGCGTCGGTGCCCGTACCAGCGTCCAGGATGGCTGCGTGCTGCACATCACCCACGCCGGTCCTTTCAATCCCGATGGCTTCCCCTTGCTGATCGGCGACGACGTGACCATTGCCCACAAGGTCATGCTTCATGGCTGCACTGTAGGCAGCCGGGTGCTGATCGGCATGGGCAGCATCGTCATGGACGGCGCGGTGGTCGAAGATGATGTGATCATTGGCGCCGGCAGCCTCGTGCCGCCGGGCAAACGCCTCGAGAGTGGCTTCCTGTATGTGGGCAGCCCGGTGAAGCAAGCCCGGCCGCTGACCGACAAGGAGCACGCCTTCTTCACCTACAGCGCGGCGAACTACGTGAAGCTCAAGGATTTGCACCTGGCTGAAGGTTATGACCAGCCCTGAAACATCTGTTGAATCACTGTGGCGAGGGGATTTATCCCCTCACCACAGATGAACCTTCTTGCTACTGATTCATTCACCCAGGAGCTTGCATGCACTACCAGACCGTACTGTTCGACCTCGACGGTACCCTCACCGACCCACGTGAAGGCATCACCCGCTCGATCCAGTTCGCCTTAAGCAAACTGGGTATCGACGAGCCCGACGTGACCCGTCTCGAACATTTCATCGGCCCGCCGCTGCTACAGGCCTTCATGCAGTTCTATGGCTTCGACGAAGCGAAGGCCTGGGAGGCGGTGAATTTCTATCGCGAGCGCTTCAAGGTCACCGGCCTGTACGAGAACCGTGTTTTCGAAGGGGTGATGCCGCTGTTGGAAACCTTGGGCGGCCAGGGCCGGCAGTTGTACATCGCCACCTCCAAGCCCTGGGTCTTCGCCCGGGAAATCGCTCGTCACTTTGATTTTGCGCGGCACTTCAAGGTGATCTATGGCAGCGAGCTGGATGGCACGCGCACCGACAAAGTCGAATTGATCGCTCACTTGCTTGCCGAAGAAAGCCTCGACCCAGCCAACACCCTGATGATCGGTGACCGTAAACATGACCTGATCGGCGCCCGCACCAATGGTCTGGATGCGGCGGCGGTGGGATATGGGTTTGGCAGTCGCGAGGAGCTCATGGCCGAGAGTCCGGCGTATCACTTCCAGACGGTGGATGAGCTGCATCAGGCGTTTTTGCGGGCGTAGCTCGATAGCCGTCACGGGCAAGCCTTGCTCCCATAGAACTCATCGGGCATGAAGGACTCCCCTGTGGGAGCAAGGCTTGCCCGCGATGAGGCCGGCTCAATCAATGGATGCTATGACCCTGCCAACGCCTTCAACGCCGCCTTACGTTCATCCACCGGCAGCCTGCCGAGCTTTTCCACCGCGGCATAAAACGCCACCCAATCGCCCGAGGTCTGCCGGAACAACGCCGCGAACGCCGGCACCCATTGGTCGTAGAGCCCGAACGGCAGCAACCGTGCATTGTTCAGCGGCGCATAGACCCAGGCGTCGTAACGTTTGTCGCCGGCCCACTGGCTGTCACGCATCTGCGCATACTCGGCGCGCAGCCGTTCGAACGCCTGGGCCTTTTTCTGGCGCATCTGTTCGGCTGGCAGGGGCTGGGCGTAAAGCTTTTCCAGTCGTTGACGGGTGTCGAGGATCAATTGAATGAACTGGTCGCGCTGAAGTATCTGCTTGCCATCATCCGGTGCCAGCCCGCGGCTGGCACGCCATTGCCGGGTGCCTTCCTGTTCGACAAAGGTGGCGAAGGATTCGTTGAACTCGGTGTCGTCCTGTACGTAGAAGCGCTGGTGTGCCAGTTCATGAAAAATCAGCGTGGCCAGGCGTTCGTCGCCCCAGTGCATCATCGAGCTCAGGATCGGATCGTTGAACCAGCCCAGGGTTGAATAAGCCTCTACTCCGCCAATCGATACGTCCATGCCACGCAAACGTTGCAAGGCCGCTTCGCCACGGGCGGCACTCTGGCTGTAGAAACCGCGATACGCCACGCAACCGGCGATGGGGAAGCAGTGGTTTTGTGGGGCCAGGGAAAACTCCTGCGTGGCAAAGACATTCCAGACTACATAAGGCCGACCAATGTCCGCATAGAGGCGGTAACTTTTGTTGTCCGGCAGATGCAGATGTGAGCTGGCGAAGGTTCGTGCTTCACGGGCCTGGGCCAAGTGCTGCCGCAAGCGGGCGTCGCGGGTGGGGTCGGCAATCACTTGGTCGACAGGCTCCCTGGCCTGCAACAGCCGCAACTGTCCGCCGATGAGCTGGCTGTAGTAACCGACATTGGAACAACCGTTGAGTAACAAAAGCAGGAGGCCCGGAAACAAAATCCTGAAAACACGGTCGAGTAACCGATGGCTGGAACGCGGCCTGATCAATTGGAGTCACCCTGGGAAAAGTCTGCCCACAAGACTATCCCGCCTGCCCGGAGCTTCGCTATGCGCGTGTTGATGCTGACGAGTGGCTTGTTGCTGCTGACCGGTTGTGCCAGCTTGCCCGACCCTGATCCTTCGCAAGCGTGGATCGATCTTGGCAACCATCAGGATACAGCGCTGCAAGCGCTGGAAGTCGATGACAAGATGTCCGTGGACAGGCGTTATTTCGAAGTGCAGCCCGGCGCCCATGAGCTGACCGTGCGTTATCAGTTTGCCGTCGAGCCCGGCAATATAGGCCCGGATGCCGAGCCGTTGTGGCGGGATTGTCGGTTGAATGTGAAATTCAAGGACTTCAACGCAGGCCAGCGTTACCAGTTGCAGGCCGGCAGCATCGGTTTCCGTCCGTGGGCCAAGCTCTATGATCAGCAGCGCAAGGTCGTGGGCCAAGGTACGCCAGCGGGCTGCCAGCAGAGTTGATCGGCGCTATGCTCAATACTCGACTTCAGGAAATTCATCATGCGCCTTCATATCCTGTTACTGGCCCTGGTCTCGGTGAGCGGTTGTGCATCAAGTCCGCTGCCCCCGGTCGATCCGAACATGGCCTGGGTCGATTTTGCGACCCCCATGCCGGGCGGCAAAGTGCTCATGGCCGAGGGCCTGGATGGGCAACGTCTGCGGGATGGGCGGTTCTTCCAGGTTTCGCCGGGCAGCCATGAGTTGAAAGTGCGCTTCGACTTCGAGGTCATGAGTGGTGGCGGATTGGGCATGCAGGCCGAACCGCAGGAACGGTTGTGCTACATGATCGTGCGTTACGATCATTTCGAGGCCGGCCAGCGTTATCGTCTGGAAGCCCGCAACCTGGCGTTTACCCCAAGCGCCCGGCTCTATAATGCCAAGCGTGAAATTGTTGCCGAGGAGCGGCAGGTCAACTGCGTTCCTTAATTGTCGTTCTTCTGGTAGATGATTTTCTTTCTGCCGCCTTCGCAGGTGCCGACCACCATGTTCTGATCGTGGACTTCTTTCTTCATGACAATTTCCAAGGTGTAGGACGACACTTTGTTCGCCTGGATCTTCGCCTCGATTTCCGCTTTCAGTTCTTCACAGGATTTTGGCGCCGCCAGGGCTGAGGTGGTCAAGGCGCAACCAATAATGACCAAGGCAAACCGTTTCATGCTCGAACTCCTCACTGCAGCACGTACCGCTTGTACGTTGAAACTGCCTACTGCATTCGACCACACATCGTTCAACGGGTAACAGGGAAAGATCGCAGCCTTTGGCGGCTGCGATCCTGATGCGGGGGGTCAGTTCACCAGCGTGGCATCCAGAGTGATCTTGGCGTTCAACACCTTGGAAACCGGGCAACCTTCCTTGGCCTTGTTGCTCAGCTCTTCAAACTGCTGCTGGCTGGCGCCGGGAATCTTCGCCTTGAGAATCAGCTTCACTGCGGTGATGGCAAAGCCACCTTCGACCTGGTCGAGGGTCACTTCGGCATTGGTATCGATGCTGTCGGCCTTGAACCCGGCATCCCCCAGGATCATCGAAAATGCCATGGAGAAACAGCCAGCATGGGCTGCGCCGATCAGCTCTTCGGGATTAGTGCCGCGGCCGCCCTCGAAACGGGCCTTGAAACCATAGGGTGCTTCACGTAGCACGCCGGTTTCCGTGGAGATGGAGCCGATGCCGTTTTTCAGGTCACCTTCCCAGTGAGCCGATGCTTTCTTAATGATAGCCATGTCTGCCTCCTCAAGATCCGGCGCGCGGGTTGCGCCGGGTGTTTTTTGACTGCCAGGCTTGTGAGGATAGACCGCCTGACAAAGTTCACTTCATCGATTAGTCGACTAATTTAGTAGGAAAATTCGTTGCAGCTATTGAAACTCGGGTATATGCCCACATTGCAAGGCACACACCTACAGAAAACGGCAGGCTTTTGCCCGTAGGAAAAGCCCCGTTGGAGACGCCGGCCCATGAAACAGCTGTCCGAAGTGAAATTCTCAACCCTCGACCTCGTGCCAGTCCGCGAGGATGGCAATGCCGCCCGTTCCTTGCGTAACTCGCTGGATCTGGCGCAGCACGTGGAAAAATTCGGCTACACCCGTTTCTGGGTGGCTGAACACCACAATATGGATGGCATCGCCAGTTCCGCGACAGCGGTGCTGTTGAGTTATCTGGCCGGTGGTACTTCGACTATTCGTGTCGGCTCTGGCGGGGTGATGTTGCCCAACCATGCGCCGCTGATCATCGCCGAGCAGTTCGGCACCCTGGAAAGCCTCTTCCCGGGTCGGATCGATCTGGGGTTGGGTCGTGCACCCGGCTCCGATCAGATGACCGCCAGGGCTCTGCGTCGTGAGCGCTCCGGTAGCGCGGACGATTTCCCCGACGACGTGGCCGAGCTGATGCGCTATCTCGGCCCGCGCACCCCCGATCAACGCATCATCGCCATGCCCGGCACCGGGACCAACGTGCCGGTGTGGTTGTTGGGCTCGAGCCTGTTCAGCGCGCAGCTGGCCGGTGAGCGCGGTTTGCCCTACGCTTTCGCCTCCCATTTCGCACCGCGCTTTATGCATGAGGCCATTCGCATCTACCGCAACCATTTCAAGCCGTCGGCGGTGCTCGACAAACCCTACGTGATGCTCGGTGTGCCCTTGGTGGCGGCGGATACCGATGAGCAGGCTGATTATCTGGCGACTTCGGTGTATCAGCGGATCCTCGCGCTGATGCGCGGCCAGAGCCTGGTGCAGCGTCCACCGGTCGAAACCATGAACGGTCTCTGGTTACCCCATGAGAAAGAAGCGGTGGGCGATTTCCTTGGCCTGGCGATGATCGGGGGGCCGCAGAAGATCCGCGCCCGCCTCGAGGTACTGATTGAGCAGACCCAGGCCGATGAGCTGATATTCACCAGCGACCTGTATGAGCATGCCGACCGTTTGCATTCATATGAATTGCTGGCGCAGGTCATGAAGGGCTGAATCGTGCCCATGAAAAAGCCGACGCATGCGTCGGCTTTGACATTCGAGCAGCATCAGCGCTTGTAGACGATTTCCTTCGTACCGCCCTCACAAGTACCGACGACTTTCCCGTCACCCGCCGCACCTTTATCGACGATTTCCAGCGAATAGCCTGACACGGGCTTGGCATCGAGCTTCGCTGCGATTTCGCTTTTCAGCTCCTCGCAGGACTTACCGGCGGCAAACGCCGAACCCGCAAGGCTCAGCAAACCCACAGCAACCATCAACTTTTTCATCGCTCGCACTCCTTGGTCGGATCATTAGGCTGGTATTAAACAGGAGGGATGCGCCCGTCGGATAGCGCATCGCCATTCCTATGGCACTCCGCCAGCGTGCAAGTTCCACGCGCCTCAGCTATTTGCGATCCGGAAGCCGACCTTGAGGGTTACCTGGAAGTGCGCGGCCCGGCCGTTTTCGATATGCCCGCGAGTTTCGGTGACTTCGAACCATTCCAAGTGCTTGAGGCTCTTGCTGGCTTCGGCCAGGGCATTGTTGATGGCATCTTCGATGCTGGTGGCGGATGAGCCGACCAGCTCGACCTTTTTGTACGTGTGATGATCAGTCATGACGTTTCTCCTGATTATTTCCAGCCGCTTGGCTACCAAAAGCCTAGCAGCGATTTTTCGCCTTACGTGTGGTGCCGTTCACGCGCTGAAGTTCAGATTTACTGCACTTTCAGAAACGGCGGGAGTCCCAACTTTCACACGCACTCAACCACTGCAGGAGAGAGCCACCATGGCCAGCAATTCATTACGCAAAGCCTCGTTGCAAAGCATGGAAGCGGAAATCGAGAATCTGCTCAAGTCGTTGGAAAGCCTGAAGGACGACGCTTCGGACGAGTCGCGTAAGACCCTCAAATCGCTCAAGGCAAACGCCGAAAATGCATTGAAGCATTCCCGTCATCTGCTCAGCGACGCGTATGAAGAGGTCAAGGTGAAAACCCGCGAAACCGGGCTCGCCACACGCGATTACGCTCAAGAGCACCCGTGGACCACCGCCGGTGTCGCGGTCGGGGCCCTTGGTCTGTTGGCCGCTTATCTGCTGTGCAAGCGCGGTGATTAAGCCGGTTGGCTCAACTCATGCCTGAGCCATTGGGCCAACTGCCGGGCGCGGCTGTCTGAGGCGCGCTTGGGTAGCCATAATGCCAGTCGCGCCGGGGTTTCAACGAAGCCCCATGGCGCGACGAGGCGTCCGGCGCGCACATCCTCGGCCACCAACGGCTCGGGAGCGATGGCTACGCCCAACCCTGCCACCGCAGCCTCCAGCAAATAATATAAATGCTCGAAACCCTGGCCGAATTTCAGTGCCTGTGGATCGAGGTCGTTTTGCCCTGCCCAGGTCGGCCAGGCCTGTGGGCGGGACGTGGTATGCAGCAACGACTCGCCCAACAGCGCGCTGGCCGGGGCGGATTTCAGGTCGATGAAGCCGGTATAACGCGGGCTGATGACTGGGCCGATCCGCTCGCTGACCAACTCGTACACCTGCATGTCCGCCGGCCAAGGTGGCTCGGCAAAGACCAGCAAAGCGTCCAGCCCTGGGCGCCTGGGGTCCAGATCACCTTCGCCGGCGGACAAATGCAAGCGCAAGTCCGGCAGATCGGCATTGAGTCGGCCCAGGCGAGGAATGAACCAGCGCGCCAACAAACTGCCCGAGCAGCCCAGCACAAACGGAGCATCCGCCGTGCTTTGGGTGAGTTCGGCGCAGGCGCTACGTAGCCGCTCGAAAGCTTCGGCGCTGGCATCACGCAGGCGCAGGCCCGCATCTGTGAGTTTCAGGCCTCTTCCATCCTTGACGAACAGGCTGACGCCCAGATGCTCTTCCAGCACCTTCAACTGTCGGCTGACGGCGCCGTGAGTGACGTGAAGCTGTTCGGCTGCCTGGCTTACGCTGTTCAGGCGAGCGGTGGCTTCGAAGGCACGCAAGGCGTTGAGGGGAGGCAGGTCGTGGCGCATGGTATATGTGAGTTTTTCTGACAGGTTGTGGCGATCTTATCGGTTTTCAGGGCGAGATGTCAGGGGTAGAGTGAACCTCATTGTCTTCTCACGCATTTGCCTGGAGCGTTCCCATGACCCAGCCTACGACCCCCTTCAACCTGCGCAGCGGTCCCGATGCCAATGGCCTGTTCGGTGCATTCGGCGGCCGCTATGTGGCTGAAACCCTCATGCCATTGATCCTCGACCTGGCCCGTGAATACGAAGTGGCGAAGGAAGATCCTGCATTCATCGAGGAACTGGCCTACTTCCAGCGGGACTACGTCGGTCGTCCGAGTCCGCTCTACTTCGCTGAGCGCCTGACCGAGTACTGCGGTGGAGCGAAGATCTATCTCAAGCGCGAGGAGCTGAACCACACCGGCGCGCACAAGATCAACAACTGCATCGGCCAGATCCTGCTGGCGCGGCGCATGGGCAAAAAACGCATCATCGCCGAGACCGGCGCCGGCATGCATGGCGTGGCCACTGCCACCGTGGCCGCACGTTTCGGCCTGGATTGCGTGATCTACATGGGCACCACCGACATCGAGCGCCAACAGGCCAACGTGTTCCGCATGAAATTGCTCGGCGCCGAAGTGATTCCGGTGGTCGCCGGTACCGGTACCCTGAAAGATGCCATGAACGAAGCCCTGCGCGACTGGGTCACCAACGTCGACAGCACGTTCTACCTGATTGGCACCGTGGCCGGTCCACACCCGTATCCGGCCATGGTTCGCGACTTCCAGGCGGTGATCGGCAAGGAAACCCGCGATCAACTGCAAGCTCAGGAAGGTCGCCTTCCGGACAGTCTGGTGGCGTGCATCGGCGGTGGTTCCAATGCGATGGGCCTGTTCCACCCGTTCCTGGACGACAAGAGCGTCGAGATCATCGGCGTCGAAGCGGCTGGCTACGGCATCGAAACCGGCAAGCATGCGGCGAGCCTGAACGGTGGCGTCCCCGGCGTATTGCACGGCAACCGTACTTTCCTGCTGCAAGACGAAGACGGCCAGATCATCGATGCCCACTCGATTTCCGCCGGCCTCGACTACCCGGGGATTGGTCCGGAACACGCCTGGTTGCACGACATCGGTCGCGTCCAGTACACCTCGATCACCGATGCCGAAGCCCTGGACGCCTTCCACAAATGCTGCCGCCTGGAAGGCATCATTCCTGCGCTGGAAAGCTCCCATGCCCTGGCTGAGGTGTTCAAGCGCGCGCCGAACCTGCCCAAGGATCACCTGATGGTGGTCAACCTCTCCGGCCGTGGCGACAAAGACATGCAAACCGTGATGCACCACATGGAACAGTCCCAGCAGGAGAAACACTGATGAGCCGCCTGCAAACCCGTTTTGCCGAACTCAAGCAACAAAACCGCGCCGCCCTGGTGACCTTCGTGACCGCCGGCGACCCGAACTACGACACCTCGCTGGCAATCCTCAAGGGCCTGCCGGCGGCCGGTGCCGATGTGATCGAGCTGGGCATGCCGTTTACCGATCCGATGGCCGACGGCCCGGCGATCCAGTTGGCGAACATCCGCGCGCTGGGGGCTCAACAGAACCTGGCAAAAACCCTGCAGATGGTTCGCGAGTTCCGTAAGGACAACAGCGAGACACCCTTGGTGCTGATGGGCTACTTCAACCCGATCCATCGATATGGTGTGCAACGCTTCATTGGCGAAGCGCTGGATTCCGGCGTCGATGGCCTGATCGTGGTGGACATGCCGCCCGAGCACAACGGCGAACTGTGCGATCCGGCCCAGGCTGCGGGTCTGGATTTCATCCGCCTGACCACACCGACCACCGATGATGTGCGGTTGCCGACGGTGCTCAATGGCAGTTCGGGCTTTGTGTACTACGTATCGGTGGCGGGCGTGACCGGCGCCGGTGCCGCGACGCTGGAGCATGTGGAAGAAGCCGTGGCGCGTCTGCGTCGCCATACCGATCTACCGATCAGCATCGGTTTCGGCATCCGCACGCCGGAGCAAGCCGCTGCCATTGCACGATTGGCCGATGGCGTGGTGGTCGGCTCGGCGTTGATCGACCATATCGCCAGCGCCGAGACATCGGAGCAGGCCGTCGATGGCGTGCTGAGCTTGTGCGCCGCCCTGGCCGACGGTGTGCGTAATGCACGCATGAGTTGATTTATTGCTGCAACAAAAAAGGTTCAGAACCTGGTTCTGAACCTTTTTTGTTGTGCATGAAAATGATCTGTAGTTTTGCCCGGGCTGCTCATTGTGGCGAGGTTCATCAAGGCAGCTCCAACCCACCCCCCGCCTTATGCAGTTTGCGCAGATGTTCACCAAGCTCCTTGACGTTGGCCTCGCTCGCGGCGATTTCAGCGGCGCGGCTTGGCTCGAGCAGAGCCCGGACTTCCTTGTCCAGATCGCCCGTCAGTGTTTGTAGCTGTTTCTGGCGCAGGCTGCTTTCCGATTCCAGTCGCTGCCACTCGCTGGGCTGGGGCAACCCGTAGCCGCTACTGCCCAGCAACTCCGCAGGGCGGCTCAGGAAGCCACTGTTGGCGAGGATCTGCTGCAGTGTCGCGTTGGCCCGTTCCATGCCACCGTTCTGCAGTTCGCGGGCACCGAGGTAGCGTTGTTTGACTTCATCCTGGGCCAGCAGCAGTTGCCGGCGATAACTGGCCTGTTCCAGCAACAGCAATGCCGCGCTGGTGCGCAGGTCGGCCTGTTCGAACCAGACACGGCGCTCGGCGGCGTCCAGGGCCAGCCAGTCCTCTACCGATTGCTGTTTGATCGGCAGGTACTTTTTCAGCACGTTGAACATCGCCTGATACCGATCACGAAATGAATCGAAGCGGTAGCCCAGGCGCAGGGCTTCCTTGGGATCGTCCAACACGCTGGTGTCCGCCAGGCCCCGCCCCTTGAGCACTTCCAGCAAACCGTTGGGCATGATGCTGTCCAGGCCCTTGAGTTGCCCGTTATTGCTGCCGCTGCGCAGCAGCTTCAGGCTCTCTACCGCGCAGTTATTGGACAGGAAGTAATAGCTGCCGTCATAGCTCCAGTGCATTTCGGCGGCGTGCTCGACCGTCTCCTCGATCTCGGTCCGTGACAGGTTCAGCGGTACGGACGCCAGGCTGCGCAGTTCGGTCTTGGTGTATTCATCGATCACCTGGGCCAGCGGCAACACGAACAGTCGCGACGGATACTTGCCCACCAGGCCGTCCCAGCTGGACAACTGCACATCACCGACGAAGGCACGGTACGAGAGCACCAGGTGTTGATCCAGATCCAGCCGGCAATCCGGCCCACGTGGGCGGCCGGGTGCACAGATCACCAGGCGGAGCATGCTGTGGCCCCAGCGGCTGACCCAGTTCTGGTTGGCTTCTGCCAACAGGTAATCGATGGCGTAGACCCGTTCTGGGTCGACCTTGCCCAGTGGTGTCCTGGCGAAGTCGTTGCCGGCATTGAGGAAGGCGAACGACTTGGCGCAGGTGTCTTTGGCGGGCGGGGCCCAACCAAAGTGTTCCTGATAATAGCGGTACAGCGCGGGCCGTCGGCAGGCGTAGCTCGGGTCGAGGAGAAAGTACTCCATGTTGACCGCGACGAACTCCTTGGGGCTGCTGGTCTCATAGAGGTCTGGGCTGCGGGCGACCTGGCGGTTGTGCTGCTCCCGTTCACCGCGACGACCGACGTATTGCGGCCAGCCAGCGAGGTCCAGCAGACGAGGATCATCACTGAGGGTGAAGCGGCGGTCGTTCTGGCCCCGGCATTCATCCGGGAGGCCGATCAGCCCGGCGCTACTGTGGCGTCGCGTGCAGCGCTGGATCAACGCACGCTCGGCATCCGGCCATAAACGTGCGCGGTCATAGATGTGGGTCAGTTCATGCAGGACGGTGGCCAGCAATTCTCGCCGCACGGTACCGTGGGGACGGCGAGTCTTTTGCGTAGCGGCGCTGCCGTCCGTGAGGCTGTCGAGCAGGTTGCTGTTGAGGTCGAGCTGCGACACCAACGAGGCTTGGCCATACGCGTTGGCTGGCATCCGGTCGGTCCAACCGACATCGATACGGCGGTCCAATTGCTCGATGAAACGTGGCGGCAGGGCCGCCATGGCTTCATCGAGCAGCGCCTGGCTGGCCTGCTGCTGCGCGAGGCTCAGGCCTTCGCCGTTGAGGTGCAGTCGCAGGCCGGCCTGGGCAGTACTGCCCATGAGCAGCAGGACCCCGGCCGCCAGCCAGGCGGCGAGCCGCCTCACAGTGCGAGGATGGCTTCGGCGAGGACCTGATCGCTGGCATCGCGGGCTTCCGGCACGCGGGTACGCAAGGTGTCGAAGGCGGCTTCGAGGTGAGCGCCACGGATTTCACCGTTGCTGGCGACGAAGCTGGCTGCATCGTCATGGGCTTCGCGGACGATCTTCGAATCCCGGATGGAAGTGGTGGTATCGGAAGTGAAATCGATCGTGCGCTGCGAGGCGCGAACGATGATGTTACTGGTGGCTACCAGGGTATGGGCCTGGGCCACATCGGCCAATACCAGCAGGCCTAGGGCGGCAGCAATCAGCGGGCTACGCATGGAACGACTCCGGAAAGTTGGGATAACTATTGGACGAGAATTGCCTGTGCCAGTTCAAGGTCGCTGACATGAAGTTTTGGCTGGGTCTGACGTAGATAAGCCAAGGCCGACTCCAGTCGTGCGCCCCGCAACTGCCCATCACTGGCAACGAATACTGCCGCGTCATCGCGAGCGGCGACGATCAGTTTATGGTCGAAGGGCGCAGAGGTCACCATGCTCGTGGCATAGCCGCTGACCACCACCTGTTGGGTGGATACATCGAAGGCATGAGCCGAAACGGACCAGCAGGCAGCGACCAGGAACAAAACGATAGGCAGATCTGAGGTAAAACGCATGGCACTCGACGGTTTATGGTGAACCTGAAGGCTAGCGCAAACCGCCGGGCCAGAGCCAGCGTTGAAACATCGGGATACCTTCGGCCGCCCGATGTTTCATGTTGGATCAGATCACCAGGATCGCCTGGGCCAACTGGGCATCGGTGGCGTTCAACTGCGGCGCCTGCTGACGGATGAAATCCAAGGCACTTTCCAGTTTCACGCCACGGATGGCGCCTTCGCTGGCCACGAAGCTGGCGGCATCGTCACGGGCCGCCTGGACGATTTTATTGTCCCGCAGCGACGAAGTCGCATCGGAAGTTGCATCGGACGTGGCCTTGAGAGCCCCAACGAGGGAGTCGGTGGTGACGATGAAGCTGCTGGCATTGGCATGGGCAGTTACGGCCAGCAAGGCTGCAACGCTGAGCAGACGAAGACGGATCATGATGAGACTCCTTGGGTGATGAATGCCGATTCTTTAGCGGGAAGAGGAGACGCCTGTCCGACTCGCTTCGCCACGTTCGCCTGGATAGTAAGTCAGATCGCGGCGTAGGACAGCTCTGATATAGAGCGCCTACTCTCTCGAATTGCCAAAAATCAAACTGTACCTGTTGAAATTAAGAAATATGAGAATTGTACCTGTTCTGGGCTGAGACGCTTGTTTCAGAGCCCTGAAACGACAAGACCCGTCGCGGTTTCCCGCGACGGGTCTTGTCTTGTTCAATTCGGTGCTGGCGGTGGACCCGGTGGGTCAGGGCCAGCGACGCTGAGTTAGCGCCAGAACGGCTTGCTCAGCTCTTCGTAGCGCTGGGCTTCGCTGATACCGGCGTCAGCCAGCAGGCGAGCATCCAGACGGGCCAGTTGATGGCGGCTGGCGATACGGCGCTGCCACAGCATCAGGTTGGCAATAATGCGAAGAGGCAGGGAAGCCTGGTTTTTTGCAGCGTTGTCTTCGAAAAACAGCTCGGAACTGAGTGTACGTTCCATGGTTGACATCCTTCCGCTTATGGCGGGATTAGGTAGTGGTTTAACTTTAACTGGTGCCCATGATCCTCTCGTTTGGCCAGACTCTGTAGATACAGTTCATTAGTATTGTGCGCGACCAGTTAACTGTTAAAGAGCGGTGTACTGGTCCATATTGAGGCAACTGTACCTGTCTGCACAATTATGGTGCGCTTTATGGTGCTTTTGCGCGTTAAGCAATAAAATTCGCTCTGAAAACACCGGTACAGCAGTACAGTTTTTGTCGGTAAACACCAGAAGTCCATGACCGACGAAAACTGTATCCGCTGCAGCGCTGATTCAGCTGTATCAAACAGCCAACATGCATCCGGTTTCTTCCAGGTTCAGGTGCCAACTCAATGCGTCGCGCAGGATGTGAGGCGTATGCCCACCCAAGGCGCATGCCGCTTCAAAATACTCGTTCAAGGCCTGGCGATAGGTCGGATGCACACAGCGGTCGATGATGACTCGCGCCCGTTCCCGAGGGGCCAGGCCTCGCAAGTCGGCCAAGCCGATCTCGGTGACCAGGATGTCGACATCATGTTCGGTGTGGTCCACGTGGCTGACCATCGGCACGACGCTGGAGATAGCGCCTCCCTTCGCAATCGACTTGGTCACGAAAATTGCCAGGTGCGCGTTGCGGGCGAAGTCGCCCGAGCCGCCGATGCCATTCATCATTCGTGTGCCGCAGACATGGGTGGAGTTGACGTTGCCATACAGGTCGAATTCCAGAGCGGTATTGATGCCGATGATGCCCAGGCGGCGGACGATTTCAGGATGGTTGGATATTTCCTGTGGCCGCAGGACCAGCTTGTCTTTGTACTTCTCCAGGTTGGCGAACACATCGGCATTGCGCCGGCTCGAGAGCGTAATGGAGCTGCCTGAGGCATAGCTCAGTTTGCCGGCGTCGATCAGGTCGAACGTGGAGTCCTGCAGTACCTCGGAGTACATGGTCAGTTCTTCGAACGGCGAATCGATCAACCCGCACATTACGGCGTTGGCGATGTTGCCGATACCGGCCTGCAGCGGGCCAAGCTTGTTGGTCATGCGCCCGGCCGCGACTTCGTGCTTGAAGAAATCGATCAAGTGATCGGCAATGGCCTGGGTGTCGTTGTCCGGGGGTGTCACGGTTGACGGCGAGTCGCCCTGGTCGGTGATGACAATGGCGGCGATTTTCTCCGGCGGGATCGGGATGGCGGTACTGCCGATACGGTCGTCGACCTTCACCAAGGGAATCGGCGTGCGGGTTGGGCGATAGGTTGGGATATAGATGTCGTGCAATCCTTCCAGGTCCGGGTTGTGGGCCAGGTTGATTTCAACGATCACTTGTCGGGCGAAGATAGCAAAACTGGCGGAGTTGCCCACTGATGTGGTCGGGACGATGTGGCCTTGTTCGGTGATGGCGACGGCTTCGATCACGGCTATATCGGGTAGCTTGAGCTGGGCGTTGCGCAACTGCTCCACGGTTTCCGAAAGGTGCTGATCGATGAACATCACCTCCCCTGAGTTGATCGCCTTGCGCAACGTGCTATCGACCTGGAATGGCATGCGCCGTGCCAGCACGCCGGCCTGAGTGAGCTCCTTATCGAGGTCGTTACCCAGGCTTGCGCCGGTCATCAGGCTGATTTTCAGCGGGCTGACCTTGGCGCGCTCGGCCAGGGCGTGGGGGACTGCTTTCGCTTCACCGGCACGGGTGAAGCCGCTCATGCCAACGGTCATGCCGTCCTCGATCAACAAGGCTGCGTCGGCAGCGCTCATCACTTTATTCAATAACGAAGGCAGGCGAATGCGGTCACGGTACATGGAATGTGTTCTCGGGCTGGGAGCAAGGATGCGCAGTCTAGTGAATTCGCGCCGTACCCGACCCGCGACAAAAGTCGCATTTGAGGCGTCTATTACGGGGGTTTCAGGCAAAACATCATTACCGGATCGGTAACATCAGGCCTTGATACAAATCAAAACGCCCCGACAAGTCGGGGCGTTTTAGTGAGGCACAGAGCGTTATTCCACGGCTTTGACCATGTCCTCGATGACTTTCTTGGCGTCACCGAACACCATCATGGTCTTGTCCAGATAGAACAGCTCGTTGTCCAGGCCGGCATAGCCGCTGGCCATGGAGCGCTTGTTGACGATGATGGTCTTGGCTTTGAAGGCTTCGAGGATCGGCATGCCGGCAATCGGCGATTTCGGATCGTTCTTCGCTGCCGGGTTGACCACGTCGTTGGCACCAAGCACCAGGACCACGTCGGCCTGGCCGAACTCGGAGTTGATGTCCTCCATCTCGAACACCTGGTCGTAAGGCACTTCGGCCTCGGCCAGCAATACGTTCATGTGTCCGGGCATGCGCCCGGCCACCGGGTGGATCGCGTACTTCACGGTCACGCCGTGGTGGGTCAGCTTCTCGGTCAGCTCTTTCAAGGCATGCTGCGCCCGTGCGACCGCCAAGCCATAGCCTGGCACGATGATCACGGTGTCGGCATTGGTCAGCAGGAACGTGGCGTCATCCGCGGAGCCCGATTTCACCGGACGCGCTTCCTTCGAGCCGGCTGGGCCTGCCGCATCGGCGCTGTTGCCGAAGCCGCCCAGCAGCACGTTGAAGAACGAACGGTTCATGGCCTTGCACATGATGTACGAGAGGATCGCACCACTGGAGCCCACCAGCGAGCCGGCGATGATCAGCATCGAGTTGTTCAACGAGAAGCCGATACCCGCTGCTGCCCAGCCCGAATAGCTGTTGAGCATCGACACCACCACCGGCATGTCCGCACCGCCGATAGGGATGATGATCAGCACGCCCAGCACGAATGCCAGGGCCAGCATCAGGGCGAAGGCGCCGAGGTTACCCGTGACCATGAACATCACGCCCAGTCCCAGCGTGGCCAGACCCAGAATCAAGTTGAGCTTGTGCTGGCCACCGAACTGCACCGGCGCCCCTTGGAACAGGCGGAACTTGTACTTGCCGGACAGCTTGCCGAAGGCGATCACGGAACCTGAGAAGGTGATTGCACCGATGGCCGCGCCGAGGAACAGCTCCAGGCGGTTACCGGCCGGAATCGAATCGCCCAGTTGCTTGACGATGCCCAGGGATTGCGGCTCGACGACGGCGGCGATGGCGATGAACACGGCCGCCAGGCCGATCATGCTGTGCATGAACGCCACCAACTCCGGCATCTTGGTCATCTCGACGCGCTTGGCCATGATCGAACCGGCGGTGCCGCCGATCAACAGGCCGACGATGACGTAACCGATGCCTGCGGTCGCAAGTTCGGCCCCCAGCTTATAGATGAGGCCCACGGTCGTGGCGATCGCCAGCGCCATGCCGAGCATGCCGAACAGGTTGCCGCGACGGGATGTGGTCGGGTGCGACAGGCCCTTGAGGGCCTGGATGAAACAGATCGACGCAATCAGGTACAGCGTCGTTACCAGGTTCATGCTCATTACTTGGGCGCCTCTTCTTTTGCTTTCGGGGCTTTTTTCTTGAACATCTCAAGCATGCGGCGCGTTACCAGGAAGCCACCGAATACGTTGACGGCGGCCAGGGCGACAGCCAGGGTGCCCATGGTCTTGCCCAGTGGTGTCACGGTCAGCGCGGCGGCGAGCATCGCGCCGACGATCACGATCGCCGAAATGGCGTTGGTCACTGCCATCAACGGAGTGTGCAGTGCAGGCGTTACGTTCCAGACCACGTGGTAACCGACATAAATCGCCAGCACGAAGATGATCAGGTTGTAGATACCGGGGGAGATAAGCTCTTCCATTGTCTGAATCCCTGCTTAGGCGTTTTTGCGGATGACCTGGCCGTCGCGGCACATCAGGCACGCGGCGACGATGTCGTCTTCCAGGTTCACGTCGAACTGACCTTCCTTGGTGAAGACCAGCTTCAGGAAGTCCAGCAGGTTACGGGCGTATAGCGCCGAAGCGTCGGCTGCGACTTCTCCGGCCAGGTTGGTCGGGCCGACGATGGTCACGCCGTTCTCGACGACAACCTGATCGGCCACGGTCAGCGGGCAGTTGCCACCCTGGGCAGCCGCGAGGTCAATGACCACCGAGCCGGGTTTCATCTGTGCCACAGTTTCGGCGCTCAGCAAGGTCGGTGCCTTGCGGCCGGGGATCAACGCCGTGGTGATGACGATGTCGGCCTGCTTGGCGCGCTCATGCACCGCCTGGGCCTGGCGCTGCATCCAACTGGCGGGCATGGGGCGAGCGTAACCGCCGACACCGACCGCGCATTCGCGCTCTTCATCGGTCTCATAAGGCACGTCGACGAACTTCGCGCCGAGGGATTCGATCTGTTCCTTCACTGCGGGACGTACATCCGAAGCCTCGATCACCGCACCCAAGCGTTTAGCCGTGGCAATCGCCTGCAACCCGGCTACACCTGCGCCGAGAATCAGCACGCGCGCCGCTTTCACGGTGCCCGCGGCGGTCATCAGCATCGGCATGAAGCGTGGGTAGTAGTGCGCGGCCAGCAGCACGGCCTTGTAGCCGGCAATGTTGGCTTGGGACGACAGTACATCCAGGCTCTGGGCGCGGGAGGTACGTGGCGCTGCCTCGAGGGCGAACGCGGTAATGCCGCATTCGGCCAGTTTGGCGATGGTTTCGTTGCTGAACGGATTGAGCATGCCCACCAGCACGGTGCCGCTTTTGATCAGCGCCAGTTCGCTGTCGCTGGGAGCAACCACCTTGAGGATCAGTTCGGCCCCGAACGCGTCGCTGGCACTGCCAATGGTCGCGCCGGCGGCTTCATAGGCACTGTCGATAACGCTGGCCTTGAGACCCGCGCCGCTCTGAACAGTGACTTTATGACCCTGGCCGATCAGCTTCTTGATGGTTTCCGGGGTAGCAGCAACCCGTGTTTCACCCGTCTGGGTTTCGAGAGGAACACCAATGTGCACGTCAAATCTCCTGCGTGATCTTATTGAGTAAACCCATGCACTTCGGATGGTGCGGCTGGGGCGGCGGATCAGCACGATCCCGCCGAATCAGGCGGGGCGCGGCATTTTGCAGGCGAAAATACAGCCCTTCAAGGGATTATGACGGGTGACGAAAAATTAACTACAAGTCACCCTGTGACCGAATGTCGCAATCATCGGTTATAAACCCATGCAGGCCGTGCCTTTCCCGGATTCAGGCTCAATTTTATAAATTTTCCCATCGGCCAGATGAATGAGCCGTGATGAGTGGGGCGATATGGCTCAAAGCCACGTATTTGAACGCTTCTGAGACTACTGTACTGATTTCTGAACAGATTGACTGATTGCGACAAAAACTTATATCTGTAGCGCTTTTTATTAGCTTACTACCAGAGTGGGTTATGGGTGATTTCTTTATTAATCAAGAAGATAGCCTCTGGCCTGGCCTACCAGCCAATCACGAAAAGCCCTCAGAGACGCGGATTCGACCTTTCGCTCCGGGATCATCAGGTAATAGGCCTTGATGCTCGATAACGCATTGCTGTTGGCAATGACCAAGCGTTTTTCTGCCAATTCCCGCTGTATCAGGAAGGGCGGAATCAAGGCTATTCCCATGTCGTGCATGGCGGCTTGGGCAAGCATGGAGAATAGTTCATAACGCGGGCCTGTCAGGTCGCGGGCAACGTTGAGTTCCTGGGCGTTGAACCATTGGCGCCAGGCATATGGGCGTGTGGTTTGCTGGAGCAGAGGCAACTCGGCAATGGCTTGCGGTGTCAGATTGTTGCGGTCGCCCAACAGCGCGGGGCTGCAGACTGGCATGGGGTTTTCGCCCATGAGCTTGTGGGATTCGGTACCGGACCAGTCGCCATCGCCAAAATAGATGGCGGCGTCAAAGTCCGTGTCCGCAAACAGAAAAGGGCGGGTGCGGTTGGTCAGGTTGACGGTGACTTCCGGATGTTGCTCTTGGAACTCCTTCAAGCGTGGTAACAGCCATTGGGTTCCAAACGTGGGCACCACGGCCAGCTCGATCACGTTCGCGCCGGTGTGTCCCATTACTGAAAGCGTGTCGCGCTCGACGGCGTCCAACTGGGTGGCAACCCGGCGGCTATAGGACAGGCCGGCTTCAGTCAGCTTGACGCCGCGCCGCGAACGTCGGAACAACTCTACGCTGAGAAAGTCTTCCAGGCTGGCGATCTGTCGGCAGATTGCTCCCTGGGTGAGGGAAAGCTCCTGTGCGGCCTTGGTAAAGCTCTCATGGCGTGCGGCGGCCTCGAAGCTGACCAGTGCGGCGGTACTGGGAATTTTGCGGCGCATATACGGCGACCTCACTGATCATTGGGATAAACAGGCGTTGTAACGATTACGGAGTGAGAAATTAGCACAAGCACATGCGTAATCGTCGTTTGCCCTTGTAGGAAACCGCGCCTAGGATCAATCCACGATTTTTCATTTGATTGGCGAGGGTTTTTTCATGGCCGGTAAAGCGAGCTTCAACTGGATCGATCCATTGTTGCTGGACCAACAGCTCACCGAAGAAGAGCGCATGATCCGCGACACTGCCGAGCAGTTCGCCCAGCAGAAGCTTGCGCCCCGGGTGCTGGAAGCGTTCCGTCATGAAAAAACCGACCCGGCGATTTTTCGTGAGATGGGAGAAGTGGGGCTTTTGGGCGCCACCATTCCCGAGCAGTACGGCGGCAGTGGCTTGAATTACGTCAGCTATGGCCTGATCGCTCGTGAAGTGGAGCGTGTGGACTCCGGCTATCGCTCGATGATGAGTGTGCAGTCCTCGCTGGTCATGGTGCCTATCAACGAGTTTGGTACCGAGGCCCAGAAGCAGAAATACCTGCCGAAGCTGGCCTCCGGTGAGTGGATCGGTTGCTTCGGTCTGACCGAGCCAAACCATGGTTCCGACCCGGGTGCGATGATTACTCGCGCGCGCAAAGTCGAAGGCGGCTACAGTCTGACGGGCAGCAAGATGTGGATCACCAACAGCCCGATTGCCGATGTGTTTGTCGTCTGGGGCAAGGACGACGCCGGCGACATCCGGGGCTTTGTCTTGGAGAAAGGCTGGAAGGGCCTGAGCGCGCCGGCCATTCATGGCAAGGTCGGGCTGCGTGCTTCCATCACCGGCGAGATCGTCATGGACAACGTGTTTGTTCCTGAAGAGAACATCTTCCCGGATGTGCGTGGCCTGAAAGGTCCGTTTACCTGTCTGAACTCGGCACGCTACGGCATTTCCTGGGGCGCCTTGGGTGCCGCCGAATTCTGCTGGCACACCGCTCGCCAATACACGCTGGATCGTCAGCAGTTTGGTCGGCCATTGGCGGCCAATCAGTTGATCCAGAAGAAACTGGCTGACATGCAGACTGAAATCACCCTCGCCCTGCAAGGATGCCTGCGTCTGGGCCGTATGAAAGATGAAGGCACGGCGGCGGTGGAGATCACTTCGATCATGAAGCGCAACTCTTGCGGCAAATCCTTGGAGATCGCGCGTTTGGCGCGGGACATGCTGGGCGGCAATGGCATCTCGGATGAGTTCGGTATTGCCCGTCATCTGGTAAATCTGGAAGTGGTGAACACATATGAGGGTACCCACGATGTTCATGCGCTGATCCTCGGTCGTGCGCAAACCGGTATCCAGGCGTTCTATTAATAGGAGAACGGCCATGGGCGCGCTTTCGCACTTGCGGGTATTGGATTTATCGAGAGTCCTGGCCGGGCCGTGGGCCGGCCAGATCCTGGCCGACCTGGGGGCGGAGGTCATCAAGGTCGAGCGTCCGGGCAATGGCGACGACACCCGTGCCTGGGGGCCACCCTTCCTGAAGGATGGCCGTGGCGAAAATACGACCGAGGCGGCTTATTACCTATCGGCCAATCGCAACAAGCAATCGGTCACCATCGACTTCACCCGGCCCGAGGGGCAGAACCTGGTGCGGGAGCTGGCGGCCAAATCCGACATCCTGATCGAGAACTTCAAGGTCGGTGGGCTTGCAGCGTATGGTCTGGACTACGACTCGCTGAAGGCGCTCAATCCGCGCTTGATCTATTGCTCGATCACCGGGTTTGGCCAAACCGGTCCTTATGCAAAGCGCGCCGGTTATGACTTCATGATTCAGGGACTGGGGGGCTTGATGAGTCTCACCGGTCGGCCCGAGGGTGATGAGGGCGCCGGGCCGGTGAAGGTCGGGGTGGCGCTGACGGATATCCTCACGGGGCTTTATTCCACCGCGGCCATCCTGGCGGCGCTGGCTCATCGCGACCAGGCGGGCGATGGTCAGCATATCGACATGGCATTGCTGGACGTTCAAGTGGCTTGCCTGGCCAACCAGGCGATGAACTACCTGACGACAGGCAATGCACCGAAGCGATTGGGCAATGCTCATCCCAATATCGTGCCTTATCAGGATTTTCCTACTGCTGACGGCGACTTTATTCTTACCGTGGGTAACGACGGCCAGTTCCGCAAATTTGCTGAGGTCGCCGGTCAGCCGCAGTGGGCGGATGATCCTCGTTTTGCGACGAACAAGCAGCGGGTGGCGAACCGAGCAGTGCTGATCCCATTGATTCGCCAGGCGACAGTGTTCAAGACCACGGCCGAATGGGTAGCCCAGCTGGAGCAGGCCGGCGTGCCATGCGGACCGATCAATGATCTGGAGCAGGTGTTTGCCGATCCCCAGGTGCGGGCTCGCGGGCTGGCGATGGAGCTGCCCCATGCATTGGCCGGTAAGGTGCCGCAGGTCGCCAGCCCGATTCGCTTGTCTAGGACGCCTGTGGAGTACCGTCGCGCGCCTCCGTTGCTGGGGGAGCACACCTTGGAGGTGCTGCAGCGGGTGCTCGGGTTGGATGAGTCGACTGTGACGGCTTTTAAAGAGGCACAAGTCATTTGAGGCTTTCTTCTATATAGAAGAGGCATTGATGTTTATCGGGTGTGCTGCAACGTATTGATAGAAAAAGCAAAATTAAGGGTTGACGGCAGATTCTGAGTCTCTATAATTCGCCCCACTTCCGGCGCAGTCGAAACGGAAAACTCTTTGAGTTTCAATGAGTTAGAT
>NZ_VIUG01000039.1:0-44850 GCF_007828255.1 Pseudomonas sp. SJZ078 | reverse complement strand
ATCTAACTCATTGAAACTCAAAGAGTTTTCCGTTTCGACTGCGCCGGAAGTGGGGCGAATTATAGAGACTCAGAATCTGCCGTCAACACCTATTTTCATGTTTCTGTCATATCGGTCAAAAAACCCATAAACAAGAAGGCCGACGCTTGAGCGCCGGCCTTCTTGTTTATCCATTACAGACTGGGAAACGCGAACTGCGAAGCTTCATGGCTGGCGCGTTGTGGCCAGCGTTGGGTAATGGCCTTGCGACGGGTATAGAAACGCACGCCATCCGGACCATAGGCATGCAGGTCGCCAAACAACGAACGCTTCCAACCGCCGAAGCTGTGATACGCCACAGGCACAGGCAGCGGTACGTTGACGCCCACCATCCCCACTTCAATCTCATCGCAGAACAAGCGCGCCGCTTCGCCATCGCGGGTGAAGATGCAGGTGCCGTTGCCATATTCGTGATCGTTGATCAGCTGCATGGCCTCTTCCAGGCTGTTGACCCGGACAATGCACAGCACCGGACCAAAGATTTCTTCTTTATAGATGCGCATCTCTGGCGTTACGCGATCGAACAGGCAACCACCCAGGAAGAAGCCGTCTTCGTGGCCTGTCACGCTCAGGCCGCGGCCGTCGACTACCAGCGAAGCACCGGCCGAAACGCCGTCCTCTATATAGCCGCTGACCTTGTCGCGATGCTGGCCGGTTACCAACGGCCCCATGTCCAGGCCACAGGAAGTACCGGCACCGATTTTCAGCGCCTGGATCTGCGGCACCAGCTTGGCCACCAGCGCATCCGCCACCTGGTCGCCCACACAGACAGCCACCGAAATCGCCATACAACGTTCGCCGCACGAACCATAGGCCGCCCCCATCAACGCATTGACTGCGTTGTCCAGGTCGGCATCCGGCATCAGCACCGCATGGTTCTTCGCCCCGCCCAATGCCTGGACGCGTTTGCCGCGACGAGTCCCCTCGGCGTAGATGTATTCGGCAATCGGCGTCGAGCCGACAAAACTCAACGCCTTCACTTCCGGCGCCTCGATCAGCGCATCCACGGCAACCTTGTCGCCATGTACGACACTCAGTACGCCCTCAGGCAATCCGGCTTCCAGCAGCAATTGTGCAATCAGCAGTGTCGAGCTCGGGTCACGCTCGGATGGCTTGAGAATGAAGCAGTTACCGCAAACGATCGCCAGCGGATACATCCACAGTGGAACCATCGCCGGGAAGTTGAACGGGGTGATACCCGCCACGACGCCCAACGGCTGAAAATCCGACCAGGCATCGATGTTCGGCCCTACGTTGCGGCTGTATTCGCCCTTCAGGACTTCTGGAGCCGCACAGGCGAACTCGACGTTCTCGATACCCCGCTTGAGCTCTCCGGCGGCATCTTCCAGGGTCTTGCCGTGTTCTTCGCTGATCATTTGCGCGATACGCGACTCGTTCTGTTCCAGCAATTGCTTGAAACGAAACATTACCTGGGCGCGCTTGGCCGCCGGTGTCTTGCGCCAGGCCGGGAATGCTGCGGTGGCGGCATCAATGGCTTGTTGAACGGTCGCGCGATCGGCCAGCGACACCTTGTGGATAGCCTGGCCAGTGGATGGATTGAAAACGTCCGCTGTACGCGTGTTGTCGCTTATCAGCTCGCCATTGATCAGATGCGGGATGAGGCTCATGGGGACTCCAGAATTTTTTTATCCACAGACGCCCGCGACCGGACGCCTGTCATTGAAGTTGATAGAGAAGACGTCAGTCGAGCTTGTTCAGCACTTCACCGACCGCGTCGAACAGGCGATCCAGATCCTGTGGCTTGCTGTTGAAGGTTGGCCCGAACTGCAAGGTGTCGCCACCGAAGCGCACATAGAATCCGGCCTTCCACAACGCCATGCCGGCCTCGAACGGACGCACGATCGCATCGCCGTCCCGCGGAGCGATCTGGATGGCGCCGGCCAGGCCGAAGTTGCGGATGTCGATCACATTCTTCGCACCTTTGATCCCATGCAAGGCGTTCTCGAAATGTGGCGCGATTTCGGCCACGCTCTGCACCAGGTTTTCCTTCTGCAGCAGATCCAACGCCGCCAGGCCCGCCGCACACGCCACCGGGTGCGCCGAATAGGTGTAGCCGTGGGGAAACTCCACCGCGTACTCAGGCGTCGGCTGGCTCATGAAGGTCTGGTAGATCTCACTGCTGGCAATGACCGCCCCCATGGGAATCGCACCGTTGGTGACTTGCTTGGCGATGCACATCAGATCAGGCGTCACACCGAAACTCTCTGCACCAAACATCGAACCGGTGCGACCGAAACCGGTGATTACTTCATCGAAGACCAGCAGGATATTGTGCTGGTCGCAGATCTGCCGCAGGCGCTTGAGGTAGCCCTCCGGCGGAACCAGCACACCGGCTGAGCCGGCCAACGGCTCGACGAAGACGGCCGCGATATTGGAAGCGTCGTGCAGCTCGATCAGCTTCAGCAGCTCATCGGCCAGGGCAATGCCGCCCTCTTTCGGCATACCACGAGAATAGGCATTGCTCGCCAACAAGGTGTGGGGCAGGTGATCGACGTCCGCCATCGCCTGGCCGAACAGTTTGCGGTTGCCACTGACACCGCCCAGGCTGGTACCCGCGATGTTCACGCCGTGGTAGCCGCGGGCACGGCCGATCATTTTGGTCTTGGTGGCCTGGCCCTTGAGACGCCAGTAGGCGCGAACCATCTTCACCGCCGTATCGGCGCACTCGGAACCGGAGTCAGTAAAGAACACATGATTGAGACTGCCCGGCGTCAGGCTGGTGATTTTTTCCGCCAGTTGGAACGACAGCGGATGACCATATTGGAATCCTGGAGAGTAATCGAGGGTACCCAATTGTTTGGCGACCGCCTCCTGGATTTCCTTGCGGGTGTGCCCAGCGCCGCAGGTCCAAAGACCCGACAGCGAGTCATAGACCTTGCGCCCGTGTTCATCGATCAGCCAGCTGCCCTCGGCACCGACGATCAGCCGCGGGTCGCGCTGAAAATTACGGTTGGCGGTGTAAGGCATCCAGTGGGCATCGAGTTTGAGCTGACTGGCCAGAGAACTGGTCGCGTGTTCGGGCATGTTCATCGACAAAACCTCGCAAGATTTGAACGGTATCGGGGCAAAAGCCTGGTTGCGACTAAGTTGCCACGACGATAAAGTCGGTGAAATCCAACTTTTCTAACCTTCAGAAAGTAGATTACTAAACTATGAGCGTTCGCCGCCCCGATCCGCTGGCGCAGGTCAGCGACTTTGATATTCGTCTGCTGCGCATCTTCCGTAGCGTAGTGGAATGCGGGGGATTTTCCGCGGCGGAAACGGTGCTGGGTATCGGCCGTTCGGCCATCAGCCAACAGATGAGCGATCTTGAACAGCGCCTGGGCCTGCGTCTGTGTCAGCGTGGGCGTGCGGGATTCTCGCTGACCGAAGAAGGTCGCGAGGTCTATCAGTCGGCCCTGCAACTACTAAGCGCCCTGGAAAGCTTTCGCACCGAGGTCAACGGACTGCATCAACACTTGCGCGGCGAACTGAACATCGGCCTGACCGACAACCTCGTTACCCTTCCCCACATGCGCATCACTCATGCCCTGGCCCAATTGAAGGAGCGCGGGCCCGATGTGCAAATCCAGATTCGCATGATCGCCCCCAACGAAGTCGAGCAAGGGGTTCTCGACGGGCGCCTGCACGTCGGTGTGGTCCCTCAGGCCAGCGCCCTTTCCGGGCTGGAATACCAGCCGCTCTACAGCGAACGTTCATTGTTGTATTGCGCAGTCGGGCATCCACTGTTTTATGTGGACGACCTGCAGCTCGATGAAGCCCGCCTCAACAGCCAGGATGCCATTGCCCCCACCTTTCGCCTGCCGGCCGACATCCAGGCCCACTACCAAGCGCTCAATTGCACCGCCAGCGCATCGGACCGCGAAGGCATGGCGTTCCTGATTCTCACCGGTCGCTATATCGGTTACCTGCCGGATCACTACGCCAACGTCTGGGTCCAGCAAGGCCGGTTACGAGCCTTGAAACCCTCGACGCGATTCTATGACCTGAGCCTGGCCTCGGTAACACGCAAGGGCCGCCGTCCTCATCTGGTGCTGGAGAGTTTTCTCGAGAGCCTGGCGGCAACCCGCTGACACGTTCGCCTTTTGTGGCAACAATACTTGTCGGATCGGTGCCGGTGCGCTATCAACGCATTTGCTTGCCCACAGACCCAGCCCGGAAACGCCCATGACCTTTGAAGTCCCAGCCCACGGTGGCAAGACCACCGGCCGCATTCGTCAGAAGAACGAAGAGACCATCCTCAAGGCTGCCGAAGATGAATTCGCCCGGCACGGATTCAAAGGCACCAGCATGAATACCATCGCGCTGAACGCCGGACTGCCCAAGGCGAACCTGCACTATTACTTCACCAACAAGCTCGGGCTATACGTGGCGGTGCTGAGCAACATCATCGAGCTGTGGGACAGCACCTTCAATACCCTCACCGCCGAGGATGACCCGGCCGAGGCGTTGACCCGCTATATTCGCGCAAAGATGGAGTTTTCCCGTCGCCAACCCCAGGCGTCACGGATCTTCGCCATGGAAGTGATCAGCGGCGGCGAGTGCCTGACCGAATACTTCAACCAGGACTACCGCGCCTGGTTCAACGGCCGCGCGGCGGTGTTCCAGGCGTGGATCGACGCCGGCAAGATGGACCCGATCGACCCGGTGCATCTGATCTTCCTGTTATGGGGCAGCACCCAGCACTACGCCGATTTCGCCACCCAGATCTGCCGCGTGACCGGCCGCAGCAAGCTGAGCAAGCAAGACATGACCGACGCCGGTGACAACCTTATCCGCATCATTCTCAAAGGCTGCGGCCTGACACCCACCCTCTAAGACGCTCATGCCCTTTACTCTCGTCGGCTTTTGCGAATACCGCGAAGAAATTCGCAAAAGCCGCTTCATCACCTTCGCAGCCCCCGTTACCAGCCCCGCCGATGCCCAAGCCTTTATCGAACAACACAGCGACCTGAACGCCACGCACAATTGCTGGGCCTGGAAGCTGGGCGATCAATATCGCAGCAACGACGATGGTGAACCAGGGGGCACCGCCGGGCGCCCGATCCTGGCGGCTATCGAAGCTCAGGCTTGTGATCAGGTCGTGGTGCTGGTGATCCGCTGGTATGGTGGGATTCAGTTGGGTACCGGTGGACTGGCCCGTGCCTATGGCGGTGGTGCGAACAAGTGCCTGCAAAATGCCGAAAAGCTTGAACTGATCAGCCGTGTGCCCCTGCACTGCACCTGCGGGTTCGCGGAACTGGCCCTGGTAAAACTGCGGGTGGCCGAATGCGGCGGCCTGATCCATACGGAAGGGTTTACCGCCAACGGCGTTGAACTGCAATTGGCGGTGGGGGAAGGCCAGATCGATACGCTGCAAAAGAAACTGGCCGATTTGAGCCGCGGACGGATTCTACTGGAGCGTTCAGCTTGATTTGCCCACATCTGCTGTGCGCCTGCTTGTGGATAACCTGAGCACATTCGCCTGTAACCCTTCTGTCATGCGGGTTTGCGAGGGTTGCTCATTTTTTATCCAAATCTTTGTCCAAGCCTGAAATAAACTAGCAAAACAAACGCTTGCAGCGAGTTATCACCTTTAGACAAAAGCCGCCCGGTGCTTATGCCCAAGTTTCCAGTTTGCGCACAATAATTGTGGAGCAAGCTGTGGATAACCCGTTCATGGCTCACTCGACCCCAAGAAGAACATGGCTCCCAGGCGCTTGTTCACTTTTTAACCATTCGTTAACGAGTGATCATGCCTCCAATTTGAACTCGTGTTCTCGCCACGCACGGGTAACAGTTGGACAACACCCCACACTAATTCGAGGAACAGAAAAATCCACACCAGCGCGCTGGCGCCGTGCAGCAGCGCGTAAAACATCCAGGACGCAAACAGGAACCGCCCCGCCGCGTCATACCGTCCGTACAGCGGTCGCGGATCGCGAATCCGCAGCACCGACCATACGCAAACGATCGAGCCCAGCAGATTGGCCATCAACAGGTGCATAGGCGCAAACGGCGGCAGCGCGCCAGGCAGGTCGAGCATCTGGGTCATGCCCAGCAACCAGCCGTGCAGGGCGGCAAAGGTCCATGGCGTGGCAAATGCTGCGGTTACGATCAGGTCGTACCAGGCGCTACCGAGCACCACGCGACGATATTGCGGTGAAGTCCACATAGGCATTGCTCCATATAATCAAGGAGCGAAAAGCCTAAAGCCTGGGGTATGCTCCAAGGTCAAGCTTTCTGGAGATTGCCATGCGAATCGGTGAACTGGCCCAAGCCTGTGCCGTCAGCCGCGACACGCTGCGCTTCTACGAGCAGCTCGGGTTGATTGCGGCGGGACGCAGCGCCAATGGGTATCGCGACTACCCCGAAGACATGGTGCAACTGGTGCTCTATATCAAGACAGCCCAACGCCTGGGCTTTACCCTCGGTGAGATTGGCAGCAGCGTTGCCACCGTGCGGCAGGCCCCCGACCCGGACCTCGCCGTGGCTCATCTGCTGCAAAACAAACTGAACCTGATCGAAACCCGCATGACCGAACTCGACGCGTTGCGTCATGAGCTGAAACAACGGCTCGGACAACGTTGTCCATTAAATCCGTGACCATTTCTTTCAAGGATGCCTTCCATGAATTCGGCAAGAAACGCATTGATCATCGGCGCCTCCCGGGGCTTGGGCCTTGGCCTGGTGAAGACATTGCTGAGCGATGGCTGGAACGTGATCGCCACCGTGCGCAACCTACAGAATGCAGAGGCGTTGAAGGCGCTGGGCCCGGTGCGGATCGAAAAACTCGACATGGACGACCAGCAAGCCGTGATCGCCTTGAGTCAACAGCTCAAGGACGAAACCTTCGACCTGCTGTTCGTCAACGCCGGCGTCAAAGGCCCCGATAACCAGGGTCCCAACGGCGCGACCCTGGCCGAGGTCGGCCAGTTGTTCTTCACCAACGCGGTGGCCCCGATCAACCTGGCCCAGCGTTTCGTCGGGCAGATCCGCGACGGCAGCGGCGTGCTGGCGTTCATGAGCTCGGTGCTGGGCAGCGTGACCATGCCCGACGCCCCGGAACTGGCGCTGTACAAAGCAAGCAAAGCGGCCCTCAACTCCATGACCAACAGTTTCGTCAGCCAACTGGGCGATCAGGCATTGACCGTCCTGTCGCTGCACCCGGGTTGGGTGAAAACAGACATGGGCGGTGAGGGGGCAGACATCGACGTCGAAACCAGTACCCGTGGCCTGATCGATCAGGTCAACGCCTTTGCCGGCCGGGGTGGGCATCACTTCGTCAACTACAAGGGCGAGACGATTCCCTGGTAAAAACCGAACCTTCCCTGTGGGAGCGGGCTTGCTCGCGAAGGCGGTGTTTCAGTCGACATTGATGGTGAATGTCATTCCGCTTTCGCGAGCAAGCCCGCTCCCACAGCTGGTCGATGCTGGGCACTGGATATGTACACCGCGACCTGAGTAAACTCCGCACCTCGCCCCTTGCGGCGACCCTGGATCAGCAGACAGGGCATCACTGAGCTGGCTAACCTGAACCCACTTTCAGAGGAGCCGGCCACCATGCCTGCGACCCGTACCTGGTTAAAGAACCCCCTCGCCATTTTCACTGCCAACGGCCTCGACGCCCGTGGCGGCCTGGTCCTGCAGGACGGCGTAATCGTCGAACTGCTGAGTATCGGCCAATCCCCCACCCAACCCTGTGACCATGTCTTCGATGCCCGTGAGCATGTGATGCTTCCGGGATTGATCAACACCCATCACCACTTCTACCAGACCCTGACCCGTGCCTGGGCACCGGTGGTGAACCAGCCGCTGTTCCCATGGCTGAAAACCCTCTACCCGGTGTGGGCGCGGTTGACGCCGGAAAAACTCGCCCTGGCGACCAAGGTGGCCTTGGCCGAATTGCTCTTGTCGGGCTGCACCACGGCGGCCGATCACCATTACCTGTTTCCCGAAGGTCTGGAAAATGCCATCGATGTGCAGGTGCAAAGTGTGCGCGAACTGGGCATGCGAGCGATGTTGACCCGAGGTTCCATGAGCCTGGGCGAAGCCGACGGCGGCCTGCCGCCGCAGCAGACCGTGCAACAAGGCCAAGTGATTCTCGACGACAGTCAGCGGCTGATCGACCGCTACCACGAACGGGGCGATGGGGCGCGGATCCAGATTGCCCTGGCGCCCTGCTCGCCGTTCTCGGTCACTCCCGAAATCATGCAAGCCAGCGCCGCCCTGGCGGATCAACGGGACGTCCGCCTGCACACACACCTGGCCGAAACCCTCGACGAAGAAGACTTCTGCCTGCAACGCTTCGGCCTGCGCACCGTGGATTACCTGGACAGCGTCGGCTGGCTCGGTCCGCGTACCTGGCTGGCCCACGGCATTCACTTCAATCCCGAGGAGATCGCCCGGCTCGGCGCCGCCGGCACCGGTATCTGCCACTGCCCAAGCTCCAACATGCGCCTGGCCTCGGGTATTTGCCCCACCCTCGAACTGACCGCCGCCGGCGCTCCGCTCGGTCTCGGCGTGGACGGTTCGGCCTCCAACGATGCCTCGAACATGATCCTCGAAACCCGCCAGGCGCTGTACATCCAACGCCTGCGTTATGGCGCGCAAGCGATCACACCGGAGCAGGTACTCGGTTGGGCAACCCGGGGGTCGGCAAAGCTGCTTGGGCGTAGCGACATCGGCGAACTGGCCGTCGGCAAGCAGGCAGATCTGGCGTTGTTCAAGCTCGACGAACTGCGCTTCTGCGGCAGTCACGATCCGGTCTCGGCGCTGCTGCTGTGCGGCGCGGATCGAGCGGATCGGGTGATGGTCGGCGGGCAATGGCGGGTGATCGACGGTCAGGTCGAAGGCCTGGATTTGAAAGGCTTGATCGCCGATCACAGCCAGGCGGCGCGGGAGCTGATCGCCGGAAACTGACCACATAGAAAATTAATGTGGGAGCGGGCTTGCTCGCGAAGACAGTGTTTCAGTCGACATCAAAGGTGAATGACACTCCGCTTTCGCGAGCAAGCCCGCTCCCACATCTGGCTCTGCGCAGCACCTAAAGGCCGAGCAGCGACAACATGATAAACGTCGCAAACAGCACGAAGTGGGTCATGCCTTCAATGGCATTGGTTTCGCCGTCGTTGAGATTGATCGCGCTGACAATCAGGGTGATGAAGATCATCACCGTCTGCACCGGGGTCATGGCCATCTGGAAAGGTTGGCCGGTGTAAAGCGCCATGGCTTCCATCACCGGCACCGTCAGGATCACTGTCGACAGCGAGGCCCCGAGCGCGATGTTCACCACCGACTGCATGCGGTTGGCGAGGGCAGCGCGCAGGGCGGTGAGAATCTCCGGAGCCGCGGAAATGGCCGCCACCAGAATGGCCGTGACCACCGGCGGCGCTCCCGATCCTTCCAGTCCCAGGTCGATAGCCTTGGACATGACCTCGGCCAACGCACCGATCACCACCACCCCAAACACCAGCGCCCCAATGGAAAACGCCAGGCTGATGGGCGGCGGCTCGTTTTCCACCGGCTCCTTGCGACGGCGTTTTTCCGGGTAGCTATAGCTGAAGAAGTAGCTGTGTGGTCCCACCTGCATGCGCAGGAACAGTGTATACAGCACGAGCATTGCGCCAATGGTGAACGCCGAATATTGCTTCCAGTTCTCCTGGGGAATGAACTCCGGCACCACCATCGACACGCCCATGGCGGTAAGGATCATCACGCTGTAGCTGCGCGCCGAGTCATCGTTGTAGACCTGTTCGCCATGCTTGAGCCCGCCCATCAGCGCCGCAAGCCCGAGAATGCCATTGATGTCGAGCATCACCGCCGAATAGATCGTATCGCGCACCAGGGTCGGTGACGCTTCGTTGCTCATCATGATCGCCAGGATCACCACTTCCACCAGCACTGCCGACAGGGTCAGGATCATGGTGCCGTAAGGATCGCCAACCTTTTCCGCCAGCAACTCGGCGTGGTGGGCCACACGCATCGAGGCCGCGACGATGAAGCCGATCAGTATCAGACCGCCAACCAGTGCCACGGCCTGCCCGCTGCCCAACAGCCAGTGCTCCAGCGGGTAGGCGACGGCGGCGGCGAGCAGGGCCAGCACCAGCAGCTTTTCTTGCTTGATCAACGTGAGCATCACAGGCCTATCACCGTACACGAGGTATGACCTACTAGACTGTAGGGGGCCGTGAACGTTTCGTCGGCAGTGACACTCACTTTCAGGTCAGCGCAGGGCTCTTCGCGGGCGAGTCCTGCCTTCACAGTGGATCGGCCGGTCAGGTTTTTTCCAGACATTGCGGCAAGCCCCTGTAGAATGCCCGCCATCGATTCACTGATGAGAACAGAGCATGTACGACTGGTTGAACGCCCTGCCCAAGGCTGAACTGCACCTGCACCTGGAGGGTTCGCTGGAGCCCGAGCTACTGTTTGCCCTGGCCGAGCGCAACAAGATCGCCCTGCCTTGGAGCGACGTCGACACCTTGCGCAAGGCCTACGCCTTCAACAACCTGCAGGAATTCCTCGACCTGTATTACCAGGGCGCCGACGTGTTGCGCACCTCCCAGGACTTCTACGACCTGACCTGGGCCTACCTGTTGCGTTGCAAGGCGCAGAACGTGATCCACACCGAGCCGTTCTTCGACCCGCAGACCCACACCGATCGTGGTATTCCCTTCGAAGTGGTCCTCAACGGCATCGCCGCCGCCCTCAAGGACGGTGAACAGCAACTGGGTATCACCAGCGGTCTGATCCTGAGTTTCCTGCGCCACCTGAGCGAAGAACAGGCCGAGAAAACCCTCGACCAGGCGCTGCCGTTCCGCGATGCCTTCGTCGCAGTCGGCCTGGACAGTTCGGAAATGGGCCATCCGCCCAGCAAGTTCCAGCGGGTGTTCGACCGGGCCCGCAACGAAGGTTTCCTGACCGTCGCCCACGCGGGCGAAGAAGGTCCACCCGAATACATCTGGGAAGCCCTGGACCTGCTGAAGATCCAACGCATCGACCACGGTGTCCGGGCCATCGAAGACGAGCGGTTGATGCAGCGGATCATCGACGAGCAGATTCCGTTGACGGTATGCCCGTTGTCCAACACCAAGCTGTGCGTGTTCGACGACATGTCGCAGCACAACATCCTCGACATGCTCGAACGTGGCGTGAAGGTGACAGTGAACTCCGATGACCCGGCGTACTTCGGCGGCTACGTCACCGAAAACTTCCACGCCCTGCACACCCATCTGGGCATGACCCAGGACCAGGCCAGACGCCTGGCGCAGAACAGTCTGGACGCGCGGTTGGTGAAGCCTTAAGCCCTACCCCTGCTCTCCTGTGGGAGCGGGCTTGCTCGCGAATGCCCAACGTCAGTGGCATAAATATCGGCTGACACACCGCTTTCGCGAGCAAGCCCGCTCCCACAAGGGGCCATGCTCAATTGGTTACCGTCCCCTCCCCTCGCTCAACTCCTCCAGCGTCTTGCCCCGCGTCTCCATTCCGAACAACCAGACCACAGCCGCCGCCACCACGAAGCACAGCGCGCCCAGGCCGAACACGCCGCCCTGCCCGGTAATCGGAAAGACCAGCCCGGTCACCAGTGGCCCCAGCAGCGAACCGATACGACCAATCGCCGAGGCGAAACCCGAGCCCGTTGCCCGTGCCGAGGTGGGATACAGCTCCGGTGTGTAGGTATAGAGCACCGCCCACATGCCGAACAGGAAAAACTGCATCAGCAATCCGCTGCCGATCAGCAGCCCGACATTGCCACCGAATACCGCACTCTGCCCGTAAAGAAAGGCCATCGCCCCGCCGCCCAACAGGGTGATGACACATACCGGTTTACGCCCCCAGCGCTCCACCAGCCAGGCAGCCATCAGGAAACCGGGAATCCCGCCCAGGGAAATCAGCACGGTGTAATACACCGACTGGGTCACGGCGAACCCCGACTGCTGCAACAACGCGCTGAGCCAGGACGTCAGCCCGTAGAAGCCGAGCAAGGCAAAGAACCAGACGCTCCAGATCATCATCGTGCGTTGGCGATACAGCGGCGACCAGATCTGCGCCAGCGCCGAGAAGAAAGTACCCGGCGTACTCGCCAGCCTCGGCAGGCGAACCGGCTCCGGCAAGTCCTGGCGGCCCAGCGAAGCCCGGACCTTGTCTTCGATTCGGCGCAGCACGGCATCCGCCTCGTCATCCCGCCCGGCCTGTTCCAGCCAACGGGGCGACTCGGGAATAAAGAAACGAATCGCCAGGACAAACACCGCCGGCACCGCCAGGACCAGGAAGATATCGCGCCAGCCGACTACCGGCAGAAGGAAATACGACAGCACCCCCGCCGCGACGAAGCCCAGCGGCCAGAAGCCGTCCATCAAGGCGATGTAGCGGCCCCGGCGCTTGGCCGGGATCAGTTCCGAGAGCATCGACTGGGCAATCGGAAACTCCATACCCATGCCAATGCCCAGCAGGACACGAAACAGCGTCAGGGTCTCGACATCCTGGGCCGTGGAGCAGAGATAACTGGCGATGCCCCACAGTACGATACTCCATTGGAACACCGGTTTGCGACCGAACCGATCCGCCAGCATGCCCGACAGCGAAGCGCCCACCACCATGCCAAAAAAGCTGGAGCTGGCGAGCAAACCTGCCTGGGCCGTGCTCAGGCCAAACTCGGTTTTGATCGAGCCGAGCAGGAACGTCATCATCGCCAGGTCCATGGAGTCGAAGAAGAACGCCAAGGCAATAATGATGAAGATGATTCGGTGATAGCCACTGATGGGCAGTCGCTCCAGGCGTTCCGCCGCGCTGTACCCGTGATTGTCCATGGTGCATCCCCCAGTCCGATAGATTCCCGGGCGAGTGTGCGCGAACCTCGCGGGTGGCTATTGCTGAATGCGACCTGTTGACAGGCCTAGAGCGCCATTTCCAACGTATCCTGCCGGGCGAATCGATGGATTTCCTGCTGGCCGAGCACGGTCACCTGCAAGGCTCGCGAGTCATTGGGCAGGCTCAGCCAGCCGGATTGCATGAACAGTTGCAGCAACGCAGCCCCCAGCGCGCCCCCCAGGTGCGGCCGGCGTTCGCTCCAGTCCGGGCAGGCGCAGGCGATGCGGGCATTGCGATGGGCCAGGGCCTGGATGAACAGGCCATGCCCGGCCAGCTGGCTCGCCCCCTTGTGAGTGACGATCACCCGCTGCTCGCATTGCTCGATCCATGCTGCGTCCAGCAGGCGCTGGTACAAATCGGCCGCCAGAGTGCCACCAAGATGATCGTCGCAGAGCCGGGCTCGCAACAACGAGGCGGGGGCCGACGGCGCCTTGTTCGAGATGACGCCGCGCTTGAAGACATCCGGAATCTGCCGTGGCGCGCTGGCCAGGGTCGCGCTGGCCAGGGCTTCGACCGCCGCACCGATCTCCGGCGCGGCCAGGCGGAAAAACCGCTTGCGTCCCCTGGCTTCCACCTTCAACAGGCCACCGGCGGATAGGCGTCCCAGATGGGCGCTGGCCGAGGACGGCGACAACCCGGCCAACAAGGCCAGTTCTTCGGCCTGCCGGGCCGTACCGTCCATCAAGGCCCACATCATTGCGCTGCGCTTGGGGTCGGCCAGCAGCGTGGCGATCTGGCTGATGCAAGGTGCATGTTCCATGTATTCACTCCCTGTTGAATCATTCGTCTACTGCTCTTGATGCGCGATGCCGCGCCGATTCAGGCGGCCGCTAGTATAAGCGTGCAGATCAAGCTTTCCTGTCCTCCGGAAACCTTTGGAGGCGATTGTTCGTGAGGGAAAATTCTCTATTTGCCCGCGACTATTGGCCGATTGCCGTCGAGAGCGGAAATTGCGCCGTCAATTCACCACACCGGGCCTGGAGCATCTCCCGCAAAAGCTTGACGGGCTTGCTCAGCTGCGCCCGGTGAGCGCACAGCAGATTGAGCGGCGCGCGCTCGCAATGCAGGTGCGGCAGAAGGATCTTCAGACGCCCGGCCAGCACATCGGTCGACACGTCCATCCATGATTTGTAGGCAACGCCCGCACCGGCCACTGCCCAGCGCCGCACCACATCGGCATCGTCACTGAAGCGGTCGCCGCTGACGGTGAGGCTCACTTCCCGCTTGCCGTCGTGAAAGCACCAACGGTCATGAACCCGGGTACCGAGCATGTACAACAGGCAATTGTGTTGTGCCAGTTGTTCGAGCTGGTGGGGTTCGCCATGACGGGCCAGATAGTCCGGCGCGGCACACAACACCCGCCGGTTGTCCGCCGCGACAGGCAAGGCCACCAGGCTGGAATCCTCCGGCTCCCCGTAACGCAACGCGATATCCACCGGTTGCTTGAACAGGTCGGCAATACGGTCACCCAACAGCAGCCGTACCGTGAGCCTGGGATGTTCGCGCTGGAAGTCATCCAGCCAGGGCAGCAGCAGATTGCGTCCCAGGTCCGACGGCGCGGATAGCTGCAGGACACCGCTGACTTGGTCCTGGCCGCTGGTCAACAGCCGTCGCCCCTCATCCAGGCTGCCCAACGCCGCCCGGGCATATTCGAGAAAACTTTCCCCTTCGGCAGTCAGGCGCAGGCTACGAGTGGAGCGCGCCAGCAGACGGGCACCGAGGTGCTGCTCGATGCGTTTCAACGCGGCGCTGGCCACCGCGGCCGACAGATCCATGACCCTGGCAGCGGCAGAAAGACTGCCCAGATCCGCCGCCCGGACAAACAGCTGCAGGTCATCGAATCGAAGCATGGCGACTCCATTATCAAAAAAATTTTGAAAGAGCCTGTTCTTTTAGCCGGTTTTATCGCGTCGATAAATAGCTAAACATGGGTGCCATCGAACTCACCTCACGGAGCCCGCTTCATGAAAGCCATCGCCTACTACCATTCGTTGCCGATCACCGACCCGCAATCGCTGCAGGATATCGTGTTGCCCGACCCGGTCGCTGGCCCCCGGGATCTGCTGGTCGAAGTCAGAGCCATTTCGGTGAATCCGGTGGACACCAAGGTCCGTCAGAACGTCCAGCCCGAAGAAGGCGCCGCCAAGGTGTTGGGTTGGGACGTGGCTGGGGTGGTCAAGGCCGTGGGCAACGAAGTCTCCTTGTTCAAGGCCGGTGACAAGGTGTTCTATGCCGGCTCCATTGCTCGCGCGGGCGGCAACAGCGAACTGCATGTCGTGGATGAACGCATTGTCGGCCACATGCCCAGGACCCTCGGTTTCGCCGAAGCGGCGGCGCTGCCACTGACCGCCATTACCGCCTGGGAACTGTTGTTCGAGCGGCTGCAGATCCAGGAAGGCCAAGGCGCTTCGGACCAAAGCCTGTTGATTGTCGGCGCAGCGGGAGGCGTGGGCTCGATCCTGACGCAACTGGCCAGCCAGCTCACCGCACTGAAGGTCATCGGTACCGCCTCCCGTCCGCAGACGCAGGATTGGGTGCGAAGCCTGGGCGCCGATCTGGTGCTCGATCACAGCCAACCACTGAGCGTGGTCATGAAGGAAGCAGGTCAGCCACAGGTTACCCATGTCGCCAGCCTGACCCAGACCGACCAGCACCTGGAGCAGTTGGTCGAGGCCCTGGCGCCCCAAGGCAAACTGGCATTGATCGATGATCCCAAGTCCCTGGACGTGACCAAACTCAAGCGCAAGAGCCTGTCCTTGCATTGGGAGTTCATGTACACCCGTTCGCTGTTCGAGACGGCCGACATGATCGAACAACACAACCTGCTCAACCGTGTTGCCGAGCTGATCGACGCCGACACCTTGAAGACCACCGTCGGCGAGCACTTCGGCACCATCAATGCCGAAAACCTGCGCCGGGCCCACGCGCTGCTGGAAAGCGGGAAAGCCAAGGGCAAGATCGTGCTCGAAGGTTTCTGATCGCCCATACTGGCCCTCAAATCCCCTCGCCACAAATAAATTCCTAACCACAATGATTGCTCGTCAAAAAAGATCGAACCGTCAGTCCGAGAATTGACCGTTGTCACAATTGCGATTGCATTCCGGTCTACACTCGAGGCCTTTGCAACGCAATCTTTTACGTGAGGAGGTCAGCAATGAAGATCCTGATAAAAGAAGTGGCAAAATCCCAATGGCAAGTGCGTCTTGACCAGCACGCCGTCACCTTCCGCACCGAGGCCGAAGCCAAGGCCTTCGCCACCACCCTGCAAGCGCGCATTCACGCGCCGCATCACTTCCCCGAACGGCAACAACGCACGGCCTGCTGAATCAGCCCTGGCGGCTGGCGTGTGCCAGCGCCTGGGCATTTTGCAGGCGGCGGGTCAGCATGGCCGCGCTCACCACCAATAGCCCGCACAGGCTGATGACCATCGCCATGGGCACCGCGCTGCCGTCGTGCAGGGCCGCCACCAGCGCGGCGGCCCCGGCGGCCACAGAAAACTGCAGGGATCCCAGCATCGCCGAGGCACTGCCGGCCCGGGCTCCCTGACCATTCATGGCGCAGGCAGAAGCGTTGGGAAGGATGCACCCCAGGCTGGCGATACAGATGAACAATGGAATCAGCAATGGCCATAGATGCTCAGGGTGCAAGGCGCTGACGGCCAGCAGGCTCAACCCCGCGGTGAAGTAGACCCACACCGCACGGCTCAGCAGAAAAGCCGGGCCACGCTTGGATAGCAACCGGGCATTGACCTGCGCCACCAGGATGAAGCCTGCCGCGTTAGTACCGAACAGCCAACCGAAGTGTTCGGCCGGTACGCCATAAAGCTTGATGAACACGAAAGGCGAACCGGCGATGTACGCGAACATCCCGGCGATGGCGATCCCGCCCGTCAAGGCATGCCCCAGGAACACCGAGTCGGTCAACAGCCTGCCGTACTGGCGCAACGCCCCCGACAGTGGTTGTCGAGGCACATGGGCCGGCAGGCTCTCGGGCAGCCACAGGGCCACGGCCGTCGCCGCCACAGCGCTGAACAGGGTCAGGCCGATGAAAATCGATTGCCAGCCATGCAGGTTCACCAGCAACCCGCCAAGCATCGGCGCGAGAATCGGCGCCAGGCCCATCACCAGCATCAGTTGCGAGAACACCTTGGCCGACCCCACCGCATCGCATTTGTCGCTGACCACGGCCCGGGAAATCACCATCCCGGCACATCCACCCAGGGCCTGGACGAAGCGCGCGCCGATCAGCCATTCGAGGCTTGGCGCATAGGCGCAGGCCAGGGAGGCCAGGGTGAACAGACCGACCCCGACCAGCAGTGGAGTCCGCCGCCCGAAGCGATCCGCCACCGGCCCGTAGGCCAACTGTCCGATGGACAGGCCGAGGAAATAGGCGGCCAGGGTCAGTTGGATGTGTTTTTCATCCGTGCCGAAGGCGCTTGCCATGGCCGGGAACGCTGGCAGATAGAAGTCGATCGCTAAAGGACCGAAAGCGCTCAAGGCGCCAAGAATCAGAATGGTACGAAGGTTCATTGGGCGTCCGTCAGGCATCAGTCAGCAGCCCGACAGTCTAGCCCTGCCGGGCGCTCTTGAACATTCTGATAGGTCGCTAACGATTAAAAAATATTCAGGCGAAGCTGACCTCATAGCCTTCTTCCCGGATGACCTCGATCAGGGTGTTGGCCGGCAACGAACTCTGGACCTGGACGGTCCTGGCGCCCAGGTCGATTTGCACATCGGCCGCCGGATCCCTGGCCTGTACAGCCTGGGTGATGGCCTTGACGCAATGACCGCAGGACATGCCCTGGACATTGAAAGTTTGCATCGGGTGACTCCTTGGCGATGGAAGTTGCCGGCAGTTTCAAGCTTGCCATCGTGGCAAGGTCAAGTTCTGATGAAAACTGCCGGGCTGGCAATTGCCGTCGCGCTCGGCCAAGCTGCCACTATCAAGGATTCCACACCGGAGGTTCGGCCATGCGCTGGTCAGCGTTCAGCCTGTTTTGCATGTTAGGTTTTTCAGCGATGGCCCCCCAGGCCTCAGCCGCCGGGGAAGATTACGGTGTGCTGATCATTTCCCGGGAACGACTGGAAGTGTCGACGTCCTGCGAGATCGGCATCTACATCCAGGATCAGCTCACCGCCCGGCTCTTCCAGGAAGACAGCACCTCCTTCAACTTGCCCGCGGGCCGGTTCTCCCTGCGCCTGAAGCTGTTGCCTGGGCAGGCACCGGGTTGCAATCCGGGTATGCTCGCACCGGGTTCCCAAGAGATTACGATCAGGGCCGGTGACATCCTGAAGTACCGTATCGCCATGAATGAACAAGGGATGTACCTCAAGCAGGCCGGGCTCGGTTACTGACCTCTCCCCAAAGGCTGGAAGAGGTTTTTGGATTGGCGCTTGACCTTGCCAGCATGGCAAGGTTGATCCTGTAGTCATTCACTACAGGGAGCCTGCCCCATGTCCGAATCCACCACTTTCGACCTGCCGATTGCCGGCATGACCTGCGCCAGCTGCGCCGGGCGGGTCGAGCGGGCCTTGAACAAAGTCGCTGGAACCCGTGCCGTCAGTGTGAACCTGGCGACTGAGCAGGCGCGGGTCCAGGCCTCCGAGCAGAGCTTGCCGGCCTTGATAGAGGCCGTTGAACAAGCGGGCTACCATGTGCCTGTCCAAACCCTGGAACTGAATATCGGGGGGATGACCTGCGCCTCGTGCGTGGGGCGCGTCGAACGTGTTCTGGGCAAAATCCCCGGCGTTAGCGGTGTCAGCGTCAACCTTGCCAACGAACGGGCCCACCTCGAACTGCTCGGACAGGTCGATCCGCAAATCCTGATCGATGCAGTGAAGCGCGCCGGTTACGAAGCCAGTGTCTGGCAAGCCCAGCAGCCCCATGACACTCAGCCCCGTCAGCTGAATCGTGAGCGCCTGATCCTGGTGTTGGCGATCCTGTTGTCTGTGCCGTTGGTGCTGCCGATGCTGCTGCAGCCGCTGGGTGTGCACTGGATGCTCCCGGCCTGGGCGCAGTTCGCCCTCGCCACGCCGGTGCAATTCATCTTCGGTGCGCGCTTCTACGTCGCGGCCTTTAAAGCCGTGCGGGCCGGGGCCGGTAACATGGACCTGCTGGTGGCCCTGGGCACCAGCGCCGGCTACGGCTTGAGCCTGTATGAATGGGCCATTGCCCGCCCCGGCAGCATGCCGCACCTGTATTTCGAAGCGTCGGCGGTGGTGATTGCCCTGGTCTTGCTGGGCAAATACCTGGAAAGCCGCGCCAAGCGCCAGACCGCCAGCGCCATTCGCGCCCTCGAAGCCTTGCGGCCGGAGCGAGCGATCCAGGTGATCGATGGCCAGGAGCGGGATGTCGCCATCAGCGCCCTGCGCGTAAATGACCTGGTACTGGTCAAGCCCGGCGAACGCTTTCCGGTGGACGGTGAAGTGTTGGAGGGCCAGAGCCACGCCGACGAAGCGCTGATCAGTGGCGAAAGCCTGCCGGTGCCCAAACAACCCGGCGACAAGGTCACCGGTGGCGCCATCAACGGCGAAGGTCGCCTGCTGGTGCGCACCCAGGCTCTCGGTACCGAGACGGTCCTGGCGCGCATCATCCGCCTGGTGGAAGACGCCCAGGCGGCCAAGGCTCCGATCCAGAAGCTGGTAGATAAAGTCAGCCAGGTCTTCGTGCCGGTGGTCCTGCTGCTGGCCCTGGCGACACTGGTCGGCTGGTGGTTTTATGGCGCACCACTGGAGACCGCGCTGATCAACGCCGTCGCCGTGCTGGTGATCGCCTGTCCCTGTGCCCTGGGCCTGGCGACACCCACAGCGATCATGGCCGGCACGGGCGTGGCAGCGCGCCACGGAATCCTGATCAAGGACGCCGAGGCGTTGGAGCGTGCCCATGAAGTCGATACGGTGGTGTTCGACAAGACCGGAACCTTGACCTCCGGTACTCCGCGCATTGCTCATTCAAAGGCCCTGGACGGTGACGAAGCCAGCCTGTTGCAACTGGCCGGCGCCCTGCAACGCGGCAGCGAACACCCCCTCGCCAAAGCCGTGCTGGACGCCTGCGCCGAGCGTGGCCTGAGCGTGCCGGCTGTCAGCGACAGCCAGGCCCTGCCCGGACGCGGCATTGCCGGCAGCCTCGATGGGCGCCGGCTGGCCCTGGGCAACCGGCGCCTGCTGGACGAGTCGGGCCTGAACGCCGGCTCGCTGGCCGACTCGGCTCAGGCCTGGGAAACCGAAGGCCGAACCTTGTCCTGGTTGATCGAACAAGGCGCGACGTCAAGGGTGCTGGGGCTGTTTGCCTTCGGCGACACCCTCAAGCCTGGCGCGCTCGCGACCGTGCAAGCCTTGGACGAGCGGCGCATCACCAGCCATTTGCTCACGGGCGACAACCGTGGCAGCGCCCAGGTGGTATCCCAGTCACTGGGGATCGTCAACGTGCATGCCGAAGTGCTGCCCGCAGACAAATCCGCCATTGTCCTTGAGCTGAAGAAAAACGCCGTGGTGGCAATGGTCGGGGACGGCATCAACGACGCCCCGGCCCTGGCCGCCGCAGACATCGGCATTGCCATGGGCGGCGGCACCGACGTGGCGATGCACGCCGCCGGCATCACCCTTATGCGCGGCGACCCGCGACTGGTGCCGGCGGCATTGGAGATCAGCCGCAAAACCTACGCCAAGATCCGCCAGAACCTGTTCTGGGCGTTCGTCTATAACCTGATCGGCATCCCATTGGCGGCCTTCGGCCTGCTCAACCCGGTGCTGGCCGGCGCGGCCATGGCGCTGTCGAGCGTCAGCGTGGTGAGCAATGCGTTATTGTTGAAATTCTGGACCCCCGAGCACCTGGAGGACAAACGATGAACATCGGCCAAGCGGCGCGCCAGAGCGGCCTGAGTGCGAAGATGATCCGCTACTATGAGTCCATCGGATTGCTCAGGGCGGCCCATCGCACCGACAGCGGCTACCGGGTCTACGGCACCGATGACTTGCACACCCTGGCCTTTATCAAACGCTCCCGGGACCTGGGCTTTTCCCTGGAAGAGGTCGGCAAGCTGCTGACCCTCTGGCAGGACCGGCAACGGGCCAGCGCTGATGTCAAGGCCCTGGCCCGGCAACACATCGACGAACTGAACCAGAAAATCCGCGAACTGGCCGAACTGCGCGACACCCTGCAGGACCTGGTGGAACACTGCCACGGCGACCACCGCCCGGACTGCCCGATTCTCAAGGAACTGGCGTCGGGATGCTGCAAGGAGACGGCCAATGCCTGACACCCAGCCCCACAGGGATTGGCGGTGAGCACGGATGTTCTGCTCACCCGAGATCAGGGTGGGAGCGAGCCTGCTCGCGAAGACGGCGGCACAGTCAACATCCATCCAAGCTGACCCACCGCTATCGCGAGCAGGCTCGCTCCCACAAGGGATTGGTGGCGAGCGTCGAGGGTGTGTTCACCGAGATCCGCTCACAAAAAACCCGGCCTTGGCCGGGTTTCGGGTCATTGCATCCAGGGCGGAGGCGGTTCTTCGGTTTTGCCGGGGGGAGCGTCGTCCGCCGCGCGTACGGCCTGGCGACGTTCTTCGTCGAGGCGAGCGGCTTCGATCTCGCGCATGATCCCGCCGACATCCGCCAGTTCTTCCGGCTCGTCGAACTCGCCGGTCAACACGCTGCCCGGGTGCAAGGTGCCAGACTCATACAGCGCCCACATCTCCTTCGCATACCGGGTGCGCTTGAGCTCCGGTGCAAAACGGCCGAAGTAGGAGGCCATGTTGCCGACGTCCCGCTCCAGCATGCTGAAGGCATGGTTGTTACCCGCAGCATCCACGGCCTGTGGCAGATCGATGATCACCGGACCGGTCGGCGTGAGCAGTACGTTGAACTCCGACAGGTCTCCGTGCACCAGACCGGTACACAGCATCAGCACGATCTGGGAGATCAGGAACGCGTGGTATTCACGGGCCTGATCCGGTTCCAGCACCACATCGTTCAGACGCGGTGCCGCATCGCCATATTCGTCGGCCACCAGTTCCATCAGCAGCACGCCTTCGAGGAAGTCGTACGGCTTGGGTACTCGCACACCCGCATTGGCCAGGCGGAACAGCGCCGCCACTTCGGCGTTCTGCCAGGCATCCTCGGCTTCCTTGCGCCCGAATTTCGAACCTTTCGCCATGGCACGGGCCTGGCGACTGTTGCGGACCTTGCGGCCTTCCTGATACTCGGCCGCCTGACGAAAACTTCGCTTGTTCGCCTCCTTGTAGACCTTGGCGCAACGCAGCTCATTGCCGCTGCGCACCACATAAACAGCTGCTTCTTTACCACTCATGAGAGGGCGCAGCACTTCGTCGACCAGACCGTCTTCGATCAGGGGTTCAATGCGTTTTGGAGTCTTCATCAGCTTTTATTCTGGGTCCTTTATGACCAAACACGCGAATGACAGCCGTTATACGGCAATCCTTCCTCCACGGGGAGGGGTTACCGACCTATGAACCTTCGATGCACACACTGTGCCGATAATCGACCAGGCCGAATCATAGCTGACAGTCGAAGCGCCGTTGGCGTTCGGATGCCTTTGCATTTGCGACAAAATTTTCGCCGGACTGAAATCCGGTGAACGGATTCAGGGCTTGAACAACTCCCCCGGCGTAACCCCGAACATCCCCTTGAACGCCGCAATGAAGGCAGACGTGGAATCGTACCCACACGACAACGCCGCACCGGTCACGCTATCGCCCTCCTCCAGCAATCTCAGGGACGACAGCAGCCGCATGCGCTGGCGCCAGGCACGAAAGCTCAGGCCGGTTTCACGCTGGAACAGGCGCATCAGGGTTTTCTCCGAGGTGCCCAGACGTTCCGCCCACACGTGCAGGGTCACGTTGCGCTCAGGTTGTTCGATCAGTTCGTTACACAACCCCAGCAGCCGGTCATGGCGTGGCAACGGCAGGGAGAAGCCCACTTCCGGCAACAACGCCAACTGATCCAGCAGCACCTGCACCAGCCGTGCCTCCTGCGTATCGCCCTGTGGATAATCGGCCGGCCACTGACAAAATACCTTGATCAACTCCCGGGCCAGCGGCGTGACTTCCAACACCCGGCAGCGATCATCGGCCCATGGGCAGCTGTCGCGGTGGATATACAGGCTGCGCATCTCCGCTCGCATCGATGTCACGACCTGATGCTCCAGGTCGGCCGGGATCCAGATCCCCCACTGCGGCGGCGCGAAGAAACTGCCGGCGGCGGTGTGCACGCCGAGAACGCCGCTGATGGCGTAGGAAAACTGCACCCAGTCATGCCGATGGGCCTGGGTCCACGAACCGGCGCTCAAGCTCTCGACACGGGCATACAGCGGCCTGGGCAATTGCGTCAGGTCGGGAATGCGACGTTCGAGCTGTTGTTGTCCGTTAGTCGGCATTGATTGGCCTTATGTCGCAAGACGACTGTCAGGACCGACGTTAGGCTAACTCATCTCCCCTGACAACCTGCGGTGCCCTATGGCTATTTTCAGACACCTCAAGCGCATGGTGACCGACTGGTTCCTGTGCGGCATGTTGCTCGCCACGTTGCTGGCGTATTTCTTTCCGGGCTTTGGCGCCACCGGCGGCGCGATGCATGCCGAGTGGGTCGTCAATATCGGCATCTTCGTGGTGTTTTTCCTGCACGGGGTCAACCTGTCGGGCGAGCAGATCCGACACGGCCTGAAAAACACCCGGCTGCACTTGATGGTGCAGGTGTTTACCTTCGGCGTTTTCCCCTTGATCTGGCTCGCCAGCAACAAGCTGTTGGGCAGTCATGTGCCGTCTCTGCTGATGCTGGGGTTCTTTTACCTGTGCGCCCTGCCCTCGACCATTTCTTCCTCGGTGGCCCTCACCGGCAGTGCGGGGGGTAACGTGCCGGCGGCGATTCTCAACGCGAGCCTGTCCAGCGTGCTGGGGGTTTTCCTGACACCGCTGCTGGTCAGTCTGGTGGTCGGTCGCGGCGATGGCGGTATCGACCTGGGTTCGACCCTGCTCGACCTGTGCATGATGTTGCTACTGCCGCTGGTACTCGGGCAGTTCCTGCGGCGCTGGCTGGCCGGTTTTTTCGGCCGCTACAAGCGCTACACCAGCATCATCGACAAGCTGGTGATCCTGCTGCTCGTCTATGCAGCGTTCTGCAATTCCATGGTGTCCGGGATCTGGCAACAGCAAGGCAACGGCGTGCTGCTCAGCGCGGTATCCGGCAGTGCAGTGCTGCTGGCAATCATCCTCTGGATGACCACCCGCACCGCCCGAACCCTGCGCTTCAACAATGCCGATGAAATCGCCGCGGTGTTCTGCGCCAGTAAGAAATCCCTGGCCGCCGGGGTGCCGATGGCAGCGCTGATCTTCGGCAACAACCCAGGCCTGGGACTGATCCTGCTGCCGATCATGATCTACCACCCGATGCAGTTGATCGTCTGCTCGATCCTGGCCGAGCGTTACGCCAGCCGTCAAAGAGCGTTGGTCAACCGGCAGAGCGAGACGCTGCTCAACGCTCGATAATCGCCGTCACCCCCTGGCCGGCGGCGGCGCAGATGGAGATCAGTCCACGGCCCCGTCCTGCGGCATCGAGCAACTTGGCAAGATTGGCAACAATGCGCCCGCCAGTGGCGGCAAACGGGTGACCGGCGGCCAGGGAGCTGCCCTTCACGTTCAATCGACTGCGATCTATGGCCCCCAAAGGCGCGTCGAGGCCCAGGCGGGTCTTGCAATAGTCCGCATCCTCCCAGGCCTTGAGCGTGCATAGCACTTGGGCGGCGAATGCCTCGTGGATCTCGTAGTAATCGAAGTCCTGCAGCGTCAGCCCGTTGCGCGCCAGCAGCCGGGGCACGGCATAGACCGGCGCCATCAACAGTCCTTCGGCACCATTGACGAAATCCACCGCGGCGGTCTGGCCGTCCCGCAGGTACGCCAGGATCGGCAAACCCCGCGCCTTGGCCCATTCCTCGCTGCCCAGCAACACCAACGAAGCGCCGTCGGTCAACGGCGTGGAGTTGCCGGCGGTCATCGTGCCCTTGGCGCTCTTTTCGAAGGCCGGTTTGAGCGAGGCGAGCTTTTCCAGGGTCAGGTCCGGGCGCAGGTTGTTGTCCCGGGTCAGGCCGAGAAACGGCGTCATCAGATCGTTCTGCCAGCCTTCGGCGTAGGACGCTGCCATTTTCTGGTGGCTTTCCAGGGCCAGTTGATCCTGTTCCTCCCGGGGAATCTGCCAGGTCTGGGCCATCAGCTCGCAGTGCTGGCCCATGTTCAGGCCGGTGCGCGGCTCGTTGATACGCGGCAGTTCGGGGACGAGGTGCTGGGGGCGCAGTTGCAGGAATACTTTGATTTTCTCGGCGGTGGTCTTGGCGCGATTGGCTTGCAGCAGGATCCGGCGCAGCCCTTCATTGACGGCGATGGGCGCATCCGAGGTGGTGTCCACGCCGCCAGCAATCGCGCTGTCGATCTGGCCCAGGGCAATCTTGTTGGCCACCAGCAGCACCGTCTCCAGCCCGGTGCCGCAGGCCTGTTGCACGTCATAGGCGGGGGTGGTGGGTGACAGCCGCGAGCCGAGCACGCACTCCCGGCTCAGGTTCATCTCCCGGGAATGCTTGAGCACCGCGCCGGCGGCCACCTCACCGATGTGCAGGCCATGCAGGTTGTAGCGCTCGATCAGGCCCTCGAGGGCGGCCGTCAGCAGTGCCTGGTTACTGGCGGTGGCATAAGCCCCGTTGGAACGGGCAAAAGGAATGCGATTACCACCGATGATCGCGACGCGGCGTGGCTGTGTCATGAAGAACTCCCCGAGTAGGTTCCAATGCGCTGATGGTCACGAAAACCAATTTTGTCTGCGCACAAGCTTAGGCTTTATCTCGCCAATCGAACGACTGATTGCCGATCATGGTCCACACTTGGGAGCTCATCAGCCGGAGTACGTTCCATGTCTGACCGTTATATCGACTTCGCCAATTCGCCCATTGGCCTGCGCCTGGTCGGTGCCCTTGGCCTGCCCTCGCCGGTTCGTCTGGAACGCTGGCAGGCCGGGCGGCTGCGGCCTATCGAGGGCGCCCTGCTGCTGGGCGGCGGGCCGCTGATCGAGCCGATCGGTACGTTCGCCAAGCGCCTGACCGATGGGATTTTCGTCTATGGCGCCGAACCGACCCTCGCCACCGAGTGGATCCCTGGCCACGGCCCGAAAATCAAGGCCGTGGTGTATGACGCCAGCCATCTGGCCCAAGCCGATCAGCTCAAGCAACTGCGGGAATTTTTCCAACCGCTGATGAAAAATCTCGACCGCAGCGCCCATGTGGTCATCCTCGGTCGCGCCCCGGAAAATCTCACGGACCCCTTCGCCGCCAGTACCCAGCGAGCGCTGGAGGGGTTCAGTCGCTCGCTGGCCAAGGAACTGCGCCATGGCGGCACGCTGCAACTGTTGTATGTCGGTGACGGCGCCGAAACCCAGTTGGAAGGCCCGCTGCGGTTCTTCCTGTCGCCCAAGAGCGCGTTCATTTCCGGGCAGGTTATTCGCCTGAACGCTTGCCAGGCCCAGGTCCAGGACTGGACGCGACCGCTCACCGGGCTCAAGGCACTGGTCACCGGCGCAGCCCGCGGAATTGGTGCATCCATCGCCGAAACCCTGGCCCGTGACGGCGCCGACGTGATCCTGCTGGACGTGCCCCAGGCCAAGGCCGATCTCGACGCCCTCGCCGCGCGCCTGGGCGGGCGCGCCGTGACCCTGGACATCTGCGCCGAAGACGCTGCGAGCCAGTTGATCGAACACCTGCCAGACGGCGTGGATATCGTCGTGCATAACGCCGGCATCACCCGGGACAAGACCCTCGCCAACATGACGCCAGAGTTCTGGGACGCAGTGCTGGCGGTCAACCTCAACGCACCGCAGGTACTGACCAAGGCCCTGCTCGACAGCGGCACCTTGCGGGACAATGGCCGGGTCGTTTTGCTGGCCTCCATCAGCGGCATTGCCGGCAATCGCGGCCAGACCAACTATGCCGCGAGCAAGGCCGGGTTGATCGGCCTGGCCCAGGCCTGGGCGCCGCTGTTGCAGGCGCGAGGCATCAGCATCAACGCCGTGGCCCCCGGCTTCATCGAAACCCGGATGACCGCCGAAATCCCCTTCGCCCTGCGCGAAGCCGGGCGACGCATGAGCTCCCTGGGCCAGGGTGGCTTGCCTCAGGACGTCGCCGAAGCCGTGGCCTGGCTCGCGCAGCCGGGCACGGGGGCGGTCACCGGGCAGGCGCTGCGGGTCTGCGGACAAAGCCTTTTGGGAGCCTGAACATGACGATCCAATGGCATGAGGTCAGTAGCGCGCCGGGCATGTCCGGGCTCTATGCGAAGGCCGCGACTCGTCGCAAGATCACCGGCAAGACCTTGCCGGAGACCGGGTTGCGCCAGGTGCTCCAGGTGGATCAGCAGCGCCTGGTGGCCTATCGCAAGGTCTGTGGCTTTGTCGACAATGGACTGCTACCGCCGACTTATCCCCACGTACTGGCGTTCGCCCTGCAGATGCAATTGCTCACCGCCCGGGACTTCCCGTTCCCGCTGTTGGGGTTGATCCATCTGAGCAACCGCATCCGCGTGCTCCGTCCCATGGGCGGCGTCAGCCAGGTAAGGGCCAGCGTCAATGTCGAACAGCTGCAGCCCCACCCCAAGGGCGCGGTGTTCAACCTCGTGACCCGCATCGAGGATCAATTGGGACCGCTGTGGGAAGCCGAGAGCGAGATGCTCTGTAAGGGCGTACAGCTTGACGGTGCGCTGGTAGAGCCGCCACCGCAGATGACTCCGGCGCTGACCGAAGTGACGCGCTGGACAGCCCCTGCCGACATCGGCCGGCAATACGCCAAGGTGTCCGGCGACTACAACCCGATCCACCTGAGTGCCATCAGTGCGCGAATGTTCGGCTTCCCCACCGCCATCGCCCATGGTCTGTGGAACAAAGCACGGACCCTGGCCGCACTGGATGATCACCTGCCCGAAGCCAACCTCGAAATCGAGGTGACCTTCAAGAAACCGGTACGCCTGCCCAGCGAAGTGACGCTGCTGGCGAGCTCAGCGGGGTCCAGTGGGGATTTGCAGTTGGTGGGGTCGGGGAATCTGGAGCACATGACAGGGAGCTGGCAGCCGATTGCCTGAGCCAGGCGGTGGGTCAGCCTGCATCCATGTTTAATGGACTGCCGTCATCGTCGGATCGCCGCCCGGAGCAGGCTCGCTCCCACATTGGATCTGCAGCGACCAAACATCTGCTTTCGACACAAATCCCCTGCTCGCGATAGCGGTGATCACCGCGGCGGATAGTTGGCCAGGATACGCCCGACCGTCTCGCGCACCGCGTTGTCGCGGTCAGCGGGGTTGGGTGAGCTGCTGAGCAGTTGCTCATCGCTGCCACGCCAGACCAGCTTGCCGTCCTTGCCATCGAGCAAGTCGATCTGCACGGTCGCGACCTTGTAGCTGACGTTGCGGGTTTCGTTGTACATCGGCCCGCCCCAGTAGCCGTTCCAGGGCCCGCCCCAACCGCCGCCATAGTGGGTGGTCACTTGTTGCTGGCGGTCCTCGACGATCAGATAGGCCTGGACCAGGACATCGCCACGCCCACCGGTGGCAGGGCGCAGGCCGCGCTGGTCCAGTTGATCGGTCACGGCCTGACGGATCCGCTGCTCGGTCAGGTCACTCTTGATCCGCGGATCATCGGGACGGTACTGCAACGCCGGTTCTTTCCAGCTCCAGCTGCGATAGGCCGCGAAGTCGCGGCTGGTATCGAAATCATGGTTGACCTGGTTGGTCGCACAGGCGCCGAGCAGCAGGGCAAGGCCCAGTAGAGCAAGACGATGGAACATCACGCTTCTCCTGTTGCGTAATCAACTGGGCGGATAGGCCGACATGGCTTTTTCCACCGCCTCGCGAATAGCATCGGTGTTATCGCCCGGCCTGCCACGCTGAGGGGTTTCGGCACTGGCACTCCACACCGGTTGGCCGTTGCGGGCGTCGAACAGGTCGACGCGAACCACCACAACCTGTTCCTGATACGTGCGCACGACCGGCACGGTGTTGTACATGCCGTAGCCAGGACCGTAGCGGTTGTAGCCTCCGTAGTAGCCCGAATCATAATCTTCCCGAACCTGGCGCAGGCGGGTCTCCAGCCGCAGGTCGGCACTGACGAACAGGTCGGCCGGCCGGTTGTCATGCAGCGGACGCAGGCCGCGCTGGTCCAGAGCGTTGCTCACCGCCTCGGCCACCTGGGCCGAATCTGCCCACGCGGTACCCGCCGGCAGGCGTCCGTTGAGCCAGGCCCAACTGCGATAGCGCCCATAGTCACGGGGTGCCGCCGGGTATGCGCTGCGGTCGAACACCGTAGCAGCCTCGGGCGGGGCCGGCGGCAGCGGCCTGGAGGTGGCGACATAGGGGTTGGTGCCCTGGCAGGCCGCCAGCCCCAGACATAACATCAGTAACGCTGTACGGCCTTGCATTTCACTCTCCGATCAGAGGGGACGGCAGATCCAGTGCAGATAACGTCCCAGCCCGGCAAACGCAGGATGGCGACGGTGGGCCAGCTCCATGTCCAGCAACTGTGACAGCTCTACACGACCTTGAAACTCCACCGGCATGTAGTCGTGAAAAACCCGCACGCCACTCTGGCTTTCGACCTGCCACACACCCTCAAGTTGCGCCGCCAACACTCGCGGATCAAGAGGTTGTTGCGGCGTCAGGCTCTGTTTTTCACCGGCCATGTCGTTGTTGCGCAGCTTGCGGAAATGCCCCTTGAGCAAGTTCCGATAAACCAGCGCGTCACGGTTGTAGAACGCCAGCGACAGCCAGCCGCCGGGTGCCGTGAGTTGATGCAACACCGGCAGAATCGTGTGAGGCTCGGCCAGCCACTCCAGCACCGCGTGACACAGCACCAGGTCGTACGGCTCGCTGAGCTGGCCCGGCAGTTCCTGCCAAGGCGCCTGGATAAAGGTTGCCTCCTGGCCGGCATCGGCAAACCGCTGGCGGGCGCCTTCGAGCATGGGTGCGGCCGGTTCCGCCAGGGTGACATGATGACCGCGCTCGGCCAGCCACAAGGACATATGGCCCAGGCCGGCGCCGATGTCGAGCACACGCAACGGGCGCTCCGGCAACACTTCGAGCAGATCGGCCTGGAGCACCGCCAGGCGAATCGCGCCCTTGGCCCCGCCATAGATTTTTTCGGCAAACCGCGTGGCGAGCTGATCGAAATGACGGTCGCTCATTGGCCGAACCGCCGCTCGCTGTCGGCCAGTTTGCTGCGCACCACGGCGTCCATGTCCAAGCCCAATTCGCTGCACAGCAGCAACAGGTACAGGATGATGTCACCGACCTCCTGCCCGGCGTGGGCCAGTTTGTCAGCCGGCAGCTGGCGCGACTGGTCCTCGGTCAGCCACTGGAAAATCTCCACCAGTTCGGCCATCTCTACACTGGCGGCCATGGCCAGGTTTTTCGGGCTGTGGAATGGACGCCATTCGTTGCGATCACGAATGGCGTGCAGGCGTTCAGTCAGTTCAACAAGGTTCATCGGGCTCTCCTGGATGCCCATAGCTTCCGGGGGATGACGGGGGAAGGCAAGCGTCTCGATACGAAGCGGCAATTTGCCCCATAATCGAACGATCGCGGCGCCAATGGCTCCTACAATCAGGAGCCCGAGGCTCGACTCGATTCCCTTCCATCAGGATGCAAACATGCAGGTAGAAAGCTTTTTCGAATGGCTCGGCCAGGCACTTGGTTCGATAATCCGTTTCATCGTCGACCTGCTCAGCGGCCTGTTCAACACCCTGGCCAATGCCGGCGGCAACTTCGTCGACGGCCTGTCGCGGGCGTTGGGCATGGACACCTCGATCATCAGCATCATTGCGCTGATCCTCGGGCTGATGCTGCTGTACTCGGCGATCCGCGCCTTCATGCGCGCCTCGATTGTGCTGGGGATTATCTGGCTGGTGTTGGGGCTGTGGTTGTTGAGTTGGATCATTCACTGACTCAAGGATCACCACCTGCCCCGGGACAGTGTGATTCCCTGTGGCGAGGGGATTCATCCCCTCGCCACAAAAACCCTCTGTTTACTCCACCCCTTCAGGTGTAGGCCCTGGCTACACCGCCTTGCGCCGTTGCCTACAACTACGCCAGAATCCGCCGGCTTGTGCGCCTTGGGGCCGGGTCTTATTGTTTTCCCGTCGCTGACAAATCAGCGATCGGGTTTAGCGATCCGGCTTCATATACAGACGCAACAATGCCCAGTCTCGATTGCAGACGCTCTATTCCTGCAATCTCGTCATGGTGGCTGTGCGTGGGAGACCTTCTGGTCTACCCGGGGTTTCTGTGACCCGGATCGCTAACCCGCGTACAGCCGCCACCTTTACTTGTTTAGCGATAGGTCGTGGTGGCTCAACCAATCACGGAGATTCACCATGTTCAAGGTAACCCCCAACCCACCGATCACCGATTCAACATCCCCCGGCGATCCCACCGACTCAACGACTTTCGACAAAGCCGCCAAACGCGCCCTCGACTTCTACCTCAAGCCCGAACAGCCTGAAACCAAGCCAGACCAACTGTTCACCGTTGTGAACGGCATCGACACCGAATGCCTGCTCGCCAACCTCAGCGAAACCCTGTCCTCCGCCAACGTCATGGCCGCTGACCTGGCCTTCGATCTCGATGGTTCGCGCCGCCACGTGGCCCTGGGCATCCAGCAGTTGATCGAACTGGGCGGCTTGCTGGCCAACCGTGCGCTGGACAACGTCGACCCAGGCTAACCGAAGCAACACATCACCCTGTGGCGAGGGAGCTCGCTCCCGCTCGGCGGCGCAGCCGTCGTAAAACCAGCTGATACGGTGTGCCTGGACGCCCGCGCCAGTTCTGTTTGGGGCGGCTGCGCCACCCAGCGGGAGCAAGCTCCCTCGCCACAAAAGCCCTCTGTTTATTCCACTCCCTCAGGTGTAGGCCCCGGCTACATCGCCTTGCGCCGCTGCCTACAACTACGCCAGAATCCGCCGGCTTGTGCGCCTTGGGGCCGGGTTTTATTGTTTCCCCGTCGCTGACAACTCAGCGATCGGGTTTAGCAGCTCGGATAACATCAAGGCACGCCAGTGTCGCTATCTGAACAATCAATCAGTATTGGTTTTTCAGCATTATGGCGGCTATGCGTGGGGCACTTCGGTGCGCCGGGTTCCTTGATGCCTGGTCTGCTAACCCGCGTACAGCCGCCACCCACCTCGTTTAGCAGCGATGGATGACGGCTCCACTCATCAAGGAGCTTCATCATGTTCAAGGTAACTCCCAACCCACCGAGCACCGATCCGACATCCCCCTGCGATCCCCTCGACCCAACAGCCTTCGACAAAGCCAGCAAACGCGCCCTCGATTACTACCTCAAACCCGAACCGACCGAAGCCAAAACCGCCCCAGGCCAGCTCTTCACCGTGGTCAACGGTATCGACACCGAATGCCTGCTCGCCAACCTCAGCGAAACCCTGGCCTCGGCCAATGCCATGGCCTGTGACCTGGCCTTCGAGCTGGACGGCTCCAGACGCCACATCGCCCTGGGCATCCAACAGTTGATCGAACTGGGCGGTTTACTGGCCAACCGTGCGCTGGACAACGTCGACCCTCGCTAACGAAAAACACATCACCTCTTGTAGCGAGGGGATAAATCCCCTCGCTACAAACCCGCTACAATTGCGCTCCACCAAGGAGCCCCCATGTCCAACCTGCTCGCCGACTGGCGCGACCATCTCACCCATCGTCGGGTCTGGGCGTTGGCCGCGCCGATGATTCTTTCGAACATTTCCGTGCCGCTGGTGGCGCTGGTGGACAGCACCGTCATTGGCCATTTGCCCCATGCCCATCAGTTGGGCGCGGTGGCGGTCGGGGCGAGTTTGTATACGGTACTGGCCTGGGCCGTGGGTTTCCTGCGCATGGGCACGACCGGGTTCGCCGCCCAGGCGGCAGGGCGTGGCGATGGCGCAACGTTGCGGCAAGTGTTGTTGCAAGGCCTGTTGCTGGCGATGGGGTTGGCGGTGACGCTCGGAATCGTCGGGGTGCCGTTGAGCAACGTGGCGTTGCACTTCATGCAGCCGTCCGCCGAACTCAATCAGTTGACCCGGGACTTCTTCTACACACGGCTCTTCGGCCTTCCGGCGGCGCTGGCCAGTTATGCGCTGGTGGGTTGGTTTCTCGGGGCCCAGAACGCCCGGGCACCGCTGGCGATTCTGCTGAGCACCAATCTGGTGAACATCGCCTTGAACCTGTGGTTCGTGCTTGGTCTGGACTGGGGCGTGGCCGGTTCAGCCCGGGCCTCGGTGATCGCTGAGTGGACCGGGGCACTGGTCGGCCTGGCCCTGGCCCACAAGACTCTGCGGGCCTGGCCCGGGCAGATTGTCTGGGCTGCCATGGGGGTATGGCAGAACTGGCGACCGCTGCTGGCGGTGAACCGGGACATTTTCATTCGCAGCCTGGCCCTGCAATCGGTGTTTTTCCTGATTACCGTACAAGGCGCGCGCCTGGGGGATGCAACCGTTGCGGCCAACGCGCTGCTGCTCAACGGGCTGTTGCTGACGGCCCATGCCCTGGACGGCCTCGCCCATGCCGTCGAGGCGCTGTGCGGCCACGCCATTGGCGCCCGCGACCGCCTGGCGCTACGCCGCTCATTGGTGGTGGCGTGCGGTTGGTCATTGATTGCAAGCATCGGGTTCGCGCTGCTGTTCCTGCTCGCCGGGCATCTGTTCGTCGATATGCAGACCGACATCCCCGACGTGCGTGACACCGCCTACCGCTACCTGCCTTATCTTGCCGCCCTGCCGCTGATCGCTGTCTGGAGCTATGTGCTCGACGGCTTGTTCATCGGCGCCACCCGCGCCCGGGAAATGCGCAACGGCATGCTGCTGACCCTGTTGCTGGTGCTGCCCTTTGCCTGGGCCCTGCAAGCGCTGGGCAACCATGGCCTATGGATCACCTTCCTGTTATTCATGGCGTTGCGCAGCCTGACCCTCGGTGGTTTCGCCTGGCAATTGCACCGCCAGGGTCGCTGGCTCGCAGCCCAGGCCCAATAGCGCCTCACCCCTCATTGCCTTGCCACAATCGTCGCAGATGTTCGAGACGCTCGCGCTGGGAGCCGCCGACCAGCGCTGGCGGCGGCCGGACGTCGGGGTGTTGCAGACGCAGCCACAGCCAGCCGTCGAGTACTTCCCGTTCGGTAAACCCCAGTTTCAAGCCCTGCTCCAGGCAATCCCAGAGCGCTCGGTACTCTCGTCCGGTGGCACGAGACCAGTGCCAGGCATGACGCTCCAGCAGGCATTGCTGCAATTTGTGCTGTTGTCGATCGCTGAGGCTGTGCTCATTCTCCAGCGGCGCCACGGGCAGCCCCGGGTTGGACAGTTGCTGCCAGCCCTGACTGCCGATGGCCCGGTCGGCCCAGGTACCGCCGAACCAGCGCAGCAGGCGGATCGGCCCGAGCCAGCAACTGAGCTCCCCGGGGTCGCAGCCGTCGAAGAAATAGCTGGCGGTGTGGGGGTTGTAATAGCTCAACAGCGCCTTGTGGTGAGGACCCAAGGTCACGGTCAGCATGCGTCGCAGATGCGCCAGCAACTGCGACGCCGGCGATTCGCTCACCAACAACAGCCCCGGCCAGGCATCCGCATCGACATGGCACAGGCTCGCCAGCGCCGGCGCTTGCTGCAAGTCCACCAGCAGCGGACCGTGCTCCTTGAGCCCATGCCATTCGGTGTCCTCGAACAAGGCAAAGCACCGCGCTTGCGCGAACTGCTCTTGTAGACGCCGCGCCGCCCCGGGGACGCCGGGAATGTCGAGCAGCAACCATTGAGGCGTTGTTCCGGCCAGGCTTGCAGCGCTCATGGTGCGGCACCCGTGTCGCGCCGTGTCACCAGTCGGCAGGTGCATATCGGTTGATTACAGGCACTGAAGCTGCCGCCCCCGGGCAACAGGCAGAGCAACACCAGCGGCTCGGCCGCCTGGATCGCAGATAGCAACGCCGGATCGGCTCCGGATGGCCACGGTGCTTCATGGGGCGTCGAGTCAGGGGGCGCTGCATCGGCTATTTCTGCAGCAGCCGGCGCATCAAGAAGCGCGCTGATCATGGGCCGATCCGGGTCGCCCTCGCAGAAACTGACCAACACCTCGGTGCCCGCCCGCAAAGTGCCCATTCCGCGGACGGCCAGCGCGGGTGCCAATGGCAGCCAGCAATGACTGGGACTGGCCCCCTCCCCCTGATAGACCCAATCGAACTGCACCGCCACCCGCCCGGCCATCTGCGGCACCGGCTCGTCCACTTCCACCACCCACCCGCGCTGCCGGCCCAGCATGCGCGGCCTGGCGGGAAGGCCGGTCGCCACAAACGGCAATTCCCAGGGAACGGCCTGGAAGTGGTTACCATACCCCCACGCCCCAGCTCGGTGCTCCACCTTCGTCAGCAGCCAGCGTTGGTTCCAGTCGCTGAAAGGATGGGCCGTGAGCAACAGCACCTGCCCGCTGTACAGTCCCATCAGATCACTGCTGCCTTGGGCGACCTGTTCCCCCGACGCGCTGGTTTGCACGTTGAAAACCTGAACTCCAGGAGTCGTCCCGTAGGCTGCCTCGTCGACAGGAGTAAAGCCGCCCGCGTTGTCGGAGAACACCAGGCAATGTCCGTCCCGAGCCTGTTCGAAATGGAAGTGGATGCCTGCCTGGGCACACACCCGCTGGAGAAACTGCAGGTCCGACTCGCGGTATTGGGTACAGAAATCCTGCGGCGGGTATTCTCCCGTCAAGTCCAGGCACAGCTGGCGACCGCCGATGCCATGGCCCTTGAGCACCTGGCGGATGATCTGCGGCACCGTGCAGTCGCTCAGTACCCGCTGGTTGAAGCGCTGCGCCAGGCAGGCCAGCTTCGGCCCGATACGCAGGCGACAGCCGGCGTCGGGACGCTGCTGCACAAGCTCGTGAAGCTGACCGTGGATGCCCCCGCCCGCCTCCCCGAAACTCAACCAGACGCTGCGGTATAACAAGCCCGCCAGGTCCGGCGGCGTGTCGCCGGGCGACAACTCCACCTCATAGGCAAAAGGTTCGCTGATGGCTTCGCTACCCATGAAGGCCGACACGACAAAGGGTTCGGGCAGACCGGCTATCTCCAGACGAAGTGACGGCTCGTTGGCTGGATCGGACATCGGCGTATCTCTACAGGAGGGGCGGCCGGGGATTCTCGCTGAGAGCCATGGCGGAGTAGAGAGCCCAAGTACAAGTTAGGAAAGGGACTACATGAAATGAGGACAGTATTGAGTAAATGACCCGGCGCTCGGAATTAACAGCCGCACAAATAAAAACGCCCTCCGAAACTATCCGAAAAAACACACAATATATGGTGAGTTTTCTGACAGCCCGAAGGGGCGGCGCTGATCAATCAAGTAGAAACCTGAAGAGGCTTTGTGGCGAGGGGATTTATCCCCGTTGGGCGGCAGAGCTCGGTCTTGGGGGCGCTACGCGATCCAGCGGGGATAAATCCCCTCGCCACAGGTGTTAATCATGTCCCCGGACAAACAGGTCCGTGTTCGCATCAGGACGACAGGTACGACGAACGCGTCAACCCCAGGCGCAAGGCATCGAGGAACTGGGTGCGCTCGGCGGCGCTGATACGGGCGCTGGCACATTTGTCGCGGTAGTGGGTCATCAATTCTTCCGGCGACAGGTGCACGTAGCGCAGCATGTCTTCGATGGTGTCGTGGGTTTCGATACCGGCGTGGTACACACTGCCGTCGGCGTTCTGGTAGATGTTCACCGAATCGGTGTCGCCGAACAGGTTGTGCATATCGCCGAGGATTTCCTGGTAGGCACCCACCAGGAAGATTCCCAGCAGGTAATCCTCGCCTGGATTGAGGGCATGGACCGGCAGGCTGGTCTCGATGCTCTGCTCGTCGACGTACTGCTTGATCTTGCCGTCGGAGTCGCAGGTCAGGTCTTGCAACACGGCACGGCGCATCGGCTCCTCGTCGAGACGATGCAGCGGCAGGATCGGCAGCACCTGGCCGATGGCCCAGGTGTCCGGCAGGCTCTGGAATACCGAGAAGTTGCAGATGTATTTGTCAGCGAGCTTGTCGTTGAGTTCATCCAGCACCTGGCGGTGGGAGCGCTGGCGCGCCTTCAACGAGTTGTGCAGGCGGCGGCACACGGCGAAATAGCATTGCTCGGCCAGGGCTTTTTCCGCCAGGGTCAGCTTGCCATCGGCGTACTGGGTGGCCACGTCGCTCATGTAGTGGGTGGCGCGCCAGTAGGTTTCGGTGACCATCTCGATATCGGTCGGGCCCAGCAGGTCAACCAGCCACTGCACGGTTTCCGGCAGTTCCTGCTTGTTGTCGATCACCGGCATGTCGTCGACGTGCTTCTCCACGTCGGTCACCTGCACCACCAGCATCGCGTGGTGCGCAGTCAGGGAGCGACCGCTTTCCGAAAAGATATGCGGATGCGGCAGGCTCTGGGCATCGCAGAACTCCTTGAGCATGCCGACTACGACACCGGCGTAATCGTCCATGTCGTAGTTGATCGAACTGGCATTGCGCGAATGCGTACCATCGTAGTCCACGCCCAGGCCACCGCCGACGTCGATGTGATCCACCGGCAAGCCAAGGTTGCGCAGTTCGCCGTAGTAACGGATCGCTTCCTTGAAGCCGTGCTGGTAGTCCGCCAGGTTGGCGATCTGCGAGCCCATGTGGAAGTGCAGCAGGCGAATGCCCTGGTCCAGGCCAGCCGCGCGGAAACGTTCGACCACTGACAGCAGCTGTGCGGCGGACAAGCCGAACTTGGACTTCTCGCCACCGGTGTCGGCCCATTTGCTCGACGCCAGGGACGACAGGCGCACCCGCAGGCCAACCTGTGGCTTGACCTTGAGCGAAGCGGCCTCTTCGATCACCAGGCCGACTTCGGACTCTTTCTCGATCACGATGAACACGTTGTGGCCCAGCTTCTGGCCCATCAGCGCCAGGCGGATGAACTCACGGTCCTTGTAACCGTTGCAGACGATGGTCCCGCCCTTCGGCGCCAGGGCCAGCACCGCCAGCAACTCCGGCTTGGAGCCGGCTTCCAGGCCGATGGAGACATTCTGGGTGGCGATGATGTTCTCGATCACCGCTTCCTGCTGGTTGACCTTGATCGGATAGAGCGCGGTGTACTGGCTCTGGTATTCCAGGCGCGCGATGTTGCTGTCGAAGGCACCGGTGAGCTGGCGCACACGGTCTTGCAAGATGTCGGGGAAGCGCACCAGCAAGGGCAACGACAGGCCGCTCTGGCGCAGTTGATCGACCTGCTCGAACAGATCGATGGGCGAACTGTCGGGACCGTTCGGACGAACTTCGACGCGACCGGCGTCATTGATCGCGAAATACCCGGCCCCCCAATGGCGAATCCCATAAACACTGCGGCTGTCCGCAACTGTCCATTGGCTGCCATCGTCTTTGCGTGTGCGTCGTACGGACATCGAAGTCCCCTATAAAGAAGTCAAAATGCACCATCCGGTCGGAGGCTGGCGCAGTCTAGAGAATGGAAATGACGATTTGCCTGCAAGCAGGGTAGACCCTGCTGGCAGCGCTGAGTTTAGAAACCCGTTCAGAACAGGCTCTGTGAAAACCCTATGGGCGACCTCGGACATCGGGTTCGGATCAAGCCGGAGCGGTTTTCACAGAGGCTGCTAGCCGCCGGATTTCTTTGCCTTGAAACCGTGCTTGACCAGTTCCGCCAGCAAGAGCTCGACGTGGTCGCCCTGGATCTCGATGACGCCGTCTTTCAACGCGCCACCGGTGCCACAGCGTTTCTTCAACGTGGTGGCCAGTTCCTTGAGCGCATCTTCGGCCAATGGCACACCGGTGATCGTGGTCACCGTCTTGCCGCCACGGCCCTTGCTTTCACGGCGCACACGGGCAATACCGTCACCTGCGGGGATGACGGTCTGTTTACAGATGCAGGCATCCACCGGCTGACGGCAATCGGGGCAATGACGACCGGCGTCGGTAGAAAATACCAGGCCGCCCAGGGCGGCGAAGGATGCGGCTTTTTTGGCCACCGGCAATCCTCTTGGGAGGACAAAGACTGGTCGGGGAAAGTGCCTCGACCGCGAAGCCCCACTCAGGCAGGGGCAGCGCTACTGGACCGCAAGACGTCGGTTCAGCTTGAAAAGTCGCGCAGTGTAACGGCAAAAAGCCGACTTGCTAAGGGCCAATCCGCGCCAATTTACAGCTTCTTTGCGACACCGCGCAGATAGCGCTCAAGCGCCGCCAATGAGTCCGGGCAATAAGGCTTGTGCCGGATTTCATCCAGTACCTATTCGATCGGCATGAAGCGCGCTTCAAGCACCTCTTCAGGCTGCAATACCAAGGGGCCGTCCCACACCGCAGAAAACGCCGAGCACCACAGACGACTGCCCGGGTCTTCAAAGTAGAAATGATCATGGGCGGTAAGCGGCACCCCGCTCACGCCCAGCTCCTCTTCCAGTTCACGGGCCGCCGACTCGGCATAGGTTTCGTGGGCCTGCACCATCCCGCCCGCCGCCACGTCCCAGAAGCCCGGATAGATCGCCTTGCTCAGGGTTCGCCGGTGGACGCACAGCTCACCCGCCGAGTTGAACAGCATGATGTAGGTACCACGCCCGATCAGGCCACGCTCGCGCAAGTCCGAACGCACCAGGCTGCCAAGCAGGTTGTCGTGTTCATCGACCCAAGCGATCAGCTCGGCATCCGAGGCCACTCGGTGAGCGGCCTCCCGGGGACTTTCGCTCATGGGTCAGCCCTGGTTCAGCAATTGCCGCAAGTCGATCACCGCCGCGTTGGCCCGGGAGATGTAGTTGGCCATGACCAGAGAGTGGTTCGCCAAGACACCGAAACCGCTGCCGTTGAGGATCATCGGACTCCAGACCGGCTCCTGGGAGGCCTCCAGCTCACGAATGATCTGCCGCACGCTGACCGTGGCGTTCTTCTTCGCCAACACATCGGCGAAGTCGACTTCGATGGCGCGTAGCAGATGGGACAAGGCCCAGGCCTGGCCGCGTGCTTCGTAGAACACGTTATCAATCTGCAGCCATGGGGTCTCGACCACTTCTTCATCCACCTGCGGTACCTGGCCCGGGGCCGGGACTTCGGTTTTCAGCGAAGTGTTGAGCTTGACCCGGCCGACACTGGCCGACAGGCGCTGGGACAGCGACCCCAGGCGAGTACCGACATCCCCCAGCCAGTTGTTCAGGTTGTCGGCACGGGCATAGAACAACGCGCTTTTCTGGGCTGGATCGGACAGGCGCGCCTGATAGCGGCTCAGGGAATTGATGCCTTCCTGGTACTCCGACTCGCTGGAGGGCAGCACCCAACTGCGGTTATCGAAGTTGAAACGCGGCTCGGCCTTGGCCAGGTCGGCGTCCTCGGCGGACTGGGACTGGGAACGGGCGAAGTCCTTGCGCAAGGCGCGACTCAGGTCACGGACCTGCACCAGCACGCCGTACTCCCAGCTCGGCATGTTGTCCATCCACAGGCCGGGTGGAAAACGGTCGTTGGAAATGTAGCCGCCCGGCTTGGTCAGCAAGGTACCGGCCACCGTCTTGAGAGTCTCGACGGTGGTGTAGCCGACCACCATTTGCCGGCCATCCCTCTCGGCTGCCGCCTGGGCATTCTGCTGCACGGGAAACAGCGCAGGCTCCTGGCTCCAATACCAGCCGATGGCAATGGTCACCAGCAGATACAGGCCGATCAGCGTGGCCAGCGCGCGGCTGAAAAACAGCCCACCCAGGTAGCTGCGGGCGGCCGATTTCGGCTCGGCGGCACGTTCAGGTGCGCTGCCCGCGCGGTTTTTCCAGTCCAGCATGGCGATGTCCCTTCAATCACTTGAGTTCACGGTTCGACCACAACCCTACGCCATCGTGCCTGATTTGAAACGCGATAAATCCCGCGTAAATCATGCTGGCCCAGGCAAGGCAGTCGGATGGCAACTATAAAGGAAGCGCGGCCATCGGCCTACGAAACCGACCGGTCATAAACTGAATGTCGCTGCCGGGTAGATTATTGACGTACGACACTCATGCGTATGAAAAGAGATGCTAGCATAGAGCCACCAGTCGACCTCAGCATGTATCTAACTAAGTAGTCAGGATAATGACCGAGCCAGAAGACCCCAGCCGTGAGCGCCTCAAGCACCACTTTGCCCAGCGGGTAATTCATCAGGCTCGTCAGATCCTGGAGATCTGGCAGCGCCTGCAACGCAGCGAGTGGTCCAGCACCGACCTGTTGGAGCTCAGCGAGGCCAATCTGCGCCTGCTGCGTTTTGCCGAGCGTTTCGAACAGCCGGAGCACTCCCAACTGGCCCACGGCATCAGCCAGTCACTGCAAGCGGTGGATGCCAATCGCGGGCGGTTGAGCAGTCAACTGATCACCGAGATCAATCGTCTGATGCAGCGCCTGTCCCGTACCGGCCTGCGTCATGGGGACCAGCTCGAACAGACCTTTCTGCCACCGTTGCGCAAACCCATCTATGTGTTGCTGCAAGACCATGACCGTGCCGAGCGCCTGGCCAAGCAACTGGAGTTCTTCGGCCTCAGCGCCCAGGCGCTGGACAGTGTCGCGGCATTTCGTGCCTCGATGGTCGAGCGGCTGCCGGCGGCGATTGTCATGGACGTGGACTTCAGTGGCCCCGGCATCGGTCTGAAACTGGCGGCCGAAGCCCAGCAAGGCCTGGAACAGCCGTTGCCCCTGTTGTTCTTCAGCCTGCTGGAAACCGATACCCCGACCCGTCTGGCGGCCGTGCGCGCCGGCGGGCAGGAATTCCTCACCGGCACCCTCGAGGCCTCGAGCCTGCTGGAAAAGATCGAGGTGCTGACCTGCGTCGCCCAGTACGAACCCTATAAAGTGCTGATCATCGATGACTCCCGCGCCCAGGCCCTGCACACCGAGCGCCTGCTCAACAGTGCCGGCATCGTGACCCGCACGTTGATCGAACCGATCCAGGCCATGGCCGAACTGGCTGATTTCCAGCCCGACCTGATCATTCTCGACATGTACATGCCCGCCTGCACCGGTACGGAACTGGCGAAGGTGATCCGTCACAATGACCGCTATGTCAGCGTACCGATCATCTACCTGTCCGCCGAAGACGACCTGGACAAGCAGCTCGATGCCATGAGCGAAGGCGGCGACGACTTCCTGACCAAACCGATCAAGCCCCGCCACCTGATCACCACCGTGCGCAATCGCGCGGCCCGGGCCCGCAACCTCAAGGCGCGGATGGTGCGTGACAGCCTCACCGGCCTGTACAACCACACCCACATCCTGCAACTGCTCGAAGACTGCTGCTTCCGAGCCCGCCGCGAAGGCAAGCCGCTGAGCTTCGCCATGCTGGACATCGACCATTTCAAACGGGTCAACGACAGCCATGGCCATCCCATGGGGGACCGGGTGATCAAGAGCCTGGCGTTGTTTCTCAAGCAGCGTCTGCGCAAGACCGATTTCATCGGCCGTTATGGTGGCGAAGAGTTCGCCATTGTCATGCCGGACACCAACATCAACGACGCTTGCTCGGTGCTGGATGAAATCCGCCAACGCTTTGCTGAAATCCACTACCCGGCCCAGCCCCAGGACCTGTGGTGCACGTTCAGTGCCGGTGTAGTAGAGATGAGCCAGGAGTCCGACAGCCTGATGATGGCCAGTGAGGCGGATGAAGCCCTGTATCGCGCCAAGCACGCCGGTCGCAACCGGGTACAAAACGCAAGGCAAAGTGCCACCTTTTCATCGGAATCAACCGATTCAGTCATAAACCTGTAACCCAAGCGCAATAAATTCAGGCACTTACGATTCTGCCCCCGGTAGACCTTGAATGCGCCTGAAACTGCTGACCAACCTCAATACCCTGCTCTTATTGGCCGTCTGCCTGGGCCTCGGCGCCACGCTATGGTGGTCCCAAGTCGCCCTGGAACGTCCTTACCTGTTGATGGAGCGCTACCTGGGCCTGTCCCGGCAATTCCAGGGTGAGGTGACGCGCAACATCGAGGATTATCTGGCCAGTGGCGACGCCTTGCGCCTCAGCGCCGCCAGCCAGTCCCTCGACACCCTGCAAAAAGAACTGGATCAATTTCCCCCGGAGTTGGCCCGAACCCTCAGGCCGAGCCTGTCGAGCCTGGAAGACTTCAGCAAGACCGACCTGCTGGCCGCCGGCAAGCTGGCCGGCGATCCCCAAGCCCTGCTGTTGCAGGCCGAGCGTGAACTGGGCGCCAACCTGGAGCAGCTCGCCCGGTACGCCAACGGTGCCCCGAGCTACCTGCCTTTGCTGTTCAGCGCATCGCAGCACCTGGGGCGGCTGTCCCTGGCACGGGACAAGCTGGTCAGCAGCGGGCGCAGCGAACTAGCCACTGATGTCGAGCGGGAAGTGGCCAGTATCCGTGCGCAGGCCGGTCAACTGGACAGCCTGCCATTGCTGGGGGTGACAAGCAGCAGTGATTCCGCCGGCGATGATTTCGCCGCGCTGATGGGCCTGGAAAACCAGGAAAAAGCCGTCGCCGAAGACGCCGGCATCGCTCTCAAGCGCGAACTCAACAGCCTGCTCGGTCGCTACCCCACGGAACTGGCGCGCACCCGCGAGTTGATCCAGAAGCGCACCGAACTGAGCAATGCAACCCATGTGAAAACCGCCGACGTGCAACAGGCGATCAACGCCCTGGAACCAGTGGTGCGTACCCAACACGGGCAGATCCAAGGCGAGGTCCGATTGATCCAGGGACTGATGATTGGCTTGATTCTGTTGATCGCACTGCTTATCGACACCTTGCAACGACGCCTGGCGCGGACCCTGACGCACCTCGCGCCAGCCCTGTCGACCTGGGCCGAAGGCGACTTCAGCCGCGACATCCATGTGGGCGCCAGCAACCGTGAGCTGCAAGACATCCAAGCGTCACTCAATCGGCTGCGGGCCTATCTGGCGGATCTGGTGGGTACCATTCACCTGAACGCCGAGCAGGTCGCCGGCAGCAGCCGGGCCCTGGCCGATCTCAGCGCCGACATGCACAGCGGCGCGGAATATCAGGCCGACGATACGGCGCTGATCCGCGACTCCCTCAGCGAACTCGAAGCGACGATTCAGCAAGTGGCCGGCGATGCCAGCCAGGCCGCCGACGCCAGCCGCCGCGCCGGGCATGCGGTGGAGCAAGGGCAGAAAGTCATAGGTTTGAGCCTTACCGGACTGCATGCACTGGTGGGCGAAGTACAAGGCAACGCGCAGATGATCGAACAGTTGGCGGAAGAATCGGCCACCATCGGCGGTGTGCTGACGGTTATTCGCTCGATTGCCGACCAGACCAACCTGCTGGCCCTCAATGCCGCCATCGAAGCCGCCCGCGCCGGCGAGATGGGCCGGGGCTTTGCGGTGGTGGCCGAGGAAGTCCGCTCCCTGGCCCAACGCACGGCGGGAGCCACGGCCGAAATCCAGGCGTTGATCGCCCGCCTGCAACAGGCCGCGCGTCAATCAGTCGATGGCATGCGCGCCCAAGTCGAACACGCCGAAGCCACCGCCAACCAGGCACAAGCGGCCGACGGCGCACTGGATAAAATCGTCGACGCCATCCAGACCATCGCCGACACCGCCGTGCGCATCGCCGAAGTCACCGCCCAACAGAGCGGCGCCGTCAGCGAAATCCGCGATCACAGCGAGCGCATTCACCAGTTGGGCGGGGAGAACCTGCTGCGTATCGGCCAGGGACGGGAACAGGGCGAAAACCTACTGATGCTGGGTGGGCGCCTGCACACGGCGGTGCAGGCGTTTCGTGTTTGACTCAACGGCCACCACCAATCTCCTGTGGGAGCGGGCTTGCTCGCGATTGCGGTGGGTCAGCTTGCATAGGCGTCGAATTGTTCTGGTCAAGTTTTTCCGGACACCGATTACGGTGATCAAGCTGCCTGCTGCTCCATGGCTATTGGCGGCAGGTAGTTGTTATGGCTGTGGAG
>NZ_VIUG01000038.1:0-46406 GCF_007828255.1 Pseudomonas sp. SJZ078 | reverse complement strand
AACATGACGTTGGCCAGCAAAAACGCCAGGCCGCGCTTGGGCATGCCGCAGAACCGTTCGCGGTTTTGCAGGGCAGCAGAAGGTTGGCGGGCCAGCAAGGCGTATTGGCGGTCGTCCATGATCAGATCTCGTTGCTACAACATTTAAAAGGGCAGAATTTAAAAAAGAGCTTCCACGCGGAAATAGATCGGCGCTTCGCGCTCCGTCAGGGCATCCGGGCGTTCCAAGGAGTGGGCAAAGGTGACGCTGGCGCTCAGGTGCTCGCCTCGGGCGAACAGCTCCACCGAGTTGCTCGACATGCGCCCGTGCTGATCGCCGTTGTAGCGGGTCCCGCTGATCACACCCTGGTCATAGCCCAGGCTGGTGCCGTATTCGGCAAATACCGGACGCAACCATTGCAGCGTGACCGGGCGGCTCCAGCGCAGGTCGTTGCGCCAGTAGCCACCGTTGTCACCCGCCAACGATTGGTCCTTGTAACCACGAATCGAAGACTCCCCGCCCAGGCTCATGCGCTGCGGGCTGAACAGCACGTCTTCGCTGCGCTGGCCGGTCATCAGGCTGCTGAAGCTGAAAGACTCGTCCCACAGTTTGAACGGTTGCAAATAGCTGACCGTGGCGGTGTATTTGCGATAGCGGGCATCAGCCTGGCCTCGGGCCGGGTTGTGGTTGGCCTGGGCATCGAAGGCGCCGATGCCTTGCTGCATGCCCAGGTCCAGGTTGACGAAGGCACTGCCGACCCGACGGCCGTGGTTGATACCGAACTGCGCTTCGCTCAGGCGATTGCTGCTCAGCGCCAGTTTGCTGTCTTCGATGAAGTTGTTGCTGCGCAGGTAGGCCAGACCGGTGTTGAGAGAAGTTTTGCTCATGGCGTCGCGGTAGATGACCCGCTCGACCCGCAACTGATGGTTCTGGCTGTCACCGCTCTGCTTGAAGTTGAAACCGTTGGCCGCGATCTGCGAGCGGTACTCGCTCTGGCTGTAGGTGTAGCTGACGTTCCACCAGCCAAACGGCAGGTTGTAATAGAGCATGGCGTTGCGCGAGGTGTGCTGGTGATCGGTCATCGCGTCATGACCGCCGCGCAACATTAACTGATCGGCCAGGCCCAGCGGGCTGTCCCATTCGAAACGGGTGCCCCACTGCTGCTCGCCGGTGCTGCGCTGGCCGTCGTTGCTCCGGGACAGCCCGGCGCGCCAGGGCTTCTGCGGGGTATTTTTGACCAGCACTTCACTGCCGCCGACGTTCTGGCCGGGGGTCAGCTCCATTTGCGCCTGATTCGACGGCAGGCGATTGAGCTGGTCCACCATCTGCTCGATTTCCCGCAGGTTGACCAGCTCGCCGGTCTTGCCGGGAAACGCCATCGCCAACTCACGCGCCGACAGCTGGCTGTTCTCGGCGCCTTTCAAGCCTTCGAGCCGGCCCTCGACCACCAGCACCTGCAAGTGACCGCTGGACAGGTCCTGCTGCGGCAAGTAGGCACGGCTGGTGACCAGGCCTTTTTCGATGTAGTGGTCGGTGATGACCTTGAGCAATTCATTGAGCTGGGGCACGCCCAGGCATTGGCCGATGTAGGGCTGGAGCAGACGCTCGCGCTCACCGGCCGAAAGACTGTCGGCGCCCTTGAGTTCGATGGTCTTGATGGGGAAGCAACGGGTATCGGCCGGAGCGGTTGGCTGGGTCGGTTTCGCCTCTTGGCCCGGCAGGTCCTTGAGCTCCTCCAGACGGCGGCGCTGCTCTTCGAGCAGACGGTTCTGGCGCTCGCGGATCAGGTCGGTTTCACCGGGGGTCGGGGCGGCGTGAGCCAGGGTAAGCGGAGACAGGCACAGCAAAGCCAGGCACAACCTCGCCCAATGGGCGGGTGTAAACATGTTCGATCCCTCGAGCGAAGTGATATCAAAATAGCGGCGCGATGTTAGATGGCCATCATTTTGACGTCAATTAAATAGTTGCGCTCAAGGCTATCGATGGTCCCGTTCGTCTGAAATCAGGCGCCTTCCGCAAAAATGGGAAAGGTCTTAGGAAGCTGGAAGACGCAAGGGCTGTCGAATCATGCAAGCCAGCTTCTGTGGCGAGAGTTCTATGTCTACCCCAACCAAACTATGCTCATCTCATAAAAAAACCGGACCCAACGTCCGGTTTTTTCTCGAAAAAGCTTGGTGCCTGCTTCAGGAGACGCGGTTATCCGCGCTTATGAGCTTCACCGTTCGAAGTGTGAGCTGTTACTGGCCCGCCTTCTCAATGGCAGCCTTATTCTGAGGACCGAAAGAATATTTCAGGGCCCTTTCCTTCATCGTGCGCGGGTCCGGCAAACCTACGGTCTCCGGGTTCGCAAAGCCGGTTTGTTTATTACCGAGCGTAGGATTGATGGCATCGAACAGAAAACTGAAACCTTGTTTCAGCGAACTCTGGGCAATGCCGTGGCACCCCATGCAGCCGCCCATGGTCAGGCTTTGAGTGCTGTGAGCGTAATCCGGCACCATGATGTTCGCCTGGTTGCGCGCATTGGTCAGGGTGTTGTCATTCCGAATCGGGAATACGTTGCTGCCACGAAACAGCTGGATCCCCGGCTGGCTGCTTTCGACCATGATATTGGCCAGGTAGTAATCCGGATCGGTTTGAGTGCTCGACGGGATGGCTTGCACACCTTTAAGCCGATAGTGCTTCCAGACCGAATTGTTGAACTCACTGCTGCCGTCCATGAGCTGTTTGACCCGGTTATTCACCGCTTCGACTTCGGAATAAATGGTCAGCGGTTGCACCACACGGATCGGGCCGGCTTGTCCTTCGGGAATTCCGTTACTGTTGGAGTAGACGGGCGGAATCAGATTCGCATTGGCAACGGGACCCGCCTTCGGCAAAGGAACCGTATAGGTTTTGTTGCCGTCGGAGAAGCTGGCAGTCGGGGGATTTTCTGTCGTGTCGAGACCGGGATAGGCAATCTCGTTGTAGTTAGCGATGTAGTAAAGCCCGCTCGGAGACTTGCCATCGGACAAGGTCAGGGCATCCTCGTGTTCGAACGTGGCGAATATGAACGTCGGATAGTTGGGCGTCTTGTGGATGATATGCAGGGCGACCAGCGCGTAGTCTTCATTGTGCGCCACCGGCGCATCGTCCTTGCCCTGATAGGTCACCACCGTCGCCGTATGGTAGCGCGCACGATTCTGTACCGGAATGTCTGCCAGTTTGCGCCATGCCGCCTTGACCTCCACCGCACCGTCGGGCAACACAATAGGGTCCTGAAAACTGCTCAGGGTTCTCGCGTACTCATAAACGACAGGGTTGGCCTTGGCCTCGAACAGGATCTGGCTGTCGTTCGAAGGCGCATAGTCGTTTCCTGTCTTTGCCACATTCGGTGGGTTGACCGGGAAGAATATCGCGTTCTGCCCTATCTGGGTCGCCTCGTCCAGATTGTTGTAATGAGCATAAGTGGCGCCTGCCGCCAAGGGCGCCCCGTTGGGGAAATTGATGTAGCTGTATTGCGGGTCGGAACCATACGGACGAACGGGACCGCCTGCGGAGTTCTTTTGTTCTTTTGCCGCCGGAAACAGCTCGGTACGGTGAGCAAAGGTTTGCCACAACAAGGGATTGGGAGATTGTGAGGCCCTGCCCGAATCCGCAAAACTACTGTCGGGATTGCCAACGCCACGGTTAGCCGGCAACGGGGTTTTGGCCGTATTGTTCAGGGCGAAAAAGCTCCGCCAGGCGAAGGTTGCATAGTCGGTGTGGCTGAGCCCCGTTGCCAGGTCCGCAGGCAGTTGCGGGTTGTCCGCCGTCAGATCGCCTGTGGTAATGGCATAGGAAACACCCAGTCCCGGCGCGCCCGTCAAATCCCCGAGCGTTTTGGAAAAATAGGGACTCCAGTTGACCCCATCGGTTGAAGCGAACGTATTGGTGCCACTGCTGATAAAAATGCGCTTGCCGATCATTGTTGCGCGGCTTAACAGAAGCTCATTGGCTATACCCGACAGCGTTTGCTCATCGCCCCAATGAGCACTGCGGTCGTAAGCACGCACGGCCAGATGGCCAATATCATAAGAGTAGTAAAGCAGCAGCTCACCGTTATAGACCACCGGCACGATGCTCAGGATCCTGTAGGCGTTTGCCTTGAACCCGAGATTTGGCTGGCTCCACTGAAGACCGTCGTCCGAGGTCACGTAGTAAACAGTGCTGTCGTCCTCCTCGCAGTAGAAGACAAACAATTGCCCGTTGTACACCACTGGACTGTTATAGGCCGCATCATCGGAGGCCGTGACAGGAATGGCGTTGGACCAGGTCATGCCGTCTTCGGAACTGACGCTATTTATTTGAGCCTGGCCGGTAAAGGTCAGTATCAGTTTTTGTTTGAACACCGTGACGGAAACATTACCCACGAGATTGGGGACGGGGATGGGCTGTGGAGTAGACCAATTACTTCCCTCCGCCGAAGTGGAAAAATAGATATGAGCAGTGTCGCTCTCGCTGACCCAGAACATATACAACTTGCCTTTGAACGACTGCACCGCGGGTGTAAACAACCCAACCGAAGTGGCTGGCACACTGCTGGTTGCGGACGGTTTTCCATTGATAGCATCAGGACTGTCGAAGACATCCACTTCGATCCCCACACCTCGTTGCGGAGTGGCAATGATCACGCTTTCGGCATAGGTCGATGAGACTGCGAACACGCTGCACAGGCACAACATCAGGCGACTGAATATCGCTCTAAGGGTCATAGTTTTCATTCCTTTGATAATGCTGCTCAAGAAGCGACCCAGCGATGCAGGCGCAATGCTACCGGTCGTTTCTCCATGGTAGACGACTGTTTAATATCGGCCAGGGTCATTCCGAAAAGAAGTCACCAGGACGGCGGTCAATGAACTTTCCACCCGACATCGGCCTCAACCCATTACCTGCCCAACAAGGAATACGAGGCTCACACCATGAAACCCCTCCTGACATTCACCCTCGCCGCCACGCTCACCTGCGCCCTGCCCGCCTGGGCCACTTGCACCCCGGAAGAAGCCACCGCCAAACGCGAACAGCTCGCTCAGGAAGTCACCAAGCTCACCCAACAGAACCCGGCCAAGGCCAAGGAGATGAATGATGAGTTGCAGGCCATGGATCTGGAGACAGCCAGCAAGGACGTGCCGGACAAGTGCCAGTTGATTGATAAGCGTCTGGAGGAACTGAAGGATGCCGGGAAAAAAGCGGGCTGACCAACCAAAGCCAGACCACCCGCTCTTGTGGCGAGGGGGCGGCGCCAAGCTTAAGTGTTGATTTCGCTCATAAAAAAACCGGACGCAGGTCCGGTTTTTTGTGGAGCCGCGCCGCAGGCTTACTCAGTCGCGGGCGCCTCTGGCTTGCGGCGCTTGAGGGGCGCCATGCCATCCTTGCTGACCAGCGAAGGCGCATCGCTCTTCGGGCGGTTGGCAGTCTTGCGCTTGGTCGGAGCCTTGGCGGCGGTTTTCTTCTTGTCGCCCTTGGCGTCGACCTTTTTCTTCTTCGCGCCAACGGCCTTGCCCGAAGCCTTGACCTTTTTCGGTCCGCCGTAGGTACCTTTGACTTCCTTGATGGTACGGCGCTCGAAGCTCTGCTTGAGGTAGCGCTCGATGCTCGACATCAGGTTCCAGTCACCGTGGCAAATCAGCGAGATCGCCAGACCATCGTTGCCGGCACGACCGGTACGGCCGATGCGGTGCACGTATTCGTCACCGCTGCGGGGCATATCGAAGTTGATGACCAGGTCCAGGCCTTCCACGTCCAGGCCGCGCGCGGCGACGTCGGTGGCCACGAGGATCTTCACGCCGCCTTGCTTGAGGCGATCGATCGCCAGCTTGCGATCCTTCTGGTCCTTCTCGCCGTGCAGCACGAACGCCTTGTATTCCTGTGCCACCAGGCGGCCGTAGATGCGGTCGGCCATGGCCCGGGTGTTGGTGAACACGATGGCTTTTTCGTAGGTTTCGTTGGCCAGCAGCCAGTTGACGATCTGCTCTTTGTGCTGGTTGTGATCCGCGGTGATGATCTGCTGGCGGGTGGTGGAGTTCAGTTGGCTGACCGCGTTGAGCTGCAAGTGCTCCGGGTTGTTCAACACCTTGGCGACCATCTCCCGCAGGCCCGAGCCACCGGTGGTGGCGGAGAACAACATGGTCTGCTGGCGGTTGGCGCATTCGTCCACCAGTCGCTGCACGTCTTCGGCAAAGCCCATGTCGAGCATACGGTCGGCTTCGTCCAGCACCAGTACTTCGACTTCCTTCAAGTCCAGGTTGCCGGCATTCAGCTGTTCGATCATCCGCCCCGGCGTACCGATGAGGATGTCCGGCACCTTGCGCAGCATGGCGGCCTGGACCTTGAAGTCTTCGCCGCCGGTGATCAGGCCGGACTTGATGAAAGTGAACTGCGAGAAACGCTCCACTTCCTTCAAGGTCTGCTGGGCCAGTTCACGGGTCGGCAGCAGGATCAGGGTCTTGATGCTGACACGGACCTTGGCCGGACCGATCAGGCGATTGAGGATCGGCAACACGAACGCGGCGGTCTTGCCGCTGCCGGTCTGCGCCGTCACCCGCAAGTCACGCCCCTGGAGCGCGAGCGGAATGGCCGCTGCCTGCACCGGCGTTGGCTCGACAAATTTAAGCTCGGCCACGGCTTTGAGCAGGCGTTCGTGCAGGGCGAATTCGGAAAACACGGGTGCTACCTCGAAGAAATGCAAAAAAACAGCTGCATAGGGTAACGGTTTCGAGCGCGAAGGCCGAGTTTCTTTATGCAAACGGCGACAATCAGTGGCTTTTTTTTACGGCCGACTCGCCATCAACAGTCACTTCGGCAGGCTTAAATGCTCTAATCCCACGTCGCATTTCAATAGAAGATCCGTTTCGCCCATGGACATCAAACAGCTCTGGCTCAACATCCAAGACTTCTGGGGTGCCCTCGACCAGCATCCGCTCCTGCATACCGGCCTCGCCCTGGTGCTGCTGCTGACCATCGCCCTGGTGCTCGGACGCGTGGCGCGCTACCTGATCCTGCACGGCGCCAAGCTGCTCGGCCGCCAGCCGGCCCTGCATTGGGTCAGCGACCTGCGCCACAACAAGGTCTTCCATCGTCTGGCGCAGATGACACCTTCGCTGCTCATCCAGTTCGGCCTGCCCCTGGTACCCGGCCTCAGCAAGACCAGCCTGGTGTTCCTCGGCAATGTCGCCACGGCCTTCACCGTTCTGTTCCTGATGCTGACCCTCAGCGCCCTGCTCAACGCCCTGCTGGATGTCTACGCTCGCACCGAACATGCCCGGACCCGCTCGATCAAGGGCTATGTGCAACTGACGAAAATGGTGCTGTATGTATTCAGCGCGATCATCATCGTCGCCACCCTGATCGACCGTTCGCCATTGTTGTTGCTGTCGGGCCTGGGTGCGATGTCGGCGGTGATCCTGTTGGTATACAAGGACACCCTGCTGTCGTTCGTCGCCAGCGTGCAACTGACCAGCAATGACATGCTGCGAGTCGGCGACTGGATCGAAATGCCCCAGGTCGGCGCCGACGGTGATGTGGTGGATATCACGCTGCATACGGTCAAGGTGCAGAACTTCGACAAGACCATCGTTTCGATCCCGACCTGGCGGCTGATGTCCGAATCGTTCAAGAACTGGCGCGGCATGCAACAATCCGGCGGGCGACGGATCAAGCGCAGCCTGTTCATCGATGCCAGCGGCGTGCGCTTCTTGCATGACGAGGAGGAACAGCGCCTGACCCATGTGCGCCTGCTGACCGACTACATCAGCCGCAAACAGGCCGAGCTCAAGGCCTGGAACGAAGCCCAGGGCAACGTTGCGGCGATGTCGGCCAACCGCCGGCGCATGACCAACCTCGGCACCTTCCGCGCCTATGCCCTGGCGTACTTGAAGAGCCACCCCGAAATCCAGCCGAACATGACCTGCATGGTGCGCCAGTTGCAAACCACGGCCCAGGGCATCCCGCTGGAAATCTACTGCTTTACCCGCACCACCGCATGGGCCGACTACGAGCGTATCCAGGGGGATATCTTCGATTACCTGCTGGCGGTGATGCCGGAGTTCGGCTTGAACCTGTATCAGCAGCCGAGTGGCATGGACTTGCGTTCGGGGTTGGGGCCGGCGGTGCTGGGGGCGAGTCATATTCCCGAGCCACAGAAAAAGGTCATCTGAAACCACATTCCCCTTGTGGGAGCGGGCTTGCTCGCGAAGGCGGTGGGTCAGTCAATCAGATATCAACTGATACTCCGCTTTCGCGAGCAAGCCCGCTCCCACAGGGATTCGGTTCGTATACAGATACCGGGCACACTCCCACAGGGTTTTCAGCTATCCAGGGGTTACTTGGCCTGACGTTGCGGAGCCTTGTGCACCATGGTGTAGGCGTAGTCCACGCCCATGCCATAAGCGCCGCTGTGTTCCAGTACCAGCCCCATCACCGCCTCGTAAGTCTCTTTGTGTGCCCAGTCACGTTGGTACTCCAGCAGCACTTGTTGCCAGGTCACCGGCACCGCACCGGCCTGAATCATCCGCTGTACCGACATGTCATGCGCTTCTTTGCTGGTGCCGCCCGAGGCGTCGGTGACGATGTAGACCTCGTAGCCTTCAGCCAGCGCTTCCAGTGCCGGGAAGGTCAGGCATACCTCGGTCCACAGCGCCGCGATGATCAGTTTCTTGCGGCCGGTGGCTTTCACCGCGTCAACCAGCGCCTTGTCTTCCCAGGAGTTCATCGAAGTACGCTCGATTGGCTTCTGATCCGGGTGGACTGCCAACAGTTCAGGCCAGATGTAACCGCTGAAGCTTTCGGTTTCGACCGAGGTGTAGATCGTCGGTACGTTGAAGATCTTCGCCGCTTTGGCCAGGCCGACGGTGTTGTTCTTCAAGGTCTGACGGTCGATCGACTGTACGCCGAAGGCCATTTGTGGCTGGTGGTCGATCAGGATCAGAGCGGAGTTGGTTGGGTTCAGCAGTTCGCGGATAGACATGGTGTGTTCCTTTTTAATGTAGAGATTTCAATCGATTAGGGTGTGTCGACGTTCGCTTCAGCGGTGATGTCGTCGGCATGGGTGTACTTTAGGGGCTAGCCATAAAAGGGACAATTACCTAAAATCGAGAATCATTGATTCTAAAAAAGGAACAATCATGGATCGCATCGAATGCATGCGCGCCTTCGTCGTCACCGTGGGCGAGAACGGCTTCGCAGCAGCCGCCCGGGCCATGGACGTTCCGAGGTCGAAGGTCAGCAAGCAGATTCAGGCGCTGGAAGAAGCCATCGGCGTGCAATTGCTGCAACGCACCACGCGCAGCCTGCATCTCACCGAAGCAGGCGCCGAGTATTTCGAGGCGGCTCGGGAAGTCCTGGCGGCACTGGATGAGGCCGAGCAGCGGGCGCGGGACGGGATTGGTGAGTTACGCGGGGTGTTGCGGGTCAACGCGCCGATGTCGTTCGGCCTGCGCCGGCTGGGCAAGCTGATTCCGCTGTTCCATGAACGGCATCCGAACATCGAGCTGCAAGTGGTGCTCAGCGACCAGCAGGTCGATCCGGTGCGCGGCGGTTTCGACGTGACCATCCGTATCGCCAGCATGCCCGACTCCACCATGATCGCCCGGCAACTGGCGCCGGCGCCACGCATCATGGTCGCCGCCCCGGCCTACCTGGAGCGTGCGGGTGTCCCGCAGACGCCCCAGGACCTGCGCACCCATCAGTGCCTCAACTACGGCTACCTGCAAAGTGGCGTGAGCCTGCAACTGTGTAATGGCAAGGAGACGCAACGGGTCAATGTCACCGGCCCCCTGCACGTCAACAACGGCGACTTGCTGGCGCAGGCCGCCGAGGCCGGCATGGGCATTGCGCTGCTGCCGGATTTCATTGTGGAAGACGCCCTGGCTGCCGGGCGGCTGGTGCCGGTACTGTGCGACTGGCAAGCGCCGGCGATCAGCATCAACGCGGTGTATTCGTCAGCCCGGCGCCTGCCGCAGAAAACCCGGGCCTTCATCGACTTCCTGGTCGAACAATTGGCGATCAGGCAACCTGCGGCTTGCGCAGGCTCAACCGACTGATCCACACCGCAAGCAGAATGACACCGCCGCCCAGGAACAACCGGCCCAATGCCTCGTGCTGGTTCCAGATCAGCAGGTTCAGCAACAGCCCTACAGGCACGTGCAGGTTGTTCATCACCGCCAACGTCCCGCCTTGGACCAGGCATGCGCCTTTGTTCCACCAGTACAGCCCCAGGGCTGTGGAGACGAGGCCGAGGAACACCAGCACGCCCCATTGCAGTGGCGCTTCAGGCCAGAAATTCGTCTTGCCGAACAGCAGGAAAGCCGGCAACGCCACCGCCAGCGCGCCGAGGTAGAAGTAGCCGAAACGCCGGTAGTGCGGCAGGTCGCTCGGGTGGCGGGCCACCAGATGCTTGTACAACACCTGCCCAGCCGCGTAGGTGAAGTTGGCCAGTTGCAACAACAGGAAACCCATGAAGAAATCCGGATTGATCCGGTCATAGCGAATCACTGCCGCGCCGGCCACGGCCACCAACGCAGCGACCAGCGCCCAGGGGTTGAAACGACGGTTCAGCGCGTCTTCGATCAAGGTCACGTGCAGTGGCGTGAGTATGGTGAAAAGCAGCACCTCGGGCACCGTCAGCACCCGGAAGCTCAGGTACAGGCAGACGTAGGTCACGCCGAACTGCAAGGCGCCGATCAACAGCATGCCGCGCATGAACGATGCTTCAACCTGGCGCCAACGGGTCAATGGAATGAACACCAACCCGGCCAGCAGCACCCGGACCAGCACCGCGAAATAACTGTCCACATGCCCGGCCAGGTATTCGCCGATCAGGCTGAAGGAAAATGCCTGGATCAATGTCACAAAAAGTAGATAGCCCATACGCCCCTCGTTTCGGAAGGCGGCGAAGATAGCCGTTTTTGCTGGATCAGTGAACGGCGTTCATTCCCTAGCCACTTAACTGGAAACTTCATCCACCGCTGGCGTGCGAACCTGACGTTGTTGCCGATCGTTGGCTGCCCGCTGAAGCACCCGGGTCACGGCCTGGAAATTTGCCGGCTTGGTTAGAATGTCATCGGCTCCGGCGGCTCTGAAACGTTCGACCTCGTGGGAAAAAACACTCGCGGTAAAAGCAACGATGTAACAAGCATTGCCCTGCGGCAGCCCACGGATCTTGCGGATCGCTTCCACCCCATCCATCACCGGCATGTTGATGTCCATGAGAATGACCTCTGGCATCGAAATCGCGCAGCGACTGACCGCCTCCAGGCCATCGGATGCAAGATCAGCGGTGTACCCCAGCGCTTCCAGCATTGCCATGGCCACTTTCTGATTCACCGGATGGTTCTCTACCAGCAGGATATCGAGCGGGTAGCGCGTGGCGAAATATGCGTCGAAATCCACGGCGTCATGTTCGTCACCCAAGGGAATTTCCGAGCCTCGGAACGATTCCATGGGGAGCGAGAAGGAGAACGTCGAACCGATCCCTAATCGGCTGGTAAAAGATAAAGTCCCCTGCTGTGCTTCGACCAGTTTCTTGCAGATTGAAAGACCGAGGCCACTCCCGGTAAAACGTTGACTGGCTTGTCCTTTAAGCTGGACAAAGGGCTCGAACAGGCTGTCTTGCCGCTCTTCGGGAATGCCTATGCCGGTATCGTGTATGGAAAAGTCGAGCTGGGCTCCAGCGTCGTGTCCACTCGTCGTGACCGTGAGCGATACTTTTCCGCTTTCGGTGAACTTGATCGCGTTGCCCAGCAAATTGATCAATACCTGACGCAGACAATCGATATCGGTTTTAACCCAACGGGGTACGCTCGAGGACACTTGAGTTTCAATGATGATCGGCTTGTCCTTGATGCTCTGCCGGATGATTTCAACAGTGGATGAAACCAGCGCTCGCAATTCAAATACACAAGGCTTCAACTCAAGTTTGCCCGCTTCGATTTTCGCCAGATCGAGAACGTTGTCGATCAGCGACAGCAAGCTCCGCCCGCTGGTCTGAATCGTCTTCAAGAGGGTGTTCTGCTCGACGGTCAAAGACGAACGTGACAGCAACTCGGTGGCCCCGATGACCCCGTGCATGGGGGTACGGATCTCATGACTCATGGTGGCTAAAAATCTGGTTTTTGAACGATCTGCTTCCTCGGCGGCGTTCTTTGCCTCGTTCAATAGCCGTTCGTTCGTTTGCAACTGCTGGAGGTGGGCACGGGTGCGGAAAAGGCTGAACGCGAGGAAGACCAGAATGGCAAGAATGATATGGTGCAGCGAATCCTGATTGAGTTGGTGATAGTAATCCTCCAACGTCATCTCCGCCCCCGCCACATAAACCGTACCGTCCTTGGACTTCATAGGGACGAAGACGGCGCGAAAATCCCCCCAATGGTCCGAGTAATCGATCCAAGTGGGCTCGCTGCGCTCGAAGCTATCGAGTAACGCCTGGCTGGCATCAGGATAAGGATCGAAGAAACGCACGAAGTTCTTTTCCTCTATTTCTTTCTTCGATGCGCTGGAACTGATCAGGTATGCCTTTCCATCACGCTTGATCACGCTGTAGACAAAGGCGGTGCCCATTGACTCGTTGAAACTGGAAAGCCGCTGAATGGCGTCCCAGTCTTGCGCCGGCGATTTGGACTGTTTGTCGATCAGGTTGTCATGATAGCCATCACCGAGGATGGCCGAAGCGCCTAACGCGGCATGCAGCAGTTTGCTATTGATGTTGTCGGTCAGGATCCCCTGGGTCTCGACGTAGAGGTAATAGATATAGCCACTGACCCCTACGATGTAGACCAGAAGAAATGCCCATGTTTTGCGCCTGAGTTTGAACATCGTTCACAGCCTCCATTCTGTCCGCCCAGCATAGAGCGAAGGCTGGTTAAAAACCATTCTCAAAAAAAAAGCCCGATCTCGCCAATGCGTTCAATCGGGCTACTGCACTCAGGAGCAACAAGTGCAAAGGGAGGTTCGATGCGCGAAACGGATTGAAGGGAATCGCCAGGTCAACAGTGGCCTGTGTGGCCACTAGACCACCCGACGATTAGCCGAGGATTAACAAATCAAGCGACCTGGGACAGTTTGGCGTTGGCCTGATTCAAGCCCTTCTCCTGGAAGTCACCGCCCAGGTTCATGCCTTCGGCATGGATGAAGGTCACGTCGTGAATCCCGATGAAGGCCATGACCTGCCGCAGGTAGGGCTCCTGATGATCGGAGCTGCCACCGGCGTGGATGCCGCCGCGAGCGGTCAGCACGAAGGCCCGCTTGCCGGTCAGCAGGCCTTGGGGCCCGGTGGGGGTGTACTTGAAGGTCACCCCGGCACGTAGCACATGGTCGAGCCAGGCTTTCAAGGTGCTGGGAATGGCGAAGTTGTACATCGGCGCAGCCATCACCAGTACATCGGCGGCCAACAACTCATCGGTCAGTTGGTTGGAGCGCTCCAGCGAGGCGTTCTCGATGTCATTGCGCTGCTCGGCGGGCTTCATCCAGCCACCCAGCAGGTTGGCGTCCAAATGAGGCACGGCATTGACTGCAAGGTCGCGGACGTTGATTTCATCGGCCGGATGAGCAGCTTTCCATTGCTTGATGAAGGTCTGGGTGAGTTGACGGGAAACCGAGTCTTGCTGGCGGGCACTGCTTTCGATAATCAGAACGCGGGACATGGGATGTAGGCTCCATCTGAATGTGTTGTCAGTCGATGGAACAGAGACTAATAGGGACTATATCGATAAAAAAGCGCAAATACTTGCTGCAAAGCATCGATAAATTCGTTTATAAGCTGAACCAGCGTCCCAGTTTCGATTTACTTCGGCCTACAGGTCAGCTCGATGCGCAGTTTGATGATGTTGCGGTTGAACTTGGCGGTGGCGTTCTTGAACTTGCCGGCGGCCACTTCGATCTTGCGGGTACGAGGCGCTTCCGGCCCGTTGCGGAACACCACGGTGCAGGCCGCGTCGGTGCTGCCGTAGTTGTTGACCTGGATGGAGCCGATGTCGGCGTCGGTGTCGTAGGCGGTGTAGTCGATCTTCAGGCCGTCGAGGTGTTTTTCCACATCGATCGGATACGCGAACGCAGTCAGCGGCAACAGGGCCAGCACTGCACAACAGATTTTCTTCATTCGGCTGTCTCCACCAAGGGACCGCCAGCTTAGGACAAGAGGAGCTCAATATGAAAGCGCCCCGCGTGACCCTTGATCAATGGCGAACCCTGCAGGCCGTGGTAGACCACGGCGGTTTCGCCCAGGCCGCCGACGTGTTGCACCGCTCCCAATCGTCGGTGAGCTATACCGTGGCCCGCATGCAGGATCAGCTCGGCGTGCCCTTGTTGCGCATCGATGGACGCAAAGCGGTGCTGACCGAGGCTGGCGGCGTGCTGTTGCGGCGCTCCCGGCAGCTGGTAAAACAGGCCAGCCAACTGGAAGACCTGGCCCATCACATGGAACAGGGTTGGGAAGCCGAAGTACGGCTGGTGGTCGACGCCGCCTACCCCACCGCCCGCCTCGTCCGGGCCCTGGCGGCGTTCATGCCGCAGAGCCGCGGCTGCCGGGTACGCCTGCGGGAAGAAGTGCTGTCGGGTGTGGAGGAGGTGCTGCTCGAAGGCGTCGCCGACCTGGCCATCATTGGCTTCAGCATCCCCGGCTATCTCGGTGCTGAGCTGAGCGACGTGGAGTTCGTCGCCGTGGCCCACCCCGAACATGCGTTGCACCGGCTCAATCGCGAGCTGACGTTCCAGGACCTGGAAAGTCAGTTGCAAGTGGTGATCCGCGATTCCGGTCGCCAGCAACCCCGGGACGTGGGCTGGCTCGGTGCCGAGCAACGCTGGACCGTCGGCAGCCTCGCCACCGCCGCGACCTTCGTCGGCAGCGGCCTGGGCTTTGCCTGGCTGCCCCGGCACATGATCGAACGGGAACTGCGGGAGGGCACGCTCAAGCGGCTACCCTTGGATCAGGGGGGCAGCCGCAACCCGAGCTTCTACCTGTATTCGAACAAGGAAAAACCCCTGGGCCCGGCCACGCAAATCCTCATCGAACTGCTGCGCACCTTCGATACCGCGCCTCTGGATGCGCCGTTCGCCGCCCCTGAACAAGCCTGACAAGGAGTTCGCCGATGGCCTATTTCGTACACGAAGACTGCAATCTGCACTACGAGGAATACGGCCACGGCGCACCGCTGCTGCTGGTCCATGGGCTGGGTTCCAGCACCCTGGATTGGGAAAAACAGATCCCGGTATTGTCCGCCCATTACCACCTGATCGTGGTGGACGTGCGCGGCCACGGACGCTCCGACAAACCCCGCGGCCCCTACAGCATCGAAGGTTTCAGCGCCGACCTGAGCGCCCTGATCGATCACCTGGACCTGGGCCCGGTACATCTGGTGGGCTGGTCGATGGGCGGCATGATCGCCTTTCAGTTGGCAGTGGACGAGCCCGGGCGGGTCAAGAGCCTGTGCATTGTCAACAGCGCGCCGCAAGTCAAGATCCGCACGCTGGACGATTGCTGGCAATGGTTCAAGCGCTGGAGCCTGATGCGTATCCTCAGCCTGGAGACCATCGGCAAGGCCCTGGGAGCCAAGCTGTTCCCCAAGCCCGAACAGGCGGATTTACGCCTTGAAATGGCCCGGCGCTGGGCAAAAAACGACAAACATGCTTATCTCGCCAGCTTCGATGCCGTCGTGGGCTGGGGTGTCCAGGAACGACTCTCGCAGGTTGCCTGTCCAACCCTCGTTATCTGCGCCGACCACGACTACACCCCGGTGGCCCTGAAGGAAGCCTATGTAAAACAGTTGCCCGATGCCCGACTGGTGGTCTTCACCGATTCAAGGCACGCTACGCCGCTGGACCAACCCGAACGCTTCAACCAAACCCTGCTCGACTTTTTGATCGCAATCGATTCCACCACTCAGGATCAATGAACCCATGCTGAAAAAGATCGCCCTCGCCGCCGGCTCCGTTCTGTTTGCCGCCAACCTGATGGCCGCACCAGCGCCCCACGTGTTGCTGGAAACCACCAACGGCCAGATCGAAATCGAACTGGACCCGGTCAAGGCCCCCATCAGTACCGAAAACTTCCTCAAGTACGTGGACAGCGGTTTCTACAACAACACGATTTTCCACCGAGTGATCCCGGGCTTCATGGCCCAGGGCGGCGGCTTCACCCAGCAGATGGAACAAAAAGACACCAAGGCGCCGATCAAGAACGAAGCCAGCAATGGCTTGCATAACGTTCGCGGCACCTTGTCGATGGCCCGCACTTCCGATCCGAACTCGGCCACCAGCCAGTTTTTCATCAATGTGGCCGACAACGCGTTCCTCGACCCGGGCCGTGATGCCGGTTACGCCGTATTCGCCAAAGTGGTCAAGGGCATGGACGTGGTGGACATCATCGTCAACTCCCAGACCACCACCAAGCAAGGCATGCAAAACGTGCCGATCGACCCTGTGATCATCAAGTCGGCCAAGCGCATCGTTGACTGACGGTACAGGGCAAGCCTGAGCGGCGACGGCGATCCCGTGCCGCTCACAGCAAAAAAAGGAGAGCCCTGCCCGGGCTGTTTACCATGGTTTATCGCCGTTTCGAAAAGCTGATCGACATCTTCCGCGACGCCCCGAGTTCGGCCCCACCGAACCGCGTCCTGCCCTTCTACACGTATTACCTGAGACAAGTCTGGCCGAGCTTCGCCGTCCTGCTGGTGGTGGGCCTGATCGGCGCACTGATCGAGGTGGCGCTGTTCAGTTACCTGAGTCGCATCATCGACCTCGCCCAAGGCACGCCCAACGTCGACTTCTTCAAGATCCATGGCCTGGAACTGGCCTGGATGGCCGTGGTGGCGCTGATCCTGCGGCCCATTTTCGTGGCCTTGCATGACCTGCTGGTGCACCAGACCCTGAGCCCCGGCATGACCAGCCTGATCCGCTGGCAGAACCACAGCTATGTGCTCAAGCAGAGCCTGAATTTTTTCCAGAACGACTTCGCCGGGCGCATCGCCCAGCGCATCATGCAGACCGGCAATTCCCTGCGGGACTCGGCGGTGCAGGCCGTGGACGCGTTGTGGCATGTATTGATCTACTCCATCGGCTCGCTGGTGCTGTTCGCCGAAGCCGACTGGCGCCTGATGATCCCTCTTTTGCTGTGGATCGCTGCCTATATCGGCTCGCTCTATTACTTCGTGCCACGGGTCAAGGAACGCTCGGTGGTGTCGTCCGATGCCCGCTCCAAGCTCATGGGTCGGATCGTCGACGGCTATACCAACATCACCACCCTGAAGCTGTTCGCTCACACCCATTTCGAACAGCAGTACGCTCGCGAAGCCATCCAGGAGCAGACCGAAAAAGCCCAACTGGCCGGCCGCGTGGTGACCAGCATGGATGTGGTCATCACCAGCATGAACGGGCTGCTGATCGTCGGCACCACCGGCCTGGCGCTATGGTTGTGGACCCAGTCGCTGATCAGCGTCGGTGCCATTGCCCTGGCAACCGGGCTGGTGATCCGTATCGTCAACATGTCTGGCTGGATCATGTGGGTGGTCAACGGCATCTTCGAAAACATCGGCATGGTCCAGGACGGCCTGCAGACCATTGCCCAGCCGGTCAGCGTCACTGACCGCGAGCACGCCAAGCCATTGGCCGTGGGTCGGGGCGAAGTGCGCTTCGAGCATGTGGATTTCCACTATGGCAAGAAGAGCGGTGTGATCGGCGACCTGAACCTGCTAATCAAGCCTGGGGAAAAGATCGGTCTCATCGGCCCGTCCGGCGCGGGGAAATCCACCCTGGTCAACCTGCTGCTGCGTCTTTATGACGTCGAGGGCGGGCGGATCCTCATCGACGGCCAGGACATTGCCGAAGTGAGCCAGGAAAGCCTGCGTGAACGGATCGGCATGATCACCCAGGACACGTCGCTGCTGCACCGCTCGATTCGCGACAATTTGCTTTACGGCAAGCCCGACGCCACCGACGCGCAGCTCTGGGAAGCCGTACACAAGGCCCGTGCCGATGAGTTCATCCCGCTGCTGTCGGACGCCCAGGGCCGCACCGGTTTCGACGCCCATGTGGGTGAACGCGGTGTGAAACTCTCCGGCGGTCAGCGCCAGCGCATCGCCATTGCCCGGGTGCTGCTCAAGGATGCGCCGATCCTGATCATGGACGAGGCGACCTCCGCACTCGACTCGGAAGTGGAAGCGGCGATCCAGGAAAGCCTCGAGACGCTGATGCAAGGCAAGACCGTGATCGCCATCGCCCACCGTCTCTCGACCATCGCCCGGATGGACCGGCTGGTGGTGCTGGAAAACGGCCGCATCGCCGAAACCGGCAGCCACGCCGAACTGCTGGCCCATGGCGGGTTGTATGCGCGGTTGTGGCAGCACCAGACGGGAGGGTTTGTGGGGATTGACTGAATTCTGACTCAACCCCCTGTGGCAAGGGGATTTATCTGTGGCGAGGGGATTTATCCCCTCGCCACAGGACCCCATTTCAGCCAGAAACATCAACACTGCCGATACGGCAACGCCCCTCTCGCCTCCTCGGCATACGCCAACACCCCCTCCTGTTCCCGGTTGAGGAAATCCGCCACCGCGGCCTTCAACCCGGGATGGCGTACGTAATGCCACGACCGGGTAATCACCGGTTCGAAACCGCGAATGAGCTTGTGCTCGCCCTGGGCGCCGGCATCGAATCGCTGAAAACCTTGGGCAATCGCATAATCCATTCCCTGGTAGAAACAGGTCTCAAAGTGCAGGCGGTCGAACTCTGCCAGGCAGCCCCAGTAACGCCCGTAGAAACTGTCGCCGCCTACCAGGCTGAACGCCATCGCCACCGGTCGCGATCCTTGCCTGGCCAGCACCACGCGGATGGCCTTGGGCATGCGTTCGGCCAGCAGGCTGAAAAACTCCCGGGTCAGGTACGGTGCCTGTCGGCGTACGGCGTAGGTATTGGCGTAGCAGGCATAGACGAAATCCCACTGCGCCTCGTCCAGTTGATGCCCCTCGAACCATTCGAAGTCGATACCCTGCCCCGCCACTTGCTCGCGCTCCTTGCGCATCTGCTTGCGCTTGCGGGAACTGAGTGCGTCGAGAAAATCCTGGAAGTCTCGATAGTCGCGGTTGTGCCAGTGGTACTGGCAGCCGATCCGCTGCAGCCACCCCTCTTGCGCGGCAAGTGCCGTGTCGGTAAAGGGATCTGTGAAGTTGATATGGGCACTGGAAAGCCCTTCGATTTCCAGGTAGCCCGGCAAACTCTTGAGCAACTCGAAACCGTCTTCGACCGTGGCCGCCAGTAGACGTGGCCCGCTGACCGGACTGAACGGCACAGCGGTCAGCAGTTTCGGGTAGTAGTCGATGCCGGCATGCGCGCAGGCGTCTGCCCAGCCATGATCGAACACGTATTCGCCATAGGAATGCCACTTGCGATAGCTGGGCAACGCGGCGATCAGTCGGTCACCGTCCGTGTGCAACAGATGCTCGGGCTGCCATCCGGAATGCGGACCGACACTGCCGCTGTCCTCCAATGTGCTGAGGAAGGCGTGGCGCAGAAACGGCTGGCGTTCCGGCACCAGGGCATCCCAGGTGCGAGGCACTATTTCAGACAGTCTGTGCAGGCGCTGCAACGGCATCGATTCCTCTCCACTTGGCGATTCAGAGCGTAGCCAGTATCGCTTATCGCCATGAGTTCCACACCCCGCGGGGTCGACAAGACCTGTTCAGCGGCGTTCGTAAAAGCACCGAATCGTCACCGACGTGCCACCACATTGCCATCGCATTGCAATAAACCATCGCGATACTGGCGCCTGTTTTTAGAGCGCTGGGTTCTAACCCGGTCATTTGTTCCGTCCTTCAACGGTCGGTTGTGCCCTGGATGATCCGGTCATCCTCTCTCATCCTTCGGAGATTGATATGCGTCTTGCTTCCACGAAAACTGCGGCGGCCCTGTGTAGCGGTCTGCTGCTGGCCATGAGTGTACCGGCCAGCGCCGCAGTCGACGCCAAATTGCTCGACATGCTCAAAGCCAACGGTTCGATTACCACCGCGCAGTACACCGAATTGCAAGCCGAACTGGCCCGGGATCAAAAGGAGCAGCAAATCGCTCGCCAGGCTCAGCAGGAAACCAATGAACAGATCGTCGCGACTGCGAAGAAAACCAACGAGCTGAGCTCCTTCGACCAGAAGCTGGCATGGGCGGCCAAGACCCAGTTCAAAGGTGACGTGCGCTTCCGTCAGGAAACCGTGAAGAACGATGGCGTCTCCAACACCGGTGACCAGGACCGCCAACGTATCCGCGTTCGCCTGGGTGCCTACAGCGAAATCAACCCGCAGGTGGACACCGGCATCCGCATCGCCACCGGCAGCGACAACGACTCGCGCTCTACCAACCAGAGCCTGGACAACAACTTCACCAAGAAAGACCTGTGGCTGGACCAGGGCTATGTCGACTACCACCCGGACGCCATCAAGAACCTGCACCTCGTGGGCGGCAAGATGCCACAGCAATGGGTGAGCATGGGCGACATCATCTGGGACAGCGACATCAGCCCGGAAGGTTTGTCGGCGTCCTACAAATACCCGCTGGGCGCCAGCACCGAGCTGTTCGGCAGCGCCGGTCACTACACTCTCAAAGACAACGTGGACGGCGAAGGCAAACAGTTCCGTCACGACCTGCGCCTGTACGCAGGTCAGTTGGGCGCCCGCTTCGCGATCACCGACAATCTGAAAATGACCCTGGGCGGCAGCATCTACGCCTACGACAACGACAATGACATCAGCAATACCTGCTCGGCCAACACCTGCCGCCTGGCCATCAACGGCAACAGCGCGAACGAACAGTTCAAGCTGTACGAAGGCTTTGGTCAACTCGACATCGGCGGCCTGCCCATGCCGCTGTCGCTGTACGGCCAGGTGGTCAACAACAAGGACGCCAGCAACGACCAGGACATGGGCTGGCTGGTGGGTGCCAAGACCAAGGTTTTCGGCTTCGGCCTGGACTACAACTATCGCGACGTACAGCGTAACGCCGTGGTCGGTGCCTTCACCGACTCCGACTTCGCCAACGGCTTCACCGGTTCCCGTGGCAGCAAGCTGAAAGCGAGCTACGAACTGGACAAGAACTTCTCGCTCGGCGCGACGTACTTCATGGCCGACTCCGACTACACCAACGCCACGCTGAAGGACTCGAAGATCAACACCCTGCAACTGGATGCTGAAGCGAAGTTCTGATCACCCGCCTCACGACTCGGGCAAGGACGCCCGACGCGCATTTTATAGCCTGACGTTGTTGCATCGGTCCCACCGGTTCAGCAACGCCAGGTTTTTTTATATCTAACCGCCCCTTGTGGGAGCGAGCCTGCTCGCGATGAGGCCATGTCAGTCGACATCCCGGTCAACTGCCAGACCGCTATCGCGAGCAGGCTCGCTCCCACAGGGTGACGTCGTGAACTCAAGGTTCAGCGAGAATGCCTGCGGCGCTCGGCGGCAAGCTTTTCGGCAAGGTGATCCAGGTCGGGGACGGGCGGTTCGGGGAGCTTTCTGAGGGTGGCCTGCATCAGCTTCATCTGGCGGATGAAACGTCGGCAGTTGGGGCAGAACATCAGGTGATGACGCACCATCAGGCGTTCGCGAAAGCTCAGCTGGCCGTCGAGATAATCGCTGGAGCGTGCCACTTGTTCCTTGCAGGTCAGCATTCGCCGGTCTCCTCGAAATGTTCCACGGTCGCGAAGACCTTCAGCCGGGCGCGATGCAACAGCACGCGTACGTTAGAGAGCGAGATGTCCAGAAGATTACAGATTTCTTCCAGCTCCAGCCCCTGGCGTTCGCGCAAGGTCAGCACGCTGCCTTGCAGTTCCGACAGGCTGAGCAGCGTGTGCTCGAGGCAATCGCGCAATTCGCTCTCCGTCAGCAACGCTTCCGGCGTGTCCTGGTGCCAGGCGAACGGCGCCAGCAGCCAGTGGCCATCGGCGGCGAAACGATCATCGCCGAGCGTGCCATGGGGCGCCGGCAGATCGTCGAGCAGCACCTCGCGACGGTTCTGCTTGTAGCGCCCCTTGGCAGCGTTGGCCGTGATGGTCAACAGCCAGGTCTTGAGGCTGGAACGGCCCTGGAAACCACTGAGGTTGCGTACCACCGACAGCCAGGCGTCCTGCACCACTTCGTCGGCATGGCGGCTGCCGACAATGGCATAGGCGACCGCACGCATCGGGCTCTGGTACGTGCTGACCAGTTCCTTGTAGGCGCGTTGCTCCCCCGCCAGCAAGCGTTGGAGCAGTTGAGTGTCATCGTTGGCTATCATTCAAACGCCTATGCTTGGTGATGCTACCGTGGCGAGGGGTTTTATCTCCTCGCCACAACAAAGCGCCCTCGTCCAAGCAAGCTCAGTGATCAACGCTTGCGCAGAATCACGCTGCCAATCGAATACCCCGCTCCAAACGAACTGAGTACCGCGACCGAGCCACTGGGCAGATCATCCTGGTTCAGGTGGAACGCAATCACCGACCCCGCCGAGCTGGTGTTGGCGTAGCGGTCGAGGATCACCGGGGCTTCCTCTTCGGTGGCTTCGCGTCCCAGCAGCTTGCGCACGATCAGGTGGTTCATGCTCAGGTTGGCCTGGTGCAGCCAGAAACGCTTTACCTGCTCGACGTTCAGCTGGTTTTCTTGCAGATGAGCGCCGATCAGCTCGGCCACCATCGGGCACACGTCACGGAACACCTTGCGGCCTTCCTGGACGAACAGCTTGTCGCGGGTACCTATGCCCTCCTCCGCGGCGCGGTTGAGGAAGCCGAAGTTGTTGCGGATATTGTTGGAGAACTTGGTGAGCAGCTTGGTGCTGACCACGTCGAACTGGTGCGGCGAGGTCGCCAGGTCCGCCCGCTCGATGATCACGGCGGTGGCCGCGTCGCCGAAGATGAAGTGGCTGTCGCGGTCACGGAAGTTCAGGTGGCCGGTGCACACTTCGGGATTGACCATCAGGATCGCCCGAGCCTGGCCCAGTTGCACGCTGTTGGCGGCGGCCTGGATGCCGAACGTCGCCGAGGAGCAGGCCACGTTCATGTCGAAACCGAAACCTTCGATACCCAGGGCTTCCTGGACTTCAATGGCGATGGCCGGGTAGGCGCGCTGTAGGTTGGAGCAGGCGACGATCACCCCGTCGATGTCGGCGGCGGTGCGGCCGGCACGCTCCAGCGCTTGTTTTGCGGCACCGACAGCCATCTCGCAGAGTACCGACCATTGTTCATTGGAGCGCTCGGGCAGGCGTGGGGTCATGCGTTGCGGGTCGAGGATACCGTCCTTGTCCATGACGAAGCGGCTCTTGATGCCGGAAGCCTTTTCGATGAACGCCGCGCTGGATTCGGTCAATGCCTCGACTTCACCGCGCTCGATGGCTTCGGCGTTGTCGGCATTGAACTGCGCGACGTAGGTGTTGAAGGATTGCACCAGCTCTTCATTGGAAATGCTGTTGGCCGGGGTATACAGGCCGGTGCCACTGATGACGACGTTATGCATGGTCGTGTCTCTGATCTGTTCAGGCAGAAAGCATTGGTACCGACGTACCAATACGCAAAGGGTCTTTTCCCATCCTGGGGAAGCAGACCTGGCATCGCTTTATTCCGATCCGCCCGGGGAATTGAAACTCAAAACCACGGGACCGGCATTTATAGGCGCGAAGTTTGCCATAAACGCTGGCTTTTGGCCCATGCTCCCTTCTTCACCACATAAAACCCTGTGGGAGCGGGCTTGCTCGCGAAAGCGGTGGATCAGCTTGCATCAATGTCGAATGTGCAATTGCATTCGCGAGCAAGCCCGCTCCCACAGGGGTACTTCTGCGATCACCCCTCCACCTGCCCCCACTGCTTACCCAAGCGCTTGTCCGAAATCGGCACCTTGGTCCCCAGTTGCTGGGCGAACAGCGACACCCGGTATTCCTCCAGCCACCAGCGGTAAAGCTCCAGTTGCGGATCGCGCTTGCCTTCCTGGGCGTGTTTGCCGGCGCGGGTCTGGTATTGAGCCCAGAGGTTCGACAGTTCGCCGCTCCAGACCCGGTCTTTCTGCACCTGACTGCCCAGCTTCTCGAAACGCTGCTCGATGGCCTTGAGATAGCGCGGCAGTTCCTTGAGCCATTGATGCGGGGTTTCGCGCACGAAGCCCGGGTACACCAGATGGCTGAGCTGTTGCTTGATGTCGTTCAGCGCCACGGCCTGGGCCAGATCGATCTTGCCTTTGAAGCGCTTTTGCAGGCCATGCCAGAGCTTGAGGATATCCAGGGTCAGCTTCGCCAGCCGTTCGGCGTGTTCGGTCCAGCCGCCACGCTTGCGCTCGGCCAGGGACGCCAGCGCGGCGCCGTCACGAGGCAGGCTCGCTTCGCCTTCCAGCACGCAACTGTCGAGACTGGCCAGCAGGATGTCTTCCACCAGAGCGTCGATGCGGCCCAAGTCGCGGTACAGCAGACCCAGCTCCGTCAGCCCCGGCAGCTTGCCACGCAGGAACTTGGCCGACTCCGCCAGTTGCTGCATCAACAACCGCTGCAAGGCGCGGCGATGCTGGAATTCGGCTTCGGCCGGGGTCGGGAAACGTCCTTCCTTGACCACGCCGCCCTCTTCCACCAGCGCCGGATAGACCGTCATCGACAGCCCGGCGATCTTCTGCTGGGTTTTCTCGGCCACCGGCGCGAAGACCTTCGCCTCCACCGGTGCCTGGCTTTTTGCCGTTTGCGGCACGGCCAAGGCCGCCTGGCTGGCCTCGGCAAAGCGTGCTGTCAGCTCGGCCAGGTCGCGGCCCTCGCCGAGGAACTTGCCCTGGCCGTCGACGATTTCCAGGTTCATGCGCAGATGGCTTTCCACCTGCTGGGCCGCTTCCGCCCAGGCTTCGTCGCTGACCCGTGCGCCGGTCATGCGCAGCAACTCACGGCCCAGAGACTGCGGCAACGAACCTTCGGCGAAGGTGATGCGCTGCAGCGCAGCCTTGACGAAGTCAGGCACCGGCACGAAGTTCTTGCGCAGCGCCTTGGGCAGGTTGCGCACCAGGGCGATGCACTTGGCCTCGATCATCCCCGGCACCAGCCATTCCAGGCGCTCCGGCGGCAGCATCGGCAACAACGGTGCCGGCACGCGCAAGGTCACGCCGTCGCGGGGATGGTTGGGCTCGAAGTGGTAGCTCAGCGGCAAGGTCAGGTCGCCGACACGCAAGGTATCGGGGTATTGCGTGGCGGTGACCTCGCTGGCCTCGCGGGCCAACACGTCTTCCTCGCGCATGATCAGCAATTGCGGGTCTTTCTGGCTGTTGATCCGATACCAGCTATCGAACGTCGCGGTCTGGTGGATCTCGGCCGGCAAACGGGCATCGTAGAACGCGAACAGGGTTTCCTCGTCCGCCAGGATGTCGCGGCGGCGGGCCTTGGCTTCCAGTTCGTCGAGTTGCTCCAGCAAGCGGGTATTGGCGCCCAGGCACTTGGCCTTGGACTGGATCTCGCCGCGCACCAGCGCCTCGCGGATGAACAGCTCACGGGACACCACCGGGTCCACCGGCCCGTAATGCACCGGCCGCCGGCCGACGACGATGAGCCCGAACAGGGTAATCTGCTCATAGGCCACCACTTGCCCGCGCTTCTTCTCCCAATGGGGTTCGAAGTGGTTTTTCTTGATCAGGTGCCCGGCCAGCGGCTCGATCCAGTCCGGCTCGATCTTGGCCACCATGCGTGCGTACAGCTTGGTGGTTTCCACCAGTTCGGCGGTCATCAGCCACTGCGGACGCTTCTTGCCCAGGCCTGACGAGGGGTGGACCCAGAACCGCCGCTGGCGAGCACCGAGGTAATCGCCGTCTTCGGTTTTCTGGCCGATCTGACTGAGCAAACCCGAGAGCACCGCTTTGTGCAGTTTCGGATAGTCGGCAGGGTCCTTGTTGAGGCCCAACTGCATGTCGCGGCAAATCAGGCTCAACTGGCGATGGGCGTCGCGCCACTCGCGCAGGCGCAGGTAGTTGAGGAAGTTCTTGCGGCACCAGTTGCGCAGCGGGCTGGCGGTCAGGGCCTGGCGCTGCTCCTCGAAACCGCGCCACAGGTTGACCAACCCGGCGAAGTCCGAGTCCGGGTCCTTCCACTGGGCGTGGGCCTGGTCGGCCGCCTGCTGACGCTCCGGCGGACGTTCGCGCGGGTCCTGGATCGACATGGCGCTGGCGACGATCAACACTTCCTGCAGGCTGCCCAGCTTCGCCGCTTCCAGCAGCATGCGGCCCATGCGCGGGTCCACCGGCAGGCGCGCCAATTGCCGACCGAGCGGGGTCAGCTGACTGTTGCGGTCCACCGCCGAGAGTTCTTGCAGCAGGTTGAAACCGTCGCTGATGGCTTTGCCATCCGGCGGTTCGATAAACGGGAATTCGGTGATCTCACCCAGGCGCAGGTGCAGCATCTGCAGGATCACCGCCGCCAGGTTGGTGCGCAGGATCTCGGGATCGGTAAATTCCGGCCGCCCAAGAAAATCCTCCTCGCTGTACAACCGCACGCAAATCCCCGGCTCGACCCGCCCGCAACGCCCCTTGCGCTGGTTAGCGCTGGCCTGGGAAATGGCCTCGATGGGCAAGCGCTGGACCTTGGCTCGGTAGCTGTAGCGACTGATGCGCGCGGTGCCGCTGTCGATCACGTAGCGGATACCCGGCACGGTCAGCGAGGTTTCAGCGACGTTGGTCGCCAGCACCACGCGACGGCCCGGGTGGGACTGGAAGATCCGCTGCTGCTCAGCCGGTGACAGCCGCGCATACAGCGGCAGGATCTCGGTGTGCTTGAGCTGGGCCTTGCGCAGCATCTCCGCCGCATCGCGAATCTCCCGCTCACCCGGCAGGAACACCAGCACATCCCCAGGGCTGCGGCGTTCGCTGCGCTCATAGGCGGCGATCTCATCGAGGGTGGCGAGGATCGCCTGGTCAACGGTCAAGTCGTCCTCGACCCGGTTGCCCTCCTCGTCCTGCTCCAGAGTCAGCGGGCGATACCAGGTTTCCACCGGGAAGGTGCGACCCGAGACCTCAACGATCGGTGCGTCGTCGAAATGCTTGGAAAAGCGCTCCAGGTCGATGGTCGCCGAGGTGATGATCACCTTGAGGTCCGGGCGGCGCGGCAGCAGGGTCTTGAGGTAGCCCAGCAGGAAATCGATGTTCAGGCTGCGTTCGTGGGCTTCGTCGACGATGATCGTGTCGTAGCGCTCGAGGTAGCGGTCGTTCTGGGTCTCGGCCAGCAGGATGCCGTCGGTCATCAATTTGATCAGGGTGTTGGTGTCGCTCTGGTCCTCGAAGCGCACCTGATACCCCACCAACGCGCCCAACGGCGTGGCCAGTTCCTCGGCCACCCGGCTCGCCACGCTGCGGGCGGCGATCCGACGGGGCTGGGTGTGACCGATCAAGCCATACTGGCCGCGGCCGATTTCCAGGCAGATCTTCGGCAACTGCGTGGTTTTTCCCGAGCCGGTTTCACCGGCGATGATCAGCACCTGATGCTTGAGCAACGCCTCTTTGATTTCGTCGCGCTTGGCGGCGATCGGCAAATTGTCGTCATAGCGAATCAGCGGCAGGCTGGCCTTGCGCGCCAGCACCTGGTCACACGACGCTTGCATGCGCGCCACCCATTGGGCCAGCTTGGCCTCATCGGGCTTCTTGCGCAGTTCGAGCAACTGCCGCCGCAACCGGTGACGATCGGCGAGCATGGCGTGGTCGAGGTTTTTCAGCAGTTTGTCGATAGCGGGGGCTTGGTCAGTCATCGGGTACGCAAGGGGAGAAAGAGCAGCGGCAAGTTTCAAGCTGCAAGCTGCAAGTTGCAAGCGGCGTTGGCTGGAAACTCAAAACTTGCCGCTTGAAGCTTGAAGCTTGAAGCTGCTCCTATCCCTTGCGCCGATACGGGAACACATCAATCACCTTCCCCGCCCGAATGGCCTCTTGCAGACCTTTCCAGTAATCGGCGTTGTACAACTCGCCGTGCAGTTGGTCGAACAGCTTGCGCTGCCCGGCGTCGGCGAACAGGAACGGCGGAAACTCTTCGGGAAACACGTCCAGCGGACCGATGGAGTACCACGGTTCGGAGGCCATTTCGTCTTCCGGGGTGCGGGGTTGGGGGATGTGTCGGAAGTTGGCTTCGGTGAGAAAGCAGATCTCATCGTAGTCGTAGAACACCACGCGACCATGGCGGGTCACGCCGAAGTTCTTGAGCAGCATGTCGCCGGGGAAGATATTGGCCGCCGCCAGTTGCTTGATGGCCAGGCCATAGTCCTCCAGCGCCTCTCGCACCTGGGCCTCGCTGGCGTTTTCCAGATAGAGGTTCAGCGGTGTCATGCGCCGTTCGGTCCAGCAGTGACGGATCAGCACCGTATCGCCTTCCACCGACACCGTGGAGGGGGCCACTTCCAGCAGTTCTTCCAGGCACGCCGGTTCGAATTTGCCCAGGGGGAAACGGAAGTCGGCGAACTCCTGGGTATCGGCCATGCGGCCGACCCGGTCGACACTTTTCACCAACCGGTACTTCTCGATCACCGTGGCCCGGTCGACGTTTTTCGACGGCGAGAAACGGTCCTTGATGATCTTGAACACCGTGTTGAAACCCGGCAGCGTGAACACGCTCATGACCATGCCACGCACCCCCGGCGCCATGATGAAACGGTCGTCGGTGTTCGCCAGGTGGTTGATCAAGGCCCGGTAGAATTCGGACTTGCCGTGCTTGTAAAAACCGATGGAGGTGTACAGCTCGGCGACATGTTTGCCCGGCAGGATACGCTTGAGGAAGCCAATGAATTCCGCCGGCACCGGCACGTCCACCATGAAATACGAACGGGTGAACGAGAAGATGATCGAGACCTGGGCCTCGTCGGTGATCAGCGCGTCGATCTGGATGCCCCGGCCCTCGCGGTGCAGCAGCGGAATCACTAGCGGCCACTGGTCGTCGCGGGTGAAAATCCGGCCAACCAGGTAGGCGCCCTTGTTGCGATAGAGCACCGATGAGAACAGCTCCACGGTCAACTCCGGGTCCTTGCAGACCCAATCCGGCAGGTTTTCCCGCAGCTGGGCTTCGAGGCGCCGCAGGTCGCCCGCCAAGTCAGCGTAGTCCTCACTGAACCGGTAATCGGCGAAAATGTCCGCGAGCATCCGGTCCAGTTGCCCCAGGGGCTTGTAGGTACGGGTCTGTGCGGAACGGGCCCGGCGCAGGCTCGGCCGGGTGGTGTGGATGAACATGGTGCCGTCGCTGATAAGGTCATGGCTGAACAGGCCGCAGAAAATCGAGTTGTACCAGGTTTCGGACAGCTCATCGTCGAAACGCAGGTCGATCAGGCTGATATAGGCACTTTTCACCAGCGGCCAGCAGTCCACATCCATCAGCGCCTCGGCGTCGAAGGCCTTGCGCAGTCGGGCCACGGTTTCGAAGACTTTTTCTTCGTACAGATTGATCCGCGCCGCGGAAGCTGCTTGCGCCTCCTGCCATCGGGCCTGCTCGAACCGGGCACGGGCACCGTCGGTAATCTGCCGGAAATGCTCGCGATAATCGTCGAAGCCGTCGAGAATCGAACGGGCGATATCGCTGGCGGGCCATGGCTGCGGCATAGGGAAAACCTCGGCGGGGCGTCTTGTTGTGAGCGGCTGAGCTTAGAGGCCAATCACGCGGCAACGCAACCATTGCCATCGGTCCACAGGAGGGCGACACTTGCGAGCCAACCATGGAAGGAATCCCTCGTGAACCTCGTCGATCTCCTGCGTCTGCTGTCATTGGCCGCCATCTGGGGGGCGAGCTTCCTGTTCATGCGCATTATCGCCCCCGTCATCGGCACGATCCCCACGGCCTTTTTTCGGGTTTCCATCGCCTTCGTCGGGTTGGTGGTGATCCTGGCACTGATGCGGGTCGACTGGAATTTCCGCGGCAAGCTGAAAGTCGTGATGGGGCTGGGCCTGATCAATTCGGGCATTCCGGCGACCTTCTATTCCCTGGCGGCCCAGACCCTTCCGGCCGGTTACTCGGCGATCTTCAACGCCACGACGCCGCTGATGGGGGTGTTGATCGGTGGGCTGTTCTTCAGCGAGCAGCTCACGGTGGCCAAGGTCAGCGGAGTGTTCCTCGGACTGCTTGGCGTCGGCATCCTGACCCGCGCCGGCCCGGTGGCCTTCGACCTGCAACTGTTGATGGGCGCCCTCGCCTGCCTGATGGCCACCACCTGTTATGGTTTCGCCGGATTCTTCACCCGTCGCTGGCTCGACCATCAGGGTGGGCTGGACAGCCGCCTCTCGACCCTGGGCAGCATGTTCGGCGCCACGATGTTCCTCCTGCCGCTGTTCGGTTACAGCGTCATCAGCCACCCTCCGGCCAGCTGGGGCGGCTGGAACGTCTGGCTGTCATTGCTGGGGTTGGGCCTGGTGTGCACCGCGCTGGCGTACATCCTGTATTTCCGGCTGATCAGCTCCATCGGGCCGGTCAAGTCGATGACCGTCACGTTCCTGATTCCGCCTTTCGGCGTGCTGTGGGGGGCGTTGTTGCTGGGTGAGCCGCTGGGGATGGCCCATCTGTATGGCGGGGTGCTGATTGCGGCAGCGCTGTGGCTGGTGTTGAAGCCTTCAGTAGCGAAACCGGTTGAAGCGCCTGCCCGGTAAGGTGTCGGCGTGGCGAAAAATGCATTCGCGAGCAAGCCCGCTCCCACAGGTATTGTGTAGTACTTGTGGGAGCGGGCTTGCTCGCGAAAGCAATGGGACAGTCAGCAAAAATCTAACGATCAGCCACTCTTACGAAACACAAACACCAGCCCGACGATGATCAGTACCATCCCCAGCAAGCTCAACAGCGCCAGCCGGTTGCCGAACACCAGGTAATCCATGACCGCCGTCACCGCCGGCACCAGGTAGAACAGGCTGGTGACATTTACCAGGTTGCCCCGCGCAATCAGCCGGTACAGCAGCAAGGTTGCCAGCACCGAGACCACCAACCCCATCCACAACACCGGCACGATGAAGCCCGCGTTGCTTTCGAAATGGAACGGCTGGAACGGTACGAACACCGCACACAATAAAAGCCCGGCCAGGTACTGCACCGGCAGTGTGCCGAGGGGATTATCGGTGATGCGCTTCTGCATGATCGAGCCCGCGGTCATGGACACCAGCGCCAGCAAGCCGCACAGCATCCCGGTCAACGACATCCCGGCCAACCCGATGCCTTGGTACACCACCATGACCAGTCCGACCAACCCGAGTGCCAGGCCGAACAGACGCTGCCAGGAACGCTGCCGTTCCACGAGTACGACGGTAAGAATGGGTTGTACGCCCATCAGGGTCGCCATCATGCCGGGGGTCACGTTCATTTGCAGGGCCAGCAGATAAAAAATCTGATAGGCCCCCAGCAGCACCAATCCGGTGGTCGCGGCAAAAATCATCGGCTTACCGGCCTTGGGTAGCTTGAACTTGAACACCGGGATCAACAGCACCAATGCACACAGTGCGATGGCAAATCGGATTAGCAGGAAAGCAAAAGGTGAAGCGTGGGCCAGGCCCAGTTTGGAAAAGATTGCCCCGCTGCTCCACAGCAGGACGAACAGGCTCGTGGAAGCCGCCGCCAATAAGGCGTTCTTGGATAGGGAAAACATGGATACCACCTGTAGTCAGGCAAAAGCCAACTCAGCCGAGGCTGAAGTCCAGTAGTTTTTTCAGGCAGGCACAGGGGATGGCAACCGTTGCCGATCAGCCCTGCACGCCAACACCCGGCGGTGATACGACGGCGTATACCGATGGGCTACTGGCAGGTGGGGGGTATTGACCGATCTGCACAGGCTGCTGATCCCCGCACGGCACGACGCCAGCGTTGGACGCTGGAACCACAACCGCGATGACAGGGGATACAGGCATGAGCCGATCTCTTTGAGGAGTGGGTTCGAAAACCCGACGAGCGCCGACTATAACCAGCGCCCGAGGTATTGCGCAACCGTTAACCGAACAACCAATAGCCAAGCGCCGTGAGCACCAGCACTGCCAGTACCGGCCGCATCACCCGATACACTTTGGGATACTTGCGTTTCCATTGCTTGACCCGACCGCTGATACCGTCGCTGAACGACTTGCTCCAGGCATAGGCCTGGTTGATGCCGCCGACGCGTTCGTCATCCAGATTCTGCGGCGCGGTAGCGCGACCAAGCATGCCGCTGACAGCGCGATTGAGACGGGTCATCAACCGGTTGCTCAAGGGGCGCTCGACGTCGCAGAACAGGATCACGCGAGTCTGGGGTGTTTCATTCTTGACCCAATGCACGTAGGTCTCATCGAACATCACGTCTTCGCCGTCACGCCACGCATAGATCTGGCCATCGACGAAGATCCGACAATCGTCGGAGTTGGGTGTGGAAAGCCCCAGGTGATAGCGCAACGAGCCGGCGAACGGATCGCGGTGCGGGTTCAAATGGCTGTCCCCCGGCAGCAACGCAAACATCGCGCCGCGGACATTGGGAATCCGGTTGACCAGCTCGACGGTCCTTGGGCACAGCACTTCGGCCGACGGCAGCGGTTTGTCGTACCACTTGAGGTAGAAACGCTTCCAGCCCTTTTTGAAGAACGAACCGAAGCCGGCGTCGTTGTTCTTCTCGGCAGCCCGGATGTAACCCTCGTCGAACAGGTGCATCGCCTCGTCACGGATGACCTGCCAGTTGTCCTTGAGCACATCCAGTTCGGGGAACTTGCTGCGGTCCAGGTACGGCCGGGAAGGTACGCCGGAGAACAGGTACATCAGGGTGTTATAGGGGGCGAACAGCGCCGAGTGATTGACGAACTGGCGCAACACCGGCAAACGCGCCTTGCCGCGCAGGTGCACATAAAGAGTACTGCCCAGAAACAGCAGCAATACCGACGCCTTGGCGACAAACGAAACGGTCATTCATAACTCCTTGTCAAAAAACAACGGAGGCCACGTCAACTGCCCGACGTGGCCGTGGGCCTTTCGTACAGAGCCTAAATGCTCATGGCCCGGGTAAAAATCGTCTGACGCAATATTCACTGTTGTGCAGGACGCAATAAACCTAACAGGCGTCACCTGAACCCTGGCTGACGCCAGTCAAGACACCTTCAATCCTGCTGAAGGCCTCTGTGGCGAGGGGATTTATCCCCTCGCCACAGAGGCTTTCCTGCCACCGTATTACTGCTGGTTTTCCTGCTCGCTAAACAGATCACTGAACAGCATGCTCGACAAGTACCGCTCGCCCGAATCCGGCAGGATCACCACGATGGTCTTGCCCTGCATCTCCGGTTTTTCCGCCAGGCGTGCGGCCACGGCCATCGCCGCGCCACAGGAGATGCCACACAGAATGCCCTCCTCCTGCATCAAGCGCAGGGCCATGGCCTTGGATTCGTCGTCCGTTACCCGCTCAACCTGATCGACCATCGACAGATCCAGGTTCTTCGGCACGAATCCAGCGCCAATCCCCTGGATCTTGTGGGGGCTGGGCTTGATTTCCTGGCCCGCCAGCGCCTGGGTGATCACCGGCGAACTTTCCGGCTCCACCGCCACCGACAGGATCGGCTTGCCGCAGGTGTTCTTGATATAGCGGGAGACCCCGGTAATGGTGCCACCGGTGCCCACGCCTGCCACCAGCACGTCCACCGCGCCGTCGGTGTCGCTCCAGATTTCCGGACCGGTGGTTTTTTCGTGGATCGCCGGGTTCGCCGGGTTATCGAACTGCTGTGGCATGAAGTAGCTGGACGGGTCGCTGGCAGCTATCTCGGCGGCTTTGTCGATGGCCCCCTTCATGCCCTTGGCCGGTTCGGTCAGCACCAGCTCGGCACCCAGGGCCTTGAGCACCTTGCGCCGTTCGATGCTCATGGAGGCCGGCATGGTCAGCATCAGCTTGTAGCCACGAGCGGCGGCAACGAACGCCAGGCCGATTCCGGTATTGCCCGAGGTCGGCTCGACAATGGTCATGCCCGGCTTGAGCCTGCCGGTGCTTTCAGCGTCCCAGATCATGTTCGCGCCGATCCGGCACTTGACCGAATACCCCGGGTTGCGCCCTTCGATCTTGGCCAGGATGGTCACGCCCCGCGGGGCAATGCGGTTGATCTGTACCAGTGGCGTATTGCCGATGGAATGGGCGTTGTCAGCGTAGATACGGCTCATGACGAGGTCCTTAGTGAGGCGTGAATACCAGCGACTAAAGGTATGCCTGTTGCCCAAGGGCGTCCAGTTGCAGCGAACGTTCGCGATGCCGCAACGGTCAATGGTTTTAATATTGCCGGAGACTCAATGACATGAAGCGTCGATACAGCTGGCCACTGTGGACCCTTGCGGCCATCGTTGCGGTGCTGGTGGCCCTGCATTTCACGTTGCCTTACCTCGTGCGCAATTACCTGAACGACAAACTGGCCGACATGGGCGACTACCGCGGCCAGGTCATTGACGTGGACCTGGCGCTCTGGCGCGGGGCCTATCGGATCAACGGTCTGAAAATCGTCAAGGTCGACGGCAAGGTCCCGGTGCCGTTCGTCGACGCGCCACTGGTCGACCTCTCGGTCAGCTGGCACTCGCTGTGGTACGACCACGCGGTGGTGGCCGAGGCGGAGTTCGCCCGCCCCGAAGTGAATTTCGTCGATGGCGGCGGCAACCGGCAAGCTTCCCAGACCGGCCAGGGTACCAATTGGCGCGAGCAACTGAGCAAACTGCTGCCTATTACCTTCAACGAAGTGCGGATCAGGGAGGGCAAGGTGACCTTTCGCAACTTCAACTCCAAGCCACCGGTCAACCTGCGGGCTACCGAGGTCAATGCCAGCTTCTATAACCTGACCAACGTGGTCGACACCGAAGGCAAGCGCGACGCCCGCTTCGAGGGCAAGGCCCTGGTGGCCGAACACGCGCCGCTGGAGATGCAAGCCACCTTTGACCCGCTGAGCAAGTTCGAGGATTTCGATTTCCGTCTGCGGGCCAGGAACATCGAACTCAAGCGCCTGAACGATTTCGCCGCGGCCTATGGCAAGTTCGACTTCAACGCCGGCCATGGCGACCTGGTGATCGAAGCTGAAGCAAACAACGCCAAACTCAGCGGCTACATCAAACCTTTGCTGCGAGATGTGGATGTATTCGATTGGCAACAGGATGTGGAAAACGAGAAAAAGAACATTTTCCGCTCGGTCTGGGAAGCGCTGGTCGGCGCAGGCGAAACGGCCCTGAAGAACCAGCGCAAGAACCAGTTCGCCACCCGGGTTGAACTCAGTGGCAATGTCCATCAACAGGACATCAGCGCCTTCGAAGCCTTCCTGCAGATCCTGCGCAACGGGTTCATCGAAGCGTTCAATGCGCGCTACGAGCAGCCACCGCCTTCCAAGGATTAGGGCGTGCGTCTTTTTTGTGGCGAGGGGGAGTCCCCATAGAAATACGCCAAGACCGAGTCAACATGTGACGCCTCATTCAGAGACTGAATACAGCGTCTGCGTTCACAGTCGGCGGGACGTCGCGTTATAGTCGGGCACGCCATTTATTTCGCGCGCCCCGCCTCGCCGGGCCAGCGACACGTTCGAGGAAACTGCAGATGAAGTTCGAAGGCACCAGCGCCTACGTGGCCACCGATGACCTGAAGCTGGCCGTGAACGCCGCCATTACCCTGGAGCGGCCATTGCTGGTCAAGGGCGAACCGGGCACCGGCAAGACCATGCTGGCCGAACAACTGGCGCAGTCCTTCGGCGCGCGTCTGATCACCTGGCACATCAAGTCCACCACCAAGGCCCACCAGGGCCTGTACGAGTACGACGCAGTCAGCCGCCTGCGGGACTCGCAACTGGGGGTGGATAAAGTCCACGACGTGCGCAACTACCTGAAGAAGGGCAAGCTCTGGGAGGCTTTCGAGTCCGAAGAACGGGTCATCCTGCTGATCGACGAGATCGACAAGGCCGACATCGAGTTTCCCAACGACCTGTTGCAGGAACTCGACAAGATGGAGTTCTACGTCTACGAGACCAATGAAACCATCAAGGCCAAGCAGCGTCCGATCATCATCATTACCTCCAACAACGAAAAAGAGCTGCCGGATGCCTTCCTGCGCCGCTGTTTCTTCCACTACATCGCCTTCCCGGACCGCGTCACCCTGCAGAAAATCGTCGATGTGCACTACCCGGACATCAAGAAAGACCTGGTCAGCGAAGCGCTGGACGTGTTCTTCGACGTGCGCAAAGTGCCGGGCCTGAAGAAGAAACCCTCCACGTCCGAGCTGGTGGACTGGCTCAAGCTGCTGATGGCCGACAACATCGGCGAAGCGGTGCTGCGCGAGCGCGATCCGACCAAGGCCATCCCGCCGCTGGCCGGTGCACTGGTCAAGAACGAACAGGACGTGCAGTTGCTTGAGCGCCTGGCGTTCATGAGCCGTCGCGGCACGCGTTGAGCCCTCTTCGTCAACAAGCACGAGGGCAACTGCCATGCTGCTGAATCTGTTCAATGAGATGCGCGCCGCCAAGGTGCCCGTGTCGGTGCGTGAGCTGCTGGACCTGATCAACGCGCTGAAACAGCGGGTGATCTTCGCCGACATGGACGAGTTCTATTACCTGTCCCGGGCGATCCTGGTGAAAGATGAACGGCATTTCGACAAATTCGACCGGGCGTTCGCCGCCTATTTCAACGGTCTGGAGAAACTCGACGATCACCTCCAGGCGCTGATTCCCGAGGACTGGCTGCGCAAGGAGTTCGAGCGTTCGCTGACCGATGAGGAGCGGGCGCAGATCCAGTCCCTGGGCGGCCTGGACAAGCTGATCGAAGAATTCAAGAAGCGCCTGGAAGAACAGAAGGAGCGCCATGCCGGCGGCAACAAGTGGATCGGCACCGGCGGCACCAGCCCGTTCGGCTCCGGTGGTTTCAACCCCGAAGGCATCCGCGTCGGCGACGCCGGCAAGCGCCAGGGCAAGGCCGTGAAGGTCTGGGACCAACGCGAGTACAAGAACCTCGACGACCAGGTGGAACTGGGCACCCGCAACATCAAGATCGCCCTGCGTCGCCTGCGCAAGTTCGCTCGCCAAGGGGCAGCCGAAGAACTGGACATCGATGGCACCATCGACCACACCGCCCGGGACGCCGGCCTGCTGAACATCCAGATGCGCCCCGAACGACGCAACACCGTCAAGCTGTTGCTGCTGTTCGACATCGGCGGCTCGATGGATGCCCACGTGAAAATCTGCGAAGAACTGTTCTCGGCCTGCAAGACCGAGTTCAAACACCTGGAGTATTTCTACTTCCACAACTTCGTGTACGAGTCGGTATGGAAAAACAACCTGCGCCGCACCTCGGAACGCACCTCGACCCAGGACCTGCTGCACAAGTACGGCGCCGACTACAAAGTGATCTTCATCGGCGACGCCGCCATGGCGCCCTATGAAATCACCCAGGCCGGCGGCAGCGTCGAACACTGGAACGAGGAAGCAGGCTACGTGTGGATGCAGCGCTTCATGGAGAAATACAAAAAGCTCATCTGGATCAACCCTTATCCGAAGGACACCTGGGGCTACACCGCCTCGACCAACATCGTGCGGGAGTTGGTGGAGGACCGGATGTACCCGCTGACCCTGCGGGGGTTGGAGGAAGGAATGCGGTTTCTTTCCAAGTAAAGATTCTTGTCGACCATTCGGACCTCATCGCGAGCAGGGCTCGCTCCCACACCGGATCTTTGTCATCCATAAGATCCCTGTGGGAGCGAGCCTGCTCGCGATGCTTTCAGCGGTCCATGAATCCGCGCAAACACTCCGCCTGCTGCCGATGCGCAACCTCCTGCACCACCGGCCGCAACCGCACCTGCGTGCCTGGCAGGCATTGCGCCAGCCGGGCCAGGGCCAACGGCGTCAAGGCGCCCAGGCGGGGGTAGCCGCCAATGGTCTGCCGGTCGTTGAGCAGCACGATCGGCTGGCCGTCCGGCGGTACCTGCACGGCCCCCAGGGGAATGCCCTCGGAAATCATCGCAGGTCCCTGGTATTCCAGCCCGGCGCCCAGCAAGCGGATGCCCATGCGGTCGGCGCGGCTGTCCAGTGTCCAAGGCGTGTTGAACGCATCGAACAGGCTCCGTCCGCTGAACGCGCCATTCTGCGCCCCCAGGATCAGGTCCAGCGGCCGGGCCTGCTGGAAATCCGGAATCAACCTGCCCGGCATCGGCCGAGGCGTGGCCGGGCCCGAATAGCTCAAGTGCTCGCCACGGCCCAGCGCTCGCCCCAGCCCATCCAGGCCGCCGAGCTCTTCACGCACCACCGTCGCCCGGCTGCCCAGCACCGCCGGTGCATCGAACCCACCGGGGGCCGCGAGGTACGCCCGAGCACCCAGCACAGGTTGGGTCAACGACAGGGTCTGGCCCTTGCGCAAACTGAAATAGCGCCACGCTGCCACGGCCTGGCCGTCCAGCCGTGCCCCGAGGTCTGCCCCGGCCAGCGCCAATACACAATCCTCTTCAGCCACCACCGTGAAGCCACCGAGGGTGATCTCCACTACCGTCGCGTCCAGGGCATTGCCCAGCATCCAGTTGGCCCAGGCCATCGACAGCCAATCCGCCGCGCCGCCCTGGGTCACGCCCAGATGCCTGACGCCGAAACGGCCACCGTCCTGCAACAGGCACAGCGGTGTGCTGGCCTCGATCAACAAACGGCTCATGCCAGGGCCTCCTGCGGTGTGTCGTCCCCACCCAATGCGATGAATTCAGCGTGATCCACGGCGACAAAACGCACCGTGTCGCCGGGCTGCATCAGGCTGTAGCCGTCACGTTCGCGATCGAACAATTTGGCCGGAGTACGACCGATCAGGTTCCAGCCGCCGGGCGACACCAATGGGTACGCCGCGGTCTGGCGCTCGGCAATGCCGACGCTGCCCGCGGCCACCCGCTTGCGCGGCGTGTCGAGGCGCGGCGCGGCCAGTACTTCGTCCACCAGCCCCATGAAGGCAAATCCGGGGGCAAAGCCCAGGGCAAACACCTGGTATTCGTGCTCGCTGTGGCGACGGATCACCTGTTCCACCGTCAACCCGCTGCGGCTCGACAACAGGCTCAGTTCAGGCCCGACGCTGGGGTCGTACCACACAGGCAGCACATGGCGCTGGCCGACCGAGCAGGCATCGGGGGACAGATTGTTCAGCGCCTCGTTGACCAGATCCCGAGCCTGTGCCGGGTTCAGCGCCAGCATGTCGTAATGCACCATGAGCGTGGTGTAGGACGGCACCAGGTCGATCAGGTATTCGGCGAACACCTCGCGCAGGCGCTCGCTGGCAGCGAGCATCCACGGCATGTGGGTCTCGGCGATCTCATCGAACAGGCGCACCATCAGGCAGTCCACCGCCACCACTTCCACCCGTGGTTTCATGATGCACGCTGCCCGTCCAGTGCCTCACGGATGCGTTGCACCGCCGCCACGGAGCTGGTGTTGTCGCCGTGCACGCACAAGGTATTGGCATGCAGGAGCAACGCGCTGCCATCGGTGGCGGTCAACGAGTCGCCGCGGGCGATGGTCAGGGCCTGCCCGATGATGACCTCGGCGTCGTGATGCACCGCGCCCGGCAACTGCCGTGAAACCAGGTGGCCGGCGCTGTCGTAGGCACGGTCGGCGAAAGCTTCGAACCACAACGTCAGGCCATATTCGTCGCCCAGGGCCTGGGCGGCGCTGTTGTCCCGGGTCGCCATCAGCATCAGCGGCAACTGCGGGTCGTAGGCCGCGACAGCCTGGATCACAGCACGCAACTGTGCCGGGTTGGCCATCATGTCGTTGTACATCGCGCCATGGGGTTTGACGTAGCTGACCCGCCCACCCTGGGCCCGGCAAATGCCGTCGAGGGCGCCGATCTGGTAATGCAGCAGGTCCTGCAGTTCCTGGGCGGTGTAGGCCATGGAGCGACGGCCGAAACCCGCCAGATCCTGATAGGCCGGGTGTGCGCCGATTTTTACGCCATGGCTCAGGGCCAGGCTGACGGTCTTGCGCATGATGCTCGGGTCACCGGCATGAAAACCGCAGGCGATGTTGGCGCAATCGATGAAGGGCATCACCTCGGCGTCCAGACCCATGGTCCAGTTGCCGAAGCTTTCGCCGATGTCGCAGTTCAATAGCAGGCGGTTCACTGTGAACGCTCCTGTAGGTTGTTTCTGGCCATGGGGCATGTGCCCCACAGGTTATCAGTTAGTCGGCATCCAATTGTTTGCCCTGGGTTTCCGGCAGACTGAGGGCCGCCAGGATCACCACGCCGTAGGACACGGCTGCGAACGCACCGATACCGACACTCAAGGGCACCTTCTGGCTCAGCAGGCCGATCAGCAACGGGAACAGCGCCGCCAGTGCCCGACCGATGTTGTAGCAGAAACCCTGGCCCGAACCGCGGATACGGGTCGGAAACAGCTCGGTCAGGAACGAGCCCATGCCGCTGAACATCCCCGACGCGAAGAAGCCCAGGGGGAAGCCGAGCCAGAGCATCACGTTATTGCTTACCGGCATCTGGGTGTACAGCAACACGATGACGAACGAACCGATGGCGAACAGGACAAAGTTCTTCTTGCGGCCCAGGATGTCAGTCAAGTAGGCGCTGATGACATAACCCACGTAGGACCCGACAATCACCATCGCCAGGTAGCCACCGGTACTCAGGACGCTCAAGCCACGTTCATTTTTCAGGAAGGTCGGCAGCCACGAGGTGATGGCGTAGTAGCCACCCAGCGCACCGGTGGTCAGCAACGAAGCGCGAATCGTGGTGAAGAGGATGCCAGGTGCGAAAATCTCGTAGAACCTCGCCGGATTGCTCGGTTCCTCGCGCGCTTTGGTCTGGTTATAGATCTCTGGATCCTTGACCAGTCGCCGGACGAAAATCACGAATATCGCCGGGACCAGGCCAAGCATGAACAGGGCGCGCCAGGCGTCTTCCGGCGCCAGCACCGAGAACAGCAGCGCATACAGAATCGCTGTCATGCCCCACCCCAGCGCCCACCCCGCCTGCACCATGCCAACCGCCTTGCCGCGGTCCTTGGCGCGGATCACCTCGCCCATCAGCACGGCGCCGGCGGTCCATTCGCCACCGAAGCCGAAGCCCATCAGGGTACGGGCGATCAGCAGTTGTTCGTAACTCTGGGCCAGGCCACACAGGAAGGTGAAGAAGGCGAACCACAACACGGTCAGTTGCAGGGTGCGGACCCGACCGATGCGGTCCGAAAGAATACCGGCTACCCAGCCGCCGATAGCCGAGGCGATCAGGGTGCTGGTGTGGATCAGCCCCGCTTGCCCGGTGGTGATACCCCACATCGCGATCAGGGTCGGCACCACGAAACTGAGCATCTGCGTATCCATGCCGTCCAGGGCATAACCGATCTTGCAGCTCCAGAAGGTGCGGCGTTCCTGCTGATTGATGTTGCGATACCAGTCGAACGGACCGGAACGGGCCTGGGATTGGGGGACGCCGAGTGTGTCAGGGGCACTCATGGTGGTTCTCCACGGTTTTATTGTTATAAGTCTCGACGCTGCGAACGTAGAGACCGGTTGCGCCGATTCTTGGGCCCACGGCGCGGCGCGTCCAACGAATAAAATTGCGGACGGGTCATAAGAAAAAGTTGATTGGGTGGGAAACGGTGGAGTGTCTGGTTGGAATGCTGTTGTGGCGAGGGGATTCATCCCCTCGCCACAACAAAGCTGTTTTGATCTCGGTGTTACAGCCCGCGCAAATCCCGCTCTTCAATCGGTCGGCTCTGGCGCAGGCGCTTGCCACCCAGCACCACCCAGTCGATCAGGCGGAACAGGCATTCCAGGCCGAACGACAGCAGCATGGCGCCGCCGATGCCCCAGATCATCGCTTCGGGGGTCAGCAGGATCTGGTAGCTGTAGCCGTTCCAGGTTTCCTTGCGGATGTCCGGATCGGCGGCCAGCACCACTTGCAACAAGCGGATATACCACGGGCCTTTCATCGCCTGGTATTGCTTGTCCAGCGCCTGCTGGCGCACCAGCAGGGTGTTCAGGCTGTCGGCATCGCTGCGAAAGATCGGGTCCTCACTGGCACGGTAATGGGCCACCAGGGCCTGCATGTCACCCTTGAAAAACTGGTTGGCGGTGCCCTGAAACCCTTGCAGGCCGTTCTGGGCCTCGATCAGGTGTGCTTCGACCCGCTTGGCGTAATCGCTGATGAAACCCGGTACCTGGACCCCGACCAGAAGGCCCACTGCAAACAACACCAGCCGTAGATAACTGAGCAACATAACGTGACGTCCTTATTCGGTGCGGCCATGGCTGACGCATTCGCCGCGTCGCCACAGGCTCCATTGGCCCGGTTCGTAGCGGGTCCAGGTTTCGTTTTCGGTCAAGGGTTCGGTGGCGATCACCGTGACCACGTCGTTGGGCGTGGTTTCGGCCTGGAAATCCACAATCACATCCACGTCCTTGAGCCGCGCCGGGCCAAACGGCGCGCGACGGGTGATCTGGGCCAGTTTGGTCGAGCAATAGCAGAACAGCCAGTCGCCGTCGCTGAGCAGGCAATTGAACACACCCTTGCTGCGGTACTCGGAACAGGCCTGGATCAGCGAGGGCAGCAATTGCTCAACCTCCACCGGCTCCGGAAAAGCCTGGCGCACGCGGTTGAGCAGGTCGCAGAACGCCGCTTCGCTGTCGGTATCGCCCACCGGGCGGTAAAAACTTACCGCCGGCTGGAAACCCGCGAGCTGGCCGTTATGGGCAAAACACCAGTTCCGTCCCCACAGCTCGCGCACGAACGGGTGGGTGTTGGAGAGGCAAACCTTGCCGACATTGGCCTGGCGGATATGCCCGATCACCACTTCGCTCTTGATCGGATAGCGCTGTACCAGGTTCGCCACTTCCGACTCACTGCTGGCCGCGGGGTCCTGAAACAGGCGCAGGCCACGGCCTTCATAGAACGCGATACCCCACCCGTCCCGGTGCGGCCCGGTCTTGCCGCCGCGCTGCATCAGGCCGGTGAAGCTGAACACGATGTCGGTCGGCACATTGGCACTCATGCCCAGTAACTCACACATGCTCGGACTCTCGCTTGAAGGGGCAGGCCGGGTTACAGACGCGGCTCGATACGTGAACGCTGGGGATTGCTCGGTACCGGCGGGCGACCGTAACGGTCATCGCCGGCTACACCGAACGGCGGCTCGTCATCCTCCGCATCAGCCGCGGCGGCAGCCGCTTTTGCGGCGGCGGCCCGCTCCTTGCGGGCGTTGGATGCACGCTCGATGGGGAAGCGGATCAATGCGAAGATCAAATAGACGCCGAAGGCGATCATGCCGTACATGAGCAGATCGGACGCCGCGCGCCAGACGTTGTTGCCCACCTTGAACAGAATGTCCAGGGCAACAATGGCCAGAGCCGGGGCGAATTTGTCCTTCACCGGGTCGACAATGGTGGGGCAGAACAGCAACACCGCCACCAGCAACCGCAGCGGCTCGCGCAACCAGCGCCACATCCAGCGGGTGAGGCGCATCCATACCAGCAGGCAGCCCAGTGCGGCGAAGGCGTAGAGGCCCCAGGCGATCAGATAGTCGTTCTCGGTCATGGTGTCCATGGCAAGGCAGGCAAAGAGGCGCTTATAGTAACGGCTTTTCGCCCGTCAGGCTGCCCAGACGTGCGCCATGAATATGTTCGAGAGCCTTTCATGTCCTTATCCGCCCATGTTTCCAACGCCCCGGTAGCCCGCAAGGACCCCGGTGTCGACCCGTATGCCTGGCTGCAGGAACGCGACACCGACGCGGTGCTCGACTACCTCAAGGCCGAAAATCGCTTCCAGGAAGACCAACTCGCCGACCAGGCCGAACTGCGCGAAACCCTGTTCCAGGAAATCAAGGGACGGATCCTCGAGACTGATCTGTCCCTGCCCTCGCCCTGGGGTCCCTATCTGTACTACACCCGCACCACGGCCGGCGACGAATACCCGCGCCACTATCGCTGCCCGCGTCCGGCGGACGATAGCCTGACCGTGGACGAACACTACGAGCAGTTGCTGCTGGACCCGAACGCTCTGGCAGGTGGCGGTTTCTTTTCCCTCGGTGCGTTCAGCATCAGCCCCGACCACCAGCGCCTGGCCTATAGCCTGGACACCACGGGCGACGAAATCTATACGCTGTTCGTGAAGGAGCTGTCCAACGACAAGGTCAGCGAACTGTCCTTCGAAAACTGCGACGGCAGCATGACCTGGGCCAACGACAGCCTGACGCTGTTTTTCGGCGAACTGGACGAAACCCACCGGCCCCACAAACTTTGGCGCTATCGCCTTGATGGCACTGCCGCCGAAGAAGTGTTTCATGAGCCGGACGGACGCTTCTTTCTGCATTGCTACCGTTCGAGCTCCGAGCGGCAGTTGATCCTGTCCCTGGGCAGCAAGACCACCAGCGAAGTCTGGGTACTGGATGCCGCCCAACCTCAACTGCCCTTCACCTGCCTGGCGCCCCGGGTGGAGCATCACGAATACGACGTCGACCACGGCCTGCTCGACGGCCAATGGACCTGGCTGATCCGCACCAATCGCGACGGGATCAATTTCGCGCTGTACCAGGCCCCCGACACGGGCATGGCGCCAACCGAGGCCGACTGGCGGAACCTGATTCCCCACAGCGACACGGTGATGATCGATGGGCTGAGCCTGAACGCCGGCGCCATGACCTTGAGCCTGCGGGAGGGTGGCCTGCCGATCATCGAGGTGCATCCACAGGATTTGCCGGCTTATCGCGTGCAACTGCCGGATGCAGCCTATAGCCTGCATGTGCAGAACAGCCTGGAGTTCGCCAGTGAGCGCATCCGCCTGCGCTATGAGGCCCTGAACCGCCCGGCGCAGATCCGTCAGTTGGACCTTGCCAGTGGCGCGCAGGTGGTCCTCAAGCAAACCCCCGTGTTGGGCCCGTTCGACGCCGATGCCTATGTCAGCCAGCGTCTGTGGGCGACAGCACCGGACGGCACCCAGGTGCCCATCAGCCTGGTGGTCAAGCGCGAAGCCCTCGGCCAACCGGTGCCGCTGTATCTGTATGGCTACGGCGCCTATGGTGAAAGCCTCGATCCGTGGTTCTCCCATGCACGACTGAGCCTGCTCGACCGCGGCATCGCCTTTGCCATCGCCCATGTGCGTGGTGGCGGCGAACTCGGCGAAGCCTGGTACCGCGCCGGCAAGCAGGAACACAAACACAACACCTTCAGCGACTTCATCGCGTGCGCCGAGCACCTGATCGCCAATGGCTTTACCACTGCCGAACAACTGGCGATCAGCGGCGGCAGCGCCGGTGGCCTGCTGATCGGCGCGGTCCTCAATCAACGCCCGGAGCTGTTCAAGGTCGCGATTGCCGAAGTGCCGTTCGTCGATGTGCTCAACACCATGCTCGACCCGGACCTGCCACTGACCGTCACCGAATACGACGAATGGGGCAATCCGGAGGAGCCGGACGTCTATGATCGGATCAGGGCCTATGCGCCCTACGAAAACGTCCGCGCCCAGGCGTACCCGGCGCTGCTGGTCATCGCCGGTTACAACGACAGCCGCGTGCAGTATTGGGAAGCGGCCAAATGGGTCGCGAAATTGCGCGCCACCAAGACCGATGACAACCCATTGCTGCTCAAGACCGAACTGGGCGCAGGCCACGGTGGAATGAGCGGACGCTACCAGGGATTGCGTGACGTAGCGCTCGAATATGCATTTGTGTTGAAGATTTGGGGCAAGGCTTGAGGAACTCTGGTTGAGGACCGGGTCTTAGGGAACGACGCGGTCTCAAATTGTGGGAGCGGGCTTGCTCGCGAATTCGGTATGTCAGTCGACGCATCCGTTGAATGTCAGTCCGTGTTCGCGGGCAAGCCCGCTCCCACAGGGCTCTGTTGAAACCCAGCCAATCCGAAACCGCAATAGACACAAGAAAAAAGACCGTAAAGCCATGCCAGAACCGACCTTACTGAACAACGAAATCCGCCACTGGCTGATGGACTGCGGCCTGTTCGATCAGTTGCTGCCCGTCGACTTCGCCGCCGCGTCGGGTTACTTCAGCATCAGCGCCATCGCCCAGGGCGAAGCGATTTTCCGCGAGGGCGATGCCGGCAGCTTCATGTGCATCATCCACACTGGCCAGGTGGCCGTGCAGAAGACCGGTCCCGACGGGCAAGCGGTGACCATCGCCACCCTGCGCAGCGGCCGGGCGTTCGGTGAGATGGCGGTGCTCGATGGCGAACGGCGTTCGGCCAGTTGCATCGCCGCCAGTGATTGCCAGCTGCTGAATCTGGGCAAGGATTCCCTGGAAAAAATGCTCAACGACGCTCCCAAGGTCGCCGCAAAAATCATCCGCGCCCTCGCCGTCTCCCTGTCCAAGCGCCTGCGCATGGCTGATGGGCAGTTGCTGTCGCAGCAGGTCTAGGCGTACATCCCCTTGTAGGAGCGGGCTTGCTCGCGAAAGCGGTGTCTCAATCAACATCAATGCTGCTGATTCGACGCCTTCGCGAGCAAGCCCGCTTGTGTCTTGCTCTGCGATTAAACTGATGGTGAGAGCGGTGAGTGGCAAGCTGAATGCCCGGAGTGCTTAAAGC
>NZ_VIUG01000037.1:0-48588 GCF_007828255.1 Pseudomonas sp. SJZ078 | reverse complement strand
ACCGGCCCGACCAGCGGCCCCGCGCCGGCAATGGCGGCGAAGTGGTGACCGAAGAGGATGTGCTTGTTGGTCGGGACGAAGTCCAGGCCATCGTTGTTGAGCACGGCAGGGGTGGCCCGGCGCGCATCGAGTTGCATCACGTTGTTGGCGATGAAGAGGCTGTAGTAGCGATAGGCGACCAGGTAGATGGCCACGGCTGCGACGACGATCCAGAGGGCGTTGATCGCCTCGCCTCGGCGCAAGGCCACTACGCCCAGGGCGCACGCTCCTACAACGGCCAGCAGGAGCCAGGGCAGATGGCGCAGCAGGCTATTATTGTTTTTCATTTTTATATTCCAGCCAGGGGTGGACAAGAAAGACAGCCACCGAAGTTTAGCTCTAACGGCAGCAAAGGCCATACCCGACATTCGTCTGTCATCGGCCAAACGGTGCCAGCGACGCGCCAGTTGGGTCTATAGTCAGTGAATCTTCAGAGGGATTGGGCAATGAGCGAACGCCGCCGCTTCGTACGAATCGAGTTTCATGCCAGGACCGAACTGAGCCAGCCCCCATACACTTGGCCAGTGGAATTGCTGGACCTGTCCCTGAAGGGCCTGTTGATCGAAAAGCCCGAACCCTGGCAGGGCAATCCTGAAAAAACCTTCGTCGCCAACATCCACCTGGGCAATGACGTGAAGTTGAGGATGGAGGTTCGGTTGGCCCACGACGACCACGACCACCTGGGCTTCGTCTGCGAGCATATCGACCTCGACTCCATCGCCCACCTGCGTCGGCTGGTGGAGCTGAACCTGGCCGATCATGATGAGCTGGAGCGGGAATTGGCGGCGTTGATTCAGGTTTAAAATCGACCAGGCCTGTTGAGGGCTGCCATGCAGCCCAGCGGGGATAAATCCCCTTGCCACAAAAAACCCACACAAAGGCCACTGCACAGCCTTTGTTTACTCAAACAACGCATCCAACGCCTGCTCCAACCGCGTCACGGCAATGATCTGCAACCCCTGCGGCGCTTCCTTCGGTGCGTTGCCCTTGGGCACGATAGCGCGCTTGAAGCCATGCTTGGCTGCCTCCTTGAGTCGCTCCTGCCCGCTGGGCACCGGCCGGACTTCGCCCGACAGGCCGACTTCACCGAATACCAGCAGGTCATGGGGCAACGGTCGATTGCGCAGGCTGGACATGACCGCTGCCATCAACGCCAGGTCGGAGGCGGTTTCCAGTACCTTCACGCCGCCCACCACATTGAGAAAAACGTCCTGGTCGTGGGTAGGAATGCCGCCGTGCCGATGCAGTACGGCCAGTAGCATCGCGAGCCGGTTCTGATCCAGCCCCAGGGTGACCCGGCGCGGGTTCGCCAGGTGACTGTCATCCACCAGCGCCTGCACCTCCACCAACATTGGTCGAGTGCCTTCCCAGGTCGCCATGACCACGCTGCCCGGTACTTCTTCCTGGGCACGCGTCAAAAAAATTGCCGAAGGATTGGAGACTTCTTTCAGGCCCCTGTCGGTCATACCGAACACACCCAGCTCATTCACGGCGCCAAAGCGATTCTTCACCGCCCGCAACAACCGCAGGCGCCCATCGGACTCGCCCTCGAAATACAACACGGTATCGACCATATGCTCCAGCACCCGCGGCCCCGCCAGCGCGCCTTCTTTGGTGACATGACCCACCAGGAAAATCGCCGTGCCGCTCTGCTTGGCGTAACGCACCAACAACGCCGCGCTTTCACGCACCTGGGACACACCGCCCGGCGCCGATTGCAACTGTTCGGTGAAAATCGTCTGGATCGAGTCGATCACCATCACCTTGGGCTTTTCCAGGCGCGCCGTGGCGATGATGGTTTCGATGCAGGTTTCGGTCATGACCCGCAACTGATCCTGGGGCAGCCCCAGGCGCCGGGCACGCATGGCGACTTGCTGCTGAGACTCTTCGCCAGTGACGTACAGCGCCGGCATGCGCGTGGCGATGTTGCACAAGGTTTGCAGCAGGATGGTGGATTTGCCAATCCCTGGGTCGCCGCCGATCAAGACCACCGAGCCGTCCACCAGACCGCCACCCAACACACGGTCCAGTTCACCGGACGCGGTGGAAAATCGCGGGATCTCCTCGACGCTGACTTCGGCCAGGGTCTTGATCTGCGCCTGCTGGCCGGCCCACCCGGTGCGTCCGGTGGGCGCCGCGGCAGCGCCACTTTCCACCATGGTTTCGGTCAAGGTGTTCCAGGCGCCGCACTCACCGCACTGGCCGGCCCATTTGGGAAAGGTCGAGCCGCACTCGGTGCAGCCGTACATGCGCTTTGCCTTGGCCATCTGAACTCCGGGAGAAAAACCGCGATGATAGCCCAGGCGAGGGTCAGCGCGGGGCCGGCATTCTGATTTCACCGCTGGCCAGATTCGCCGCCGTATTGCCCAACGGGTCCGCAGCGTCCATGTCGGCGCCCTTGGCCTTCAAGGCATCGAGCAGCTCGACACGGTTGAACAGGCCGGCATACATGGCGGCGGTCTGCCCGGCGCCGTTGCGCTGATCCGGGCTGCAATCGGTGGATAACAGGCGCCGCGCGATCTGCACTTCCCCCTTGAAAATGGCCCCCATCAACGCCGTGTTGCCGCGCTTGTCCTGGACACAGGCATCGGCCCCCGCGGCCAGCAGCCGCTCCACCGCAGGGCCGTGACCGTGGTAAGCCGCCAGGATCAGGGCGGTGTAGCCCTTTTCGTCCTGGGTATTGAGCGAGTAATGAGCGTCGATAAAGGCATCGAGCATGGACACATCACCCCGACGGGCGGCATCGAAGTAATAGGTTTGCAGCTCTTCTTGTACAACTGCCGGATCGGTCGGCAGGGACTGATCGGCCAACGCGGCCAATGACCAGGTGGCAAGCAACGAACACAGGAAATAACGCATCACGGTGCCTCCTTTTGACACAGGACTGTGGGAGCAGACCTTGCTCCCACAGGGCATGTACCTGACCTATGGATCAGTCGGTCAGTTTTTCCGCCAGCGCCTTGACGCGGGCCAGGTCACCCTTGGCGACACGGGCCACGCCAGTGCCATATTCCGGGTCGGCCTTGTAGAGGAACGACAGGATGATGTGCTTGCTCTCGTCATCGGTGGTGGCCAATGAGCCGCCGAAGCTTTCGATCAGGTCATTGCGCTCCTTCTGGCTGAACGAGCGGTACAGGTCGCCGGCCTGCTTGAAGTTCTGCTCGCGCTGGATCTTCGCCTGCTGGGTACTGCCGCTCAACGCGGTCTGGCTGTAGCGCGCCGATTGCAGCTCCTCGCGGGGCATCAGGCGGCTCGGCTGGTAATTCACCCCGGTGCTGGTGCTCCCCGGGTTCATCGCGCCGTCCTGGTTACCGGTGTTCACCGCCACCTTGGGGGCGTTGATCGGCAATTGCAGGGCATTGGCGCCTATCCGGTACATTTGCGTATCGGCATAGGAAAACACCCGGCCCTGCAACAGACGATCTTCCGAAGGCTCGATACCGGGAACCAGATTGGCCGGGGCCATCGCCACCTGTTCGGTTTCCTGGAAGACATTGGCCGGATTGCGGTTCAAGACCATTTGCCCGACTTTACGCTCAGGCACGCCCGGCCAGATCTTGGTGGCATCCAGCGGGTCGAAATCGAACTTGGACAAGTCCTGCGGGTTCAGGACCTGGACATACAAGTCCCACTTCGGAAAGTCACCCTTATTGATATGGCTGACCAAGTCGTTGGTCATGTGGCTGTAATCCTGCCCTTGAACCTTCACAACTTCTTTCGGATCGAGATTCTTCAGGCCCTGCAGACTTTTCCAATGGAACTTGACGTAATGAACTTCGCCCTTGGCATTCACCAACTTGTAGGCATGCACGCCATTACCGTCCATTTCACGGTAACTCGCCGGAGTACCGGAGTTTGAGTACAACTCGGTCAGTGTCCGAGTTGCTTCTGGTACATGGGAGAAGAAGTCGAAACGACGTGAATCGTCGTCCAGGTTGGTCCGTGGATCGGGTTTGAAGGCATGGACCATGTCCGGAAACTTGATGGCGTCGCGAATGAAGAAGGTCGGGAAGTTGTTCCCAACCAGGTCCCAGTTACCGTCGGCCGTGTAGAACTTGGTGGCAAAACCACGGGGGTCACGCAGGGTTTCCGGCGAATGATTGCCATGCACCACGGCAGAAAAACGCACGAATACGGGAGTGACCTGCCCTGCCGCAAAGACCTTCGCCTTGGTCAGATCACTGAGGTCGTTGGACACGGTAAAGGTGCCATGGGCACCGGTGCCACGGGCATGCACCACGCGCTCGGGAATGCGCTCACGATCGAAACGCTGGAGTTTCTGGATCAGCTGCACGTCCTGCAGCAAAGTCGGCCCATTGGGGCCTGCCGTCTGCGAGTTCTGGTTGTCGCCGACAGCGGCCCCGTTATCGCGGGTCAGGGTGGCAGCGTTGACGGAAAAAGACAGCAGGCCAGCGGTCAGCACAAAAAGGGCGCGACGTTGGGGAAGAGTCCCGCCGCCAAGGGAAGTGTTCATAGAATTTCCTCTGATGTTATAGAGCGCATCCATGTGCGCTTGTCAGAGGCTAGTGCTCGAAAAAGCAAAACCTAAATAGAAATGCCATACCGCACTGATAGAGAAAACCTTATAGGGAGCCCACTTGAAACCGGGTATCACGCGCGATTGATAGCACTTTGTAAACCTTTAGCGGGAAGCCAGGTCGATAGCTGGGGAGCTTTGTAAGTAGACGTGTCGAGCGAGGTGCGTTTGACTGGATTACACTGCCACTCAACTCATTTGTCACAAGGAACCATTCATGGGCATGTTAAGCGAGTTCAAGGCCTTCGCGGTCAAAGGCAATGTCGTCGACATGGCCGTCGGGATCATCATCGGCGCCGCTTTCGGCAAAATCGTTTCGTCATTTGTTGGCGACGTGGTCATGCCGCCAATCGGCCTGCTGATTGGCGGGGTGGACTTCAGTGACCTGGCCATCACCCTCAAGGCTGCCCAAGGTGACACACCGGCGGTGGTGCTGGCCTACGGCAAATTCATCCAGAGCACCATCGATTTCATCATCGTTGCGTTCGCCATCTTCATGGGCGTCAAGGCAATCAACCGTCTCAAGCGTGAAGAGGCCGTTGCCCCGAGTGCGCCACCAGTTCCCAGCAAGGAAGAACTGTTGCTGAGTGAGATTCGCGACCTGCTCAAGGCCCAGAACGAAAGGTCCTGAGCGCTATTTGCTGAGGTGGTTCGTCAATTGAACACTGTCTATCAGCAGCCCTGACTTGGGGCTGCTGCGCAGCCCGGCGGGAGCAAGCTCCCTCGCCACAAGCTTCCTGCTGGCACTGGCCTACCAATAGTTTTCCACCGCCACCTGGCCCGGCCGCCGGGAAAGGCTCAGTTGCAGGCCCCTGGCCTTGAGCAGCTTGCGCGTGTCATCGATCATCTGCGGATTGCCGCACAACATGACCCGCGAATGCTCCGGCGTCAGCGTGACCCCCGCCGCTCGCTCCAACTCGCCATTTTCCAGCAGCGTCGTGATACGTCCGTTCAATGCCCCGGGATGCTGCTCCCGGGTCACGGTTGCGATAAAACGAAACTTGTGGGCGTGCTCGGCCAGGTAATCGCGCTGGCCCAACCCATCAATAAGTGCCTGATACGCCAGCTCCTTGGCCTCGCGAACACTGTACACGAGGGTAATCCGCTCGAATCTTTCCCATACCTCGAAATCCTGGAGAATCGAAAGAAACGGCGCCACTCCCGTCCCGGTGGACAGTAGCCATAAATCCCGTCCATCAACGAAGCGGTCAAGCGTCAGGTAACCAAATGCCTGGCGATCTACCAACAGGCTGTCATCCGGTTTCAAACGGCTGAGTTCACTGGTGAACTCGCCATCCGGAACGACGATGGAAAAAAATTCGAGAAACTCGTCGAACGGCGAAGACACCATGGAATAGGCCCTCCAGACAGTATTACCGTCCGCCTTGGCCACCCCCAAACGGGCGAACTGCCCCGCCCGGAAACGAAAGCCACGATCCCGGGTGGTGCGCAAGGTAAACAAATGGGAGGTCAATGGTTGCACGTCCATCAGGGTCTGACGGGTGAACTTCTCTGCGCTGTCGGTCATGAGCCACTCCAAAGGGACGAGGATCACAGTGTCCCGCAAAGTGCGCGCATTAACCACCGACAAAGAGTAGTGGCATTTTAATTACTACTGTTCTATTCACTGTTTGAAACATCTACCAAAGCTATACAAACATGAGAACCTTGTAACAGGACCAACTCTACGCGGTATTTTCGTAAGTACCGTCCGTAATCTGTGAAATTAAAAATTCTAACTACCGCGTAGGAAAAGTCCTACACTGTCCTTTCGCAGCATATTGGATCCACGCCGCTGAACGTCAATCCAGGAGAAGACGATGGACAAGTGGAAGGACTTACAGTTAAGGAAGTTATCTTGCGAAAAAGACCTGCAGACAGCCTATCGCCTGGTCCTGAATTTCTTTAATAATCAAGGCTTTGAATTCTGCGCATTTGCGTCTTATCTCGGCAGTCCGGATAAACATGCCAACAAGGTGAACCTGAATAACTACCCCTATGGCTGGGACAGGTTATATGAACAGAATGGTTATGCCTCCTGCGACCCGGTAGTAGCACACTGCAATCAATCGCCTCTTCCCATTCTTTGGGATGAGAGCCTTTTTGCCCAGGCTCCGAAGTTATGGCTCGAACTGAATCGACAAGGTCTGCGGTATGGTTGGACACAGGCCGTTCATGACGAACACGGGGGTTATTGCAGCCTGTTCAGCCTCGCTCGGACTCATAGCCCTATCGATATCGAGGAGCATTATGGGAACCTGGGTTACGCCATCTTCGCCAGTCAAAGGCTGCATGCGCTGGCGAGCAAGAAAATGGCAGACACCACTACGACCACGCAGAAATACCATTTGTCACCGAGGGAAATCGAAGTCCTGAGATGGTCAGCCGAAGGGAAGACCGCGTCGGAAGTCGGCAGGATACTGTGTCTATCCGAACGTACGGTGAACTTTCATGTCTGCAGTTGCATGCGAAAGCTGAACGTCAACAATAAGATTTCAGCCGTGGCCAAGGCAGCTCACATCCACGTGATCTGATACGGATCGGCCTCCTCGACTTTGAAAACCCTTGGGTATTGCACAGCAAAAAAAAGTACCATCACGGCCCCACTTGAATGATGTCGTCCTCAGCACGATGCAGTTCATTCAAGCGGCCCCGCTGAAACACCTGCCTCAGGGCAGCGGGACATTCGTCGATTGCCAGAGTCCCCACCATGCCTTTGCTTGCCAGCCCCTTCGCTCAACTCGATCTGATCCGCCAACCCGAACAACCGAACGAACCGCTGCAAGCTTTCGATGCAGCCGATGAGTACCTGCTCGCCCATCTGGCCGAACAGCGACCGGCTGCAAATACTCGGGTCCTGGTGCTCAATGACGGTTTCGGTGCCCTCGCCGCCAACCTGGCCGGCCAGGTTGAAGTAATCAGCAGCAGCGACTCGTTCCTGGCCTTGCAAGCATTGCAGAAAAATCTGGTCCGTAACGGACGCCCCTTCGATGCGGTGCCGACACTCCCGGCCAGTGAACCGTTGACCGGGCCCTTCGACCGCGTCCTGATCAAAGTGCCAAAGACCCTGGCCCTGCTGGAAGAACAACTGATTCGCCTGCAAGGCCAACTGGCCCCCGGCGCCCAAGTGGTGGCGGGCGCGATGATCAAGCACCTGCCACGGGCGGCCGGCGACCTGTTGGAGCGTTACATCGGTCCGGTGCAGGCCTCGCTGGCGGTCAAGAAGGCTCGCCTGTTGATCGCCACGCCGCAAGCCGCCTCGTCAGCCCCGCAGGTATCACCCTACCCCACCCGCTACTGGCTGGACGAGCCGAAGATTGAATTGCTCAACCACGCCAATGTGTTCTGCCGCGAAGGACTGGACATCGGCACCCGGGCGTTTTTGCCGCATCTGCCCACAAACCTGGGGACAGCCCGGGTCGCTGACCTGGGCTGCGGCAACGGCGTGCTGGCCATTGCCAGCGCCCTGCGCAACCCCGAAGCCCATTACACGTTGGTGGACGAGTCCTTCATGGCCGTGCAATCGGCCGCGCAGAACTGGCGAGCGGCCCTGGGCGAGCGCGAGGTCACCGTACGGGCCGGCGACGGCCTGTCCGGGCAACAAGCACAGTCGCTGGACGTGGTGCTGTGCAATCCACCGTTCCATCAACAGCAGGTGGTGGGCGACTTCCTGGCCTGGCGGATGTTCCAGCAGGCTCGTGAAGCGCTGGTGGTCGGCGGTGCGCTGTACATCGTCGGCAACCGGCACCTGGGCTATCACAGCAAACTGGCGCGGCTATTCCGCAGCGTCGAGCAAGTGGCCGCCACGCCGAAGTTCGTGATTCTCAAGGCTCGGAAATAATTTGCCATTGTTGTTTGAAGGCAAGGAATTAAGCCTCAAGCGAAATATGCTAGAGTCCAGAGCATATTTAGAGGGTACAGCGTGAACAAACCAGCTCAACGGAAAACTACGCGGCTTGCAGCGGGCAAAAAGACCTCGATTACCATCCGAGACAAGGACGGTCGGGTAACGGCTTTCCTGTCAAATGCTGATGCCGTGGTTGAGCGGCATGCCACGCAAAGCCTCGCTGGTCGAATATTGGGGCATGGGATACCTAAGGGGCGCTCAGTACGTGCGCTTCACTTGTCGGACGTTGAGCGCGAGCTGGCAGAACTCAAGAGGGTAGTTGCTGCATTGGCCGTCCGCTCTGTCGCGCATGAAGAAAAGGCTCTTGATTTTGATGTCGAGGGGATGACCCGGCTTGATGCCGACACTGCATATCAATTGCTCGACAACCCTCCAGAGCCCACTGAGGCTCTTCGCAATCTGCTTACCTTGCGGTGAGGGCTTTCAATGGATTTCATCACCGTCGATTTCGACAGGTCGATTGATCGCTCTGCGTTTGACTGCGAAGTACACCCCGCTTTAAACACATATATCGCCCAACATGCTGGGCAAGACGAGAAACGCAATATCTCACGCACATTCATGTACGTCGAAGACAGAGTATTGCGAGGCTACTATAGCTTGGCGAATACCTCTGTGGCCCTCAGTGAACTCAACGAAGAGCAAAGAAAGAAGGTGCCTCGGTATCCCATGCCGGCGGTGCTGCTGAGTCGCCTGGCTGTTGACAAGAGTATGAGGAGAAAAGGGCTTGGCCAGCGGCTGATGTCTGATTTCTTCCGACGCGTGTATGCGGTTTCCAAGCAATCAGGTGTGGCGTTTATCGTTGTCGACGCCAAAGACTTGGATGCCGCCGATTACTATCAGAACAAGCTTGGTTTCGTACCATCGACAAATAGCCCGCTGCGACTGCTGCTTTCCACCGCAACTCTGATTCAGGCATTCAAGCAGGGCTAACTTCAGTCCAGACACTCAATCGGCAACGCCATTGCGCACACGACTACCTTCTCAGTGAGTCGTCAGCCCCGCAGCATTCATGAACATCCGCATCAGGCTGGCGACGATGAACAGCGCCAGCACGCTCCCCATCCAGATTCCCGCCAGCCAACCGAGACGCTGCCAGAGCGGCTTGCGTTCGGCGGCTTCGATGTCCTTCAAGTCCGGCTTGGCCATTTCAATACCTCGCAGCTCGATCAATGGTAGCCGTCGTCATGGGTCACCTTGCCGCGGAACACGTAGTAGCTCCAGAAGGTGTACACCAGGATCAACGGAATGATGAACAGCGTACCCACCAACATGAACCCCTGGCTCTGGGGCGGCGAGGCGGCGTCCCAGATTGAGATGGATGGTGGCACGATGTTCGGCCACAGGCTGATGCCCAGGCCACTGTAGCCGAGGAATATCAGCACCAGCGTCAGGATGAACGGCGTGTAGTGCGCGTTGCGGGCGACCGCGCGGAATAACCCGTACATGGTCACCAGTACCAGGATCGGCACCGGCAGGAACCAGAACAGGTTCGGCAGGGTGAACCAGCGCGCGGCGATATCGGCGTGGGCCAGCGGTGTCCAGAGGCTGACGATGCCGATCACCGCCAGCACCACGAACGCCAGCGGCCTGGCGAGGTCGTGCATCTGCTCCTGCAGTTTGCCCTCGGTCTTCATGATCAGCCAGGTACACCCGAGCAAGGCATAGGCTGCGATCAACGCCAGGCCGCAGAACATGGTGAACGGCGTGAGCCAGTCCAGGGACCCGCCGGCGAACTGGCGATTGACCACCTGGAATCCATCGATGAACGCGCCCAGCGCCACGCCCTGGAAGAAAGTGGCCGTCAACGAACCACCAATGAACGCCTTGTCCCAGAGATGTCGCTTTTCAGCCTTGGCCTTGAAGCGGAACTCGAAGGCGACACCACGAAAAATCAGGCCGATGAGCATCAGGATCAGCGGCAGATACAGCGCCGACAGCACCACCGAGTAGGCCAGTGGAAACGCCCCGAACAGGCCGGCACCGCCGAGCACCAGCCAGGTTTCATTACCGTCCCAGACCGGTGCCACGGTATTCATCATCACGTCGCGGTCGCGCTCGCCCCTGATGAAGGGGAAGAGAATGCCGATTCCCAGGTCGAAACCGTCCATGATCACGTACATCATGATGCCGAAGATGATGACCACGGCCCAGATCAGCGGAAGATCAATACCCATGACTCAATTCCCCTTGTTCGAGCGGTCGTTGTGGTCCATCTCTTCGTCGCCCTCGTTGGCGGCCGACAGTGGCCGCGCCGGGGTACGTTTCTGGCCCGGGCCGCCATCGGTCGGCTCGGCCTCGTGGGCCACCGGCCCCTTGCGCACCAGGCGCATCATGTAGCTCAGGCCGGCACCGAACAGCGCGAAATAGACCACGACGAACAACACCAGGGTGATACTCATCTGAGTGAAACTATGCCCCGACGACGCATCGGCCGTACGCATCAGGCCGTAGACCACCCACGGTTGGCGACCGATCTCGGTGGTGAACCAGCCGGCCAGGATCGCGACCAGACCGGACGGGCCCATCCATAGCACCAGGTGGAGAAACGGCCGCGATTGATAGAGCCGGTCGTTGCGGCGCAACCAGAGGCTGCACAGGCCGGTGAAAATCATCAGCAGGCCCAGGCCCACCATGACCCGGAACGACCAGAACACGATGGTCGAATTCGGTCGGTCCTCGGGCGGGAATTCCTTGAGGGCCGGCACCTGCTTGTCCAGGCTATGGGTCAGGATCAGGCTGCCCAGGTAAGGAATTTCCACGGCGAAGCGGGTCTTCTCCGCCTTCATGTCCGGCAGTCCGAACAGGATCAGCGGCGTGGGCTCGTTGCCGACGTTTTCCCAATGGCCTTCGATGGCCGCGATCTTCGCTGGTTGATGCTTGAGGGTATTGAGGCCATGGAAGTCGCCGATCACTGCCTGTACCGGCGCTACCAGCAATGCCATCCACATCGCCATCGACAGCATCCGGCGGATGGCCGGGGTATCGCGCCCGCGCAACAAATGCCAGGCGGCCGATGAGCCGACGAAGAACGCCGTGGCGACAAACGCCGCGATGGACATATGCAACAGGCGGTAAGGAAACGAAGGGTTGAAGACCACCGCCAGCCAGTCCACCGGTATGACCCGGCCATCGACGATTTCATAGCCCTGGGGCGTCTGCATCCAGCTGTTGGAAGACAGGATCCAGAATGTCGAGATCAATGTGCCTATCGCCACCATGACCGTGGAAAAGAAGTGCAGGCCTCGGCCGACCCGACTCCAACCGAACAACATCACGCCGAGAAAACCCGCTTCGAGGAAGAACGCCGTGAGTACTTCGTAGGTCAGCAGCGGTCCGGTGACGGCGCCGGCGAAGTCCGAGAAACGGCTCCAGTTGGTGCCGAACTGATAGGCCATCACCAATCCGGACACCACCCCCATGCCGAAGTTGACGGCAAATATCTTCGACCAGAAGTGGTACAGATCGCGGTAGGTATCGTCGCGGGTCTTGAGCCACAGGCCTTCGAGTACCGCCAGGTAACTCGCCAGGCCGATGGTGATAGCCGGAAACAGGATGTGGAACGAGATCGTGAATGCGAACTGGATCCGGGCGAGATCGAGCGCCTCCAAACCGAACATAAGTCTTCCTCTGTCAGGTAAAACCGGCTGCGGGCGGGGCCTGCATCGCTGCCCCCTCGGATATGGAGTGCGATGCCTTTCAAATCGTTCTTTTTAAAACCGTCACGACGCAGGTATCTGGCCGAATGGCCGCCAGGCCAACGCCTCGGACGGCATTGATCTGGGTCAAGCAATGTTCAAAGAGTAGTCGCATTCTGGCCGATGAACGGCGTGGTCTTTTGTCGCGTGACAGGTTGACTCAGTGGCTGGCAACGCTGTTGCAGCTTGGCTGTGCTCAAATCTGTGGAAGCATGGCTTGCCCGCGATGCAGACACCTAGGTCTCAGGGATACTTCGAACAGCATCGCGAGCAAGCTTTGCTCCCAAAAGAAATTCGGTGTTCTACCCATAGGTCGATGTCTGGCTAACTATTTTTTCGCTGGTCGCAACTTCCAGTTACAGCTCGGTGATAATCTCGCTGCCTTCATCAGTGGATCCGTCATCGATGCCCAGCCAAGCGCCCACGCTGCTCCGTCACCACCGCCCCTTCATCGCCTTCTGGCTGGCCCGGATCTTCACCGCCAGCGGCTTTCAGATGCTCACCGTCGCCATCGGCTGGAACCTCTATCAACTGACCGGCAATGTCCTGGACCTGGGCCTCGTCGGGCTGGTGGAGTTCGCGCCGCGGGTGCTGTTCATGTTGCACACCGGGCATGTAGCGGACCGCTATGACCGGCGCAAGGTCGCGGCCCTCTGCCAGTCTTTGCAGGCGATGATCGCCCTGGCGCTGGTGATCGGTAGCGCCACCGACAACGTCACGCGGGAGATGATCTTCATCCTCGCCTTCCTGCTGGGCGCCGCCCGCTCCTTCGAAATGCCGACCACCCAGGCACTGTTGCCGAGCATTGTGCCAGCCGCCCTGTTTCCCCGTGCCGTGGCCGCCGCGCAATCGGCCCAGCAATCGGCGACCATCGTCGCCCCGGCCCTCGGCGGCCTGCTGTATGCCTTCGGCAGCGTCTGGGTTTATGGGCCGACCGTGGTGCTCTACCTCATCGCCTGCTGCCTGATGCTCAACCTGCCCGCTCGTCAGACGCCGCTGAACAAAGGCAAGGCGACCCTGGATTCGTTGCTGGCCGGGATTCGTTTCATCCGCAGCCGTCCGGACATTCTCGGCGCCATTTCCCTGGATCTGTTCGCGGTCCTGCTGGGCGGCGCGACGGCGCTGCTGCCGGTGTTCGCCAAGGACATCCTGCTCACCGGCCCCTGGGGCCTGGGCCTGCTGCGCTCGGCCCCGGCGGTAGGTGCCCTGCTGATGTCGCTGTGGTTGGCACGGTTCGCCGTGGAACGCCAGGTGGGCCGGGTGATGTTCACCGCCGTGGGCGTGTTCGGCGTCGCCACCATTGCGTTCGGCCTCTCCACGTCGTTCTGGTTTTCCCTGGCGGTGCTGGTGGTGCTGGGCGCGGCGGACATGATCAGCATGGTGATCCGCGCGTCCTTCGTGCAGTTGGAAACACCGGATGAGATGCGCGGCCGGGTCAGCGCGGTGAACGGGTTGTTCATCGGCGCGTCGAACCAGCTGGGTGAATTCGAATCCGGCCTGACCGCCCACTGGTTCGGCACAGTGCCGGCGGTGGTCATGGGCGGTGTCGGTACGCTGTTGGTGACCGGGGCCTGGATCAAACTGTTCCCGACCCTGGCCAACCGCGACCGGATGCATGAGCCGGTGGACGACGCTAAAGCAGCTTATCCAGGGTGATGGGAAAGTCCCGGACCCGCTTGCCGGTGGCGTGATAAATCGCATTGGCCACCGCTGCCGCCACGCCGACGATACCGATTTCACCGACGCCCTTGGAACCCAGAGCGTTCACGATGTCGTCCGGCTCTTCGACGAAAACCACATCGATGTCACCGATATCGGCATTCACCGGCACGTGGTATTCGGCAAGGTTGTGATTCATGTGGCGCCCCAGGCCATGGTCGGTCAGGGTCTCTTCGTGCAACGCCATGCCGACGCCCCAGACCACACCGCCCAGGATCTGGCTGCGGGACGTTTTCGGGTTGATCACCCGTCCCGCCGCAATGGCACTGACCACCCGATTGACCTTCACCGTCCCCAAGTCCTCGTCCACCCACACTTCGACGAATACCGCGGAGTGCGTGGCCGTGGCATAGGCTTGGCGTTTCTTGTCCGGCTCGGCGGTCACCTGGGCCTGCAACGGTGTCTCGCCACTGTTTCGAGCCAACTCGGCCAACGACACGCAGGCATCGCCCAAGCGCAACTGACCGTCGGCAAATGTCACTTGCTCAAGGGTCGCACCGCTGAAGGCCGGACAAGTCTGTCGGGCCACGGCCAGCAGTTTTTCCTTCAGGGCTTCACACGCCTGTTGCACCGCCGTGCCCACCGACGAGACGGTGAACGAGCCACCTTGCAACGGTGCGGTAGGCAGCGATGAATCGCCGAGGATGAACCGGACATCGTCCAGGGCAACCCCTGACGCCTCGGCGGCGATCTGAGTCATGACGGTGTAGGTGCCGGTGCCGATGTCCGTGGTGGCACTGCTGACGGTCAGCTTGCCATCCGCCTCCAGCGAAGCCTGGGCACTGGCCTTCTGCTGCATGGCTTCCCAGACACCGCCCGCCATGCCCCAGCCCACCAGTTGCCGGCCCGTGCGCATGCTGCGCGGCTCCGGGTTGCGCTTGTCCCAGCCGAAGCGCCGGGCACCTTCGGCATAGCATTCGCGCAACGCCTTGCTGGAATACGGCTTGCCTTCGTTCTCGTTACGCTCGGCATAGTTGATCAACCGCAACTGGAGCGGATCGATCGCCAAGGCACAGGCCAGCTCGTCCATGGCACACTCCAGGCCGATCAACCCGAGAGCTGCGCCAGGCGCACGCATGTCCAGCGGCGTATAGACATCCAGCGGCACCAGTTTGTAGGTCAACTCCACGTTGTCGCAGTGATAGAGCATGCCGCTCCACTCCACCACGTGCTCGGTGAAATCTTCAAAGCGCGACGTCTGGCCGATGGCGGTGTGGGCCACGGCCAGCAACCGTCCATTGGCCGCGGCGCCCAGTTGCAGGCGCTGGAAGGTCCGCGGCCGATAACCGAAGGTGAACATTTGCTGGCGCGTCAGGCTGACCCGTATCGAGCGCTTGAGCGCCAGCGCGGCCATCACCGCCAGGGGCAGTTGGTATTGCGGCCTCAGCCCGGAACCGAAGGCACCGCCGACAAACGCGGCGAATACGCGCACCTGTTCTTTCTCGAGCCCGAACACTTTTTGCACGTAGGCCTGGCAGTTTTGCGTGCCCTGGGTCTTGTCATGGATGTGCAGGCTGCCATCAGGTCGATACAGCACCGTACTGGCGTGAGGCTCCATCGGGTTGTGATGTTCCACAGGGGTGCTGTAGGAGACATCCAGGCTGATCGCAGAACTGGCGTACTCACCCTGAAAATTCCCACGGGGCTTGGGCAGTTCGGCCGGCGCCGGATGGGCTTCGTTTTGCAAAATGGTCAGATCGGTCTGATGATCTTGGGCTTCATATTCGATTTCAATGAGTGAACCGGCGTAATGGGCCAGTTCGAGATTGTCCGCAACCACCAAGGCCAGCGGCTGACCACTGTAGAGCACCTGGTCGTTGTACAACGGCCGGAACGGCGAACCGTCCGCCGCGTCGGCATCCTGGTAGGGTTCGTCATAGCTGGCGATCCTGGGCCGGTTGGTGTGATCGATCACCGCGACCACGCCGGGCAGCGCCAGGGCTCGGGAGGCATCGATGCGCACCACGCGGCCACGAGCGACAGTACCGGACACGACGCTGCCGTGCAGCAAGCCTTCCTCAGGGTATTCGCCCGCATAACGGGCCCGGCCCGTCACCTTGAGCAGGCCATCGACCCGGTCCAGCGGCTGCCCCATGGGTTTGTTCGGTGCATTCATCTGGCTTCTCCTCCCAGTGCGGCATCGCTCAAGGCGCGAACGATCGCCCGGCGCGCCAGCCTGACCTTGAAGCCGTTGTGTGCCAACGGCTCGGCGTTTTGCAGCAGGGCATCGGCGGCGGTCGTGAAGGTTTCGCGGCTGACGGTCTGGCCCACCAGCCAACTCTCCACGGCCCGGTCGCGCCAGGGTTTGTGGGCCACGCCCCCCAGGGCCAGGCGCGCCTGGCGGATGACCGGCCCATCCAGCTCCAGCGCCGCCGCCACGGAAACCAGCGCAAACGCGTAGGAAGCCCGGTCCCGAATCTTCAGGTAATGGCTGTGTTCGGCAAAACCGGCGGCAGGCAATTCGATGGCGGTGATCAGCTCATCATCGGCCAATTGATTGTCCCGCTCCGGTGCATCGCCGGGCAGGCGGTGGAAGTCGGCGAACTCGATGGTCCGCGCCCCGCCCCGGCCAAGGACATGGACCACCGCCTCGAGGGCGGCCAGTGCGACACACATGTCGGAAGGGTGAGTCGCAACGCAATGATCGCTCGCGCCGAAAATCGCATGGATCCGGTTCAGTCCATCCCGCGCCGGACAGCCACTGCCGGGCCTGCGCTTGTTGCAGGGCACGTTGGCGTCATAGAAGTAATAACAGCGGGTCCGTTGCAGCAGGTTGCCGCCGGTACTGGCCATGTTGCGCAGCTGCGGCGAGGCGCCCGCCAGGATCGCCTGGGACAACAGCGGATAACGACGCTCGATCCACGGATGCCAGGCCAGGTCGGCATTGCTCACCAAGGCACCTATCATCACGCCGCCGGAAGGGGTTTCACTGAGGTCCGCCAGGGGCAGGCCGGTAATGTCAATCAGGTGTCCGGGGCGGGTGAGGTTTTCTTTCATCAGGTCCAGCAGGTTGGTGCCCCCGGCGATGAAGCGCGAAGTGGGACTCGACAAATCAATGGCCGCCTGCACGGTGTCGGGCTTGCTGTAGTGGAAGGGGTTCATTGGTTATCCCCTTGTTGCTGGCACTGCGGGAGCGCCTCTTCGATGGCGTCACGGATATTGTTGTAGGCGCCGCATCGGCAAAGATTGCCACTCATCAGCTCGCTGATGTGGGCGCTCGTCTGCGCCCTCCCCTCGTTGACCAGCCCCACCGCCGAACAGATCTGCCCAGGCGTGCAGTATCCACACTGGAAGGCGTCGTGCTTGATGAAAGCCTGCTGCAAAGGGTGCAATCGATCGCCATCGGCCAAGCCTTCAATGGTGGTCAGCTCAACGCCGTCGCACATCACGGCCAGGGTCAGGCACGCGTTGATACGCTTGCCATCGCGCAGCACGGTACACGCACCGCATTGGCCATGGTCACAGCCTTTCTTGCTGCCCACCAGATCCAACTGCTCGCGCAACAGGTCCAGCAATGTGGTCCAGGGCAACACCTGCAACTCATGCACTTGCCCATTGAGTGTCAGACGGATCGGATGGCGGACAAAGGACGCCGGCGTCGCTTCGGACAGGGTCGCGCTCATGGAACACCTCACGGTTGGTCGTACACGCGGCGTTTTGAAAAACCGCCGTCATAAGGGGTACGACTTCGGGGTGAGGTGAGTGTTCAAGGTAATTGCGCAGGTCTGAAAGACAGTGCCCGATGTCAGTCAGGCCAGCAACTCCGCCGCCACCACGGCGCGCACACCTTTGCCACTGAGCTGTTCCACCAGCGTCAAGGCAAACGCCAGGGCAGCCGCCGAGCCCTGGGCGGTGACGCAGTTGCCATCCACCACTACGGGTTGATCGACGAAACTGCAACCGGACAGTTGCTGGCTGACGGCGGGCAGGCAGGTCATACGCCGCTGGCGCAGCACGCCAAACGCCTGCAGCGCCAACGCCGGCGCTTCGGCGATGGCGGCGAAGAAACGTCCGGCGGCGGCCTGGTCCTTGACCAACTGTTGCAGGGGCTGATGGGCCGCCAGGTGCTGGGCACCGACGATGCCGCCCGGCAGGACGATCAGGTCAAAGTCCTGCACCAGCATGTCCACCAACATGCCATCGGCCGTCAGGCGTGTACCGCGGGCACAGGTCAGCATCCGTCGCCCTTCGATACTCGCCACGACGACTTCGACCTGGGCCCGGCGCAGCACATCGATCAGGGTGACGGCCTGCAAATCGTCGACCCCTTCGGCGACGGCGATCAGGGCCCTGGGGATCTTGGTTCCAGGAATCATGGCGACTCTCCGTTGAGTGATTACTGGAAGCCTAGTCAGGTTTGCCGGATTGCGTGCCAAGCATCGTGTGGGCTATTTGATGTACAGCTGGGTCGACATGCGATTGCCCGGGGCGTTGATCGAGGTATTGCTGAAGCTGAAGGAGCCTTCCTGTTTGCCCTTCAGATCGAAGACATACAGATAGCCGACCACTTGGGTCCGGGTGGAACAATCGGTGAGATTGCCATTGCTGAACGCACACACCGGCGAACGGGTGCCGTCGACTTCGAAACCGTCCAGCGTGACATGGGGCTGGTGGCCGTAGCCAACCTCCAGCACATAGACCTTGATATTCGATCCACCGTGATCACAGCGGGTCTGGGCCTGCCCTTCGGCGATGTCTTCGAAGCCACAGGCCGGCGACTCGACCTTGAGCACCTTGACCTGGCTCAAGGGCGGAGCCGATGCGGCGTTGACGACCTGACCGGGCAACCACAGGCTCACTGCGCATGCCACTGCCAGCAGATTTCTTCTCATTGGACACCTATCGAACCTTCGGGAAACGCGCGCAGTATGGCCCTCTTTTTGCTTCGGTAAAACGTCGACGACGATCGCAGTCACATCGCCACGCTGCTGGTATGATGCGCGGCTTTTTCCGATCCGCAGAAAACTCACCGACGCCATCGGCCGTCTGTGCTTTGCTGTTGAGGTCGATACATTCACGGCGCCCGGCGCGCCACGGGGAGCAGACATGCTGGAAAGGCTGTTTCAACTCAAGGCACACAACACCAACGTGCGGACCGAGATCCTGGCGGGCGTCACGACATTCCTGGCCATGGCCTATATTCTGTTCGTCAACCCGAGCATCCTCGGCGAAACCGGCATGGACAAGGGCGCGGTGTTCGTCGCCACCTGCCTGGCGGCGGCCATCGGTTCCACGGTCATGGGCCTGATCGCCAACTACCCGATCGCCCTCGCTCCGGGCATGGGTCTGAACGCCTTCTTCACCTACACCGTGGTCCTGCACATGGGCCATACCTGGCAAGTGGCGCTGGGTGCGGTGTTCGTCTCCGCCGTGTTGTTCTTCCTGCTGTCGATCTTTCGCATCCGCGAATGGATCATCAACAGCATCCCCTTGCCCCTGCGCTCGGCCATTGCCGCCGGCATCGGCCTGTTCCTGGCGCTGATCGCCCTGGGCAATGCCGGCATCGTGGTGAAGAACCCGGCCACCATGGTCGGCCTTGGCGACTTGAAGCAACCGGCGCCGATTCTCGCCACGCTCGGCTTCATCCTGATCGTCGCCCTCGAAGCACTGAAAGTGCGCGGGGCCGTACTGATCGGCATTCTCGCGGTCACCATCGTCGCGATCCTGATGGGCTTCACCCCGTTCGGCGGCGTGATGTCGATGCCGCCATCCCTGGCCCCGACCTTCCTGCAACTGGACATCAAGGGCGCCCTGGACATCGGTCTGGTCAGCGTGATCTTCGCCTTCCTCTTCGTCGACCTGTTCGACAACTCCGGCACCCTGATCGGCGTCGCCAAGCGTGCCGGGCTGATGGGCAAGGACGGCCACATGCCGAAGATGGGCCGTGCGCTGATCGCCGACAGCACCGCCGCCATGGCCGGTTCGCTGCTGGGCACCTCCACCACCACCAGCTACATCGAATCGGCGGCCGGCGTCAGCGCCGGCGGCCGCACCGGCCTGACCGCCATCGTCGTGGCGATCCTGTTCCTGCTGGCGCTGTTCTTCTCGCCACTGGCCGCCAGCGTGCCAGCCTTTGCCACCGCCCCGGCCTTGTTGTTCGTGGCCGTGCTGATGACATCGGGCCTGGCGGAAATCGACTGGGACGACATCACCGTCGCCGCCCCGGTGGTGATCACTGCCCTGGCGATGCCATTCACCTATTCCATCGCCAACGGCATCGCCTTCGGTTTCATTGCCTGGACCGCCATCAAACTGGTGTCTGGCCGTGGCCGTGAGCTGAACCCGGCGCTGGTCATTCTGTCGATTCTGTTCGTGATCAAGTTGGGTTGGTTCAACGCATGACTTTTGATACCCAGGCCTACACCGCTCAGCTCCAAGACAAGGTCGCCCGCCTGCGCGACCTGCTGGCCCCGTTCAATGCACCGGAGCCGGCCGTGTTTGACTCGCCGCTGCAGAACTTCCGTTTGCGCGCCGAGTTCCGCCTCTGGCGCGAAGCCGGCGAACGGCATTACGCGATGTTCTCCCAGGAGGACAAGCGCACGCCGATCCTCATCGAAGAGTTCCCGATCGCCAGCCTGCGCATCAACCAGCTGATGCCGCAACTCAAGGCAGCCTGGCAGGCCAGCACGCCCCTGAGCCACAAGCTGTTCCAGGTGGAATTCCTGACCACCCTGGCGGGCGATGCGATGATCACCCTGTGTTATCACCGTCCCCTGGATGAGCACTGGCACGCAGCGGCCTCCAAGCTGGCGAGCGACCTGGGCGTCAGCATCATTGGTCGCTCCAAGGGCAAGCGGGAAGTGATCGGCCATGACTACGTGGTAGAAAAACTGGACGTGGGCGGTCGCACCTTCAGCTATCGCCAGCCCGAAGGCGCCTTCACTCAGCCCAACGGCACCGTGAACCAGAAAATGCTCAACTGGGCCTATGAAGCCCTGGGCGATCGCAACGACGACCTGCTGGAGTTGTACTGTGGCAACGGCAACTTCACTCTGCCCCTGGCGACCCGGGTGCGCAACGTGCTGGCCACTGAAATCAGCAAGACTTCGGTGAACGCGGCGCTGAGCAACCTCAGTGAAAACGCGGTGGATAACGTGACGCTGGTGCGTCTGTCGGCCGAAGAGCTGACCGAAGCCTTGAACGAAGTCCGACCGTTCCGCCGCCTGCAGGGCATCGACCTGAAAAGCTACGCATTCGGCAGCGTCTTCGTCGACCCGCCCCGTGCCGGCATGGACCCGGACACGTGCGAGCTGACCCGACGTTTCGACAACATCCTGTACATCTCCTGCAACCCGGAAACCCTCGCAGCGAACATCGCACAACTGCACGACACCCACCGCATTACGCGCTGCGCGTTATTTGACCAGTTTCCATGGACCCACCACATGGAATCCGGGGTGTTGCTGACCCGGCGGTAAGCCCTTCCTTTTGAGGTGGAGGATTCCCCTGTGGCGAGGAGATTTAGCGAAACGTCGCACCGCCCCGCTGGGCTGCGAAGCAGCCCCAAGCTCTTCAATCCTGTAAAAGCTTGCGAGCGCTGCGCACTCGAGCGGGGATAAATCCCCTCGCCACAATGCCCCCCCTTTAACCTCGGCAAGCCCATTGTTCGATCATCGAACACTTATTGCCCGACGTCATCGGCTTTGCTTTGACCAAATTAACCATCTAGTACAATTTATCTCCACCGGTTGAAACCCGACCGAGGCCAACAATAAAAAAGTGGAGAAACTGCAATGCCTCCAATCGTTCTGGTGCTCAACGGCCCGAACCTTAACCTGCTCGGCACCCGTGAGCCTGCAACCTACGGCCATGAAACCCTGGCGGATATCTCGGCGCTGTGCGGCCGTGCCGCTGAAGAATTCGGCCTGGCGGTGGAATTTCGCCAGACCAACCAGGAAAGCGAGCTGCTGGACTGGATTCACGGCGCCCGTGGCCGGTGCGCCGGTATCGTCATCAACCCAGCGGCCTGGACCCACACGTCGGTGGCGATCCGCGATGCGCTGGTCGCCAGCGAAGTACCGGTGATCGAAGTCCACCTGTCCAACGTCCACGCCCGGGAAACGTTCCGTCACCACTCCTTCGTTTCATCCGTCGCCATCGGTGTGATGTGCGGCTTTGGCAGCCATGGCTATCGCCTGGCCCTGGAACATTTCAGTCAGCGGTTGAAAGGTTGAAACGCATGTTGAATAGCACCGTACTGGCCGGCCTGATCGGCGCGGGCATCCAGGCATCTCGCACCCCCGCGCTCCACCAGCATGAAGGCGATGCCCAAGGCATACGCTATCTCTATCGACTGATCGACCTCGACGCGTTGAAACTCGACAGCAGTGCCCTGCCCGATCTGCTGACCGCTGCCGAACGCATGAGCTTCACCGGACTGAACATCACCTTCCCCTGCAAGCAGGCGATCATCCCGCTGCTCGATGAGCTCTCGGCCGAGGCGCGCGGCATTGGCGCGGTGAACACCGTGGTGCTCAAGGACGGCAAGCGCATCGGCCACAACACCGACTGCCTCGGCTTTGCCGAGGGTTTTCGCCGCGGCCTCGGTGATGTCTTGCGTCGATCCGTGGTGCAGATGGGCGCCGGAGGTGCCGGCGCGGCCGTTGCCCATGCGCTGCTGGCGGAAGGTGTCCAGACCCTGAGTATCTTTGATGTCGAATTCAGCCGCGCCGAAGCCCTGGCCAACAACCTGAACCAGCACTTCGGCGCTGGCCGCGCCCGTGCCGGACACGATTTGCCCACGGCCATGGCCGAGGCGAACGGCCTGGTCAACACCACCCCGATGGGCATGGCGAAGCTGCCTGGCATGCCGGTGCCGGTCGAGTTGTTGCGAGGCGAATTGTGGGTCGCCGAGATCGTCTATTTTCCGCTGGAAACCGAACTGCTGCGCAGCGCCCGGGCCCTGGGGTGCCGCACGCTGGATGGCGGCACTATGGCGGTGTTCCAGGCCGTGAAAGCGTTCGAACTGTTCAGCGGCATCGCCCCGGATGCGCAGCGGATGCTGGAGCATTTCCACAGCATGAATCACTGAAGGCCGGGTGACAGGCTCTGTGGGAGCGGGCTTGCTCGCGAAAACGCTTTGAAGGTCACCTCTATAGTGACTGTTCAACCCCATTCGCGAGCAAGCCCGCTCCCACAAGCGCTTGCATTCAGGCTTGCAGATACCGCAACACGGACTCGCAAATCATCTGGCGATGACGTTGCTTGATCGCTTCATCCGCCAGATCGATCTGGAAAATCTCACCGAAGGTGTGACGGTTGGACACGCGGTGAAAACAGAACGAACTGATCAGCAGATGCACATCCCGGGGTTCGAGGCCGGTACGGAATACGCCCTCTTCGGCGCCCCGGCGCAGGATCAGGTCCAGGGCGTCGAGGATGCTGCTGTTCATCGCCTTGATCACGCCTGATTGCTTGACGTATTCGGCGTTGTGGATGTTCTCGATAGAGACGATGCGCACGAAATCCACATTGCGGTCGTGGTGGTCGAAGGTAAACTCCACCAGGCGCCGGATCGCGTCGACCGGTGTCAGCTCCGTCAGGTGCAAGCGGCTCTCGGTGCTGCGGATATCACCGTAGAGTTTTTCCAGCACCTCGATGTACAACTGTTCTTTGCTGTTGAAGTAGTAGTAGATCATCCGCTTGGACGTGTGGATACGCTCAGCGATGGCATCCACCCGGGCACCGGCCAGGCCCTGCTGGACAAACTCGACGATGGCTTCCTGAAGAATGTTTTCCCGGGTCTTTTCCGGGTTGTTCTTGCGCCCCTTGCGCGGCGCGGCGAGAGGCTCGTCGAGGGCATCGGACAGTTCTGGATTCATAGTCATTGCGGGCTCACGGCCATCACTGCACAAGCTGGCGATTATGGGCTGCACCGTGCAGTGAAGGAAGGCACAGGATTGCCGTTTTGCTGCCGCGTTTACGATTTCCCTACAACTTGGCGTGCCGCAGGCCACCGCTGCGGGACTTGGCCATGGCCGCCAGCCGCACCGCGACGTTGGCCGCGCCATAGCCTGCATAACCGTTCTTGCGCTGGATGATTTCAAAGAAGAATCGCCCCTCGAACGGTTCAGTATAGACATGGAACAGTTCACCGCCCTGGGCGTCGCGGTCGTACAACACATTGAAATACGCCAGTTCGCTGAGAAACTCATCGTCGAAATCGAAACGTGCCGCCAGGTCGTCGTAATAGTTGAGCGGAATATCCAGCAACGGCACGCCGGCCTCCTTGGCGCGGCTGACCTGGGCGAAGATGTCGTCACAGTCGAAGGCGATGTGATGCACGCCGGAACCGCGATAGCTCGACAGCGCATGCGAGATCGCGGTATTGCGGTTTTCGGAAATATTCAGGGGCAAGCGGATCGAACTGCAGCGACTGCGCAGAGCCCTGCTCTTCACCAGGCCATAAGGGTCAGGCAACACCACTTCGTCATCGGCTTCGAAATCCAGCAGGCTCTTGTAGAACAGCACCCAACTGTCGAGGCTGTCGGCCGGCAGCGCCATCGCCATGTGGTCGATGCGCTTGAGCCCGGCCCCGATGACCGCGCCCGGTTGCAGGTTGAAATCCGTTCCATAGACGTCCGCCTCCTGGTCCACCAGGTAAATCAGGCTGCCGTCCGGTGCACGCACCGCCGCCAGTTCCAACTCATTGGGCCCCACCAGGCCGCGATAGGGCTGCCCCTTGTAATCCACGGCCCGCTTCAGGGCGCTGGCGCTGTCTTTTAGCCGCACGGCGGTGGCGCACAGCGACGGCCCGTGGGCTTCAAAGAAACTGTGGGCAAAGGAGTACGGCTCGCAGTTGAGGATCAGGTTGATATCGCCCTGGCGCAGCAGGCTCACATTCTTGGAGCGATGCTGGCCGGCCTTGACGAACCCCAACCGCTCCAGCCAATGAGACAGCTTGGCGCCAAGGTTATCGTCCACGGCGAATTCAAGAAACTCGATGCCGTCGTATTCACTGGCCGGTGGCGGGGCAAACAGTGTATCGAGGCTGTCCAGCGGCGCGGCCTCCGCGGCCAGACGCTGGCGGGTCTTCTCCTCCAGGTACAGCAACGAACGCAAGCCATCGGCGGCATTGGCCCGTGGCGGCGCGGCGCGGAAACCGTCGTTGAAGATCTCCAGCGACAGTGGCCCGGCATAGCCGCTCTTGATAATCGGTGCCAGGAACCCCGGTAGGTCGAATTCGCCCTGCCCCGGGAAGCAACGGAAATGCCGGCTCCACTCCAGCACATCCATCGCCAGGATCGGCGCGTCGGCCATCTGCACGAAAAAAATCTTCTCGCCAGGGATCTCGGCGATGGCACTCGGGTCGCCCTTGAGGGACAAGGTGTGGAAACTGTCGAGCAGGACGCCCAGGCTGGGGTGGTCGGCCCGGCGCACAATGTTCCAGACCTGTTGATAAGTGTTCACGTGCCGCCCCCAGGCCAGCGCCTCGTAACCGATGCGCAACCCCCGCGCACTGGCTCGCTCGGCCAGCAGTCGCAAGTCATCCACCAGCATCCGCTCGTCCCCCAGGCTGTCGGCCGAGGCGTTGCTGCACACCAGCACCAGGTCGGTGCCGAGTTCTTGCATCAGGTCGAATTTGCGCTCGGCGCGCTCCAGGTTGCGGGCCAGGCGATCGCGGCGACAACCTTCGAAGTCACGAAACGGCTGGAACAGCGTGATCGCGATGCCCAGGTCGGCGCACATCTGCCGGATTTCCCGAGGGCTGCCGTCGTAATAGAGCAGGTCGTTCTCGAAGATCTCCACTCCGTCGAAACCGGCGGCGGCAATGGCTTCGAGCTTTTCCGGCAGAGTACCGCTCAAGGATACGGTGGCAATGGAACGCTGCATGGGTTCGGCTCCCGGGACAGGCATCGGCTACAGAAGGTTCGCCGCTTTTGAAAGAGTGGACAGATTATTGAGGCGCCAATGCCTTTCAGCAATTTAATATGTACCACCCAGTTAGTTTTATGGGCGATTATCGAACAAAATGCCCTGTGGCGAATTGACGACTTTTCGTCCACTGCCCACCATCAGCTCCACATCGATGCAGGCCCGGAACGCCGACATCAATGGATGAAACTCAGACCACCCCATAAGAATTTCAAAAACGGGTACACCCTATGAATCCTTCCCAAAGTTCTCCCCTGAGCCCAGGCATGGGCGTCACGACCGGCGGCATCGGCGACAAGATCCGCGGCGCCCTGGCCGTGGGCAAGACCCGTTGGGGCATGCTCGCGCTGGTGTTTTTCGCCACTACGCTGAACTACATCGACCGCGCCGCCCTGGGCGTGATGCAGCCCATCCTTGCCAAGGAAATGAGCTGGACGGCGATGGATTACGCCAACATCAACTTCTGGTTCCAGGTCGGCTATGCGGTCGGCTTCATATTGCAGGGCCGGTTGATCGACCGGATCGGCGTCAAGCGCGTGTTCTTCTTCGCCGTGCTGCTCTGGAGCCTGGCGACCGGCGCCCATGGCCTGGCGACTTCCGCGGCGGGTTTCATGGTCTGCCGTTTCATCCTGGGCCTCACCGAAGCCGCCAATTACCCGGCCTGTGTGAAAACCACCCGGCTGTGGTTCCCGGCGGGCGAACGGGCCGTGGCCACCGGCATCTTCAACGCCGGGACCAACGTCGGCGCCATGTTCACGCCTATGCTGCTGCCATTGATCCTGCAGGTGTGGGGCTGGCAGGCGGCTTTCCTGTGCATGGCGGCATTGGGTGGGATCTGGCTGCTGTTCTGGGGCCTGAAATACTTCAATCCGGAAGACCACCCCAGCGTCAAACAGTCGGAACTGGACTACATCCAACGTGAGAGTGAACCGGAACTGGCCCGCGTGCCCTTCTCCCGCATCCTGCGCATGCGCGGCACCTGGGCGTTCGCCCTGGCCTACTCGATCACGGCGCCGGTGTTCTGGTTCTATCTCTATTGGTTGCCACCGTTCCTGAACCAGCAATACAACCTGGGCATCAACGTGACCCAGATGGGCATCCCGCTGATCATCATCTACCTCACCGCCGACTTCGGCAGCGTGGGTGGCGGCATCCTCTCTTCGTTCCTGATCGGCCGCGGGTTGAATCCGATCAAGGCACGATTGGTCTCCATGCTGCTGTTCGCCTGCTGCATCGTCGGCGTGATCATGGCCGCCGGCGCCAGCAACCTGTGGATGGCGGTGTTCGCCATTTCCCTGGCCATCGGCGCGCACCAGGCCTGGACCGCCAACATCTGGAGCCTGGTGATGGACTACACGCCCAAGCACATGATGAGCACCGTGTTCGGCTTCGGCGGCATGTGCGCCGCCATCGGCGGGATGTTCATGACCCAGCTGGTGGGACACATCCTGACGGTGACCCATAACAACTACACCGTGTTGTTCACCCTGATTCCGGCGATGTACTTCACGGCCCTGATCTGGCTGTACTTCATGGCACCGCGCAAGATTCCGACGCTGGATTGATACCGGTCAGTTAGAACAGACACCAGCTTTTGTGGCGAGGGGATTTATCCCCTCGCCACAGGTGGTCCGTGTCATTTGCGTCGCTGCTGCCACGCCGCAGCCAATCCGCTGAGACAGATCAGCACGATACCCAGCACCGTGGTCAGCGTCGGCGTGTGGCTGAACAGCAGCCAACCCAACAGACCGGCGAAGACGATCTGGCAGTAGCTGAAGGGCGCCAGCAGCGCCGGGGCGGCAACGCGGAAGGCCTGGGTCAGCATCAGATGCGCCGTCATCCCACAAGCCCCCAACGCCAGCATCATCGCCCCATGCAACAGGCTCGGCACCTGCCAGAAGAACGGTACCAGTGCACTCATCACCAATGTGTTGCACAAACCGGCGAAGAAATTACTGGTGGTCGGGCTGTCGACTTCGCTGAGCTTGCGCGTGAGCAACTGATAGAAACAGAAGAACAATGCCGAGCAGAACGGCAACAGCACGGCCGGAGTGAACAGGTCCCCGCCCGGATGGACGATGATCAGCACCCCGATGAAGCCGAAGATCACCGCCACCCATTGACCGCGTGTCACCCGCTCGCCCAGCAGCGGCACCGACAACGCCGTGACCAATACCGGGGCCAGGAAGTTGACCGCCGTCGCTTCGGCCAACGGGATGTACAGCAGCGACGTGGTGAAGAAGAGACTGGTGCCCAGCAGGCACAACGCCCGCGCCGACTGCCACAACGGGCGCTTCGTACGCAGCACCCGCAACCCAGAGCGCGGCAGGAAGATGCCCGCCATCAGCAGGGTATGCACCACATAACGGGCCCACACCACCATGATGATCGGATAGAAACCCGAGAGGTATTTCGACAGGGCGTCATGGCTGGAAAACAGGAACGTCGCGAAGACAATCAGCAGGATGCCCTTGAAGGCCTGATTGACACCGGAAAGCGGGGTGCTGACGGTCATGGGGTGATCCTGGGTGACATAATTTAGGGGCCAATCTCTGCTTGTATCAGCTGAATAACTCCGACGCCTGGCTCGCTTGCGACAATTCCTCGGCAAACGCCAGCAAGGTTGGGGCCAATTCATGCAACCGTACCCGCGTCATCCGTGCGCTGGGCCCGGCAACGCTGAGTACGCCGACGACCCGGTCGTCCTGCGGATGACGCACCACGGCGGCAACGGCCGAAGTGCCAATCGCCGAACTCTCTTCGACACAGGCATACCCCTGTTCGCGGGCCGCACGAAGGTATTCCAACAGTTCATGGGTGCTATGGGGCGCGTTTGGCCCCACATCCACCGGTACCTGGGCAGCCTGGCGCTCGACCAACGCCAACGCCTCGGCATCGCTCATGCACGCCAGCCAGGCATGACCCGACGCCGTATAGAACAGCGGCGTCTCGCGGCCCATGTCCGGGTCGTAGCGCAAACCGGACCGCGCCCCTTGAGACTTGGCGATCCAGGTCTGGCGATCCCCTTCGATGACCCCCAGGCGCACCAGTTCACCGGTTTCCCGGGCCAGACGGTCCAGCACCGGCTGCACGATGTCGGCGCCGCTGCGCGAGAGATAGCGAAACCCCAGGGCGACCAGCCGGGTGGACATGTGATAACGCAGGTTCTCGGGGTTCTGGCGCACGTAGCCCAGGCGCATCAGCTCGGCGAGCAAGCGGTGGGTGGCACTCTTGGGGATCTGCAGTTGTTCGGCCAGCCCTTGAAGTGGCCAGCCGCGAGGTTCGCCGGCGAGACTTTCCAGCACATCGAAAACCCGCTCAATCTGACTTCCAGCCATGGGACCCCGATGCAATGTTATCAATTCCAGAATTTTTAAAGTCTAATGCAAATTCTGGAACCAAGTACACTTTCATCGGCTGATGCTGTCTCTTGGGGGAGCTTATGTCACAAATCTGTTAGTAAACTGGCGTCATTCCCACTCAACGGCAACACTGTCCACACGGTCAATCAGAGGACTCCCACATGCTATGGAAAAAAGGTCGCCGCAGTGACAACGTGGTGGACGCCCGTGGCGATGGTGACGGCGGCGGGATGCGCTTTGGTGGGGGCAAGGGGCTGAGCCTGACGGCCATTCTGTTGATCGTTGGCATCGGCTGGATCACCGGCCAGGATCCGATGCAGATCCTCGGGCAACTGGCCGGGCAGATGGATCAGTCCGCACCGACCTCCTCTCAAACCCGCCAGGCGCCACCGGCCAACGATGAACAGGCCGAGTTCGTGCGTTCGATCCTCGGTGATACCGAAGACACCTGGGGCCAGGTCTTCCAGCAGGCCGGACGCCAATACCAGCAGCCCAAACTGGTGCTGTTCAGCGGTCGGGTCAACTCGGCGTGCGGCCTCGCCTCATCGGCAACCGGGCCGTTCTATTGCCCGGCGGATCGGCAGGTCTACCTGGACATGAGCTTCTTCAAGGAGATGTCCCAGCGCTTCTCCGCCGCCGGAGACTTCGCCCAAGCCTATGTCATCGCCCATGAAGTCGGCCACCATGTGCAGACGTTGCTCGGTGTGTCGGCGAAAATCCAGGAAGCTCGCCAACAAGGCCGGCAGATGGAAGGCGACGGCGGCTTGCTGGTGCGTCAGGAATTGCAGGCCGATTGCCTGGCCGGCGTCTGGGCCAATCATGCGCAGAAGCGCCTGAACTGGCTGGAGCCCGGAGACGTCGAAGAAGCTTTGAACGCCGCCAACGCCATCGGTGACGACCGCTTGCAGCAACAAGGCCAGGGCCGCGTGGTGCCGGACTCCTTTACCCACGGCACGTCGGCGCAACGGGTGCGCTGGTTCAAGGCCGGGTTCGCCCAGGGCCTGGTCAGCCAATGCGACACTTTTGCGGCGAAAAACCTGTAGATGAAATGGGCCGCATCGATCGCACTGGTGCTGTGCAGCCTCTTCGCCCAGGCTGACGAACACGCTGTGAACACGGTGGCGCAGGGGCGGCTGCAGCTCAAGGGCGGCAGCATGGTGGTCGGGGTGAGCCCGCCCCCAACGTCTATCCAACGTGTGCTGATCATCCTGCATGGGCGGCTGCGCAACGCCGACACCTACCTGCACAGCGCCGAGAAAGCCGCCGGCCAGGCCGGACAACTGGCCACCACGTTGATCATCGCCCCGCAGTTCCTCAATGAGCAGGACGTCGCCCGTCATCAACTCCCCAATGAGTTGTTGCGCTGGCAAGGCAACGACTGGATGGCCGGCGGTTTATCCACAGGGCCGAGTCCGGTCAGTTCCTACCAGGTTCTCGACGACATCGTTGCACGGGTCAGCGACCGGCAGCAGTTTCCCGACGTGAAGGAAATCGTCGTTGCCGGTCATTCCGGCGGCGCCCAGGTGGTTCAGCGCTACGCCCTGCTCGCCCATGGGCAGTACCGGATCGCCCCGCGTTTCGTCATCGCCAACCCGTCCTCCTATGCCTACTTCGATGCACAGCGGCCCATGGCGTTCGACCCAGGCGGTTGCCCCGGTTTCAATCGCTGGAAATACGGCCTGCACAACCTGCCCGCCTATGCCGCCGGGCAGACAGCCGCCCAACTGGAGGAGAACTACATCAAGCGTGACATCACCTACCTGCTCGGACAACAGGACGTCGATCCGGAGCACCCGGCGCTGGATAAAAGCTGCGAGGCGCAGACCCAGGGGCCGTATCGGTTGTTGCGCGGGCATTTCTACTTCGACTACCTGACCCGGCGCCACGCCGAGGGGCTGAACCAGCGGCTGATCGAAGTGCCGGGGGTGGGGCATGATGGGGATGGGATGTTCAATTCAGCCGAGGGGCTGAAGGCGTTGTTCGGGCAGTAAGTCTTCTGCCAACTGACAGGCCCCCTTCGCGGGCAAGCCCGCTCCCACAGTTTGACGGAGTTACTTCAGATAAAATGCGATCGAATGTGGGAGCGAGCCTGCTCGCGATAGCGATTGACCTGTCGATCTGTCTCTCAAGCCAAAAGCATCCGCCGCAATTCGCCACAATCCCGGGCATGCCAATCCGCTAGCTCCGGCCACGGATTGTCCGGCAGGTTCACCAGCACGGTCCGCGCCCCCGCCGCACGACCACAGTCCAGGTCGAAGCGATAATCGCCGACCATGACCATGTCCGCAGGCGCCACGCGCCAGGCTTCGGCCAGTTTCAACAGGCCACCCGGGTGCGGCTTGGGCGGTGCTTCGTCACGACCCAGCACGTCCTCCACAGCGAAACAATCGGCCAGGCCGATGGCCTCGAGTGTCACATGGGCCAGTTCCCGGGCGTTGCGGGTCAGGATCCCCAGGCGATAGCCACGCCCGGCCAGGTCACGTACCAACTCGACCGCACCCGGCGCCGGTCTGGAGCCCAGCGCCAGGTCCCGCTCGTGCTCCAGCAGCCAGGCATGCTTGGCCGCGGCTTCATCCGCCGGCAAGGCCGCCAGGTGGGTCAGGATGTCGTCTTCGGCCGGAATCGCCAGGGCCACCCGGATGGCCGCGAAATCATGCACGGCAATGGTCAGCGTGCCATCCATGTCGAAGACCCAGTGCCGTACGTCCGCCAGGCTCATGCCCAGTCCTTGCGATGGCGGATCAGGCCTTCCTGGGTCACCGAGGCTACCAGTTGGCCGGCGCGATTGAACACGCTGCCGCGGGAAAATCCGCGGGAATTGCCGGCCCAAGGGCTGTCCATGGCGTAGAGCAACCAGTCGTCGGCACGCAGGTCGGCGTGGAACCACAAAGCGTGGTCGAGACTGGCGACCTGCATGTCCTTCTGCCAGACCGATTTGCCATGGGGCAGCATCGACGTGGTCAGCAGGCCGAAGTCCGAAGCGTAGGCCAGCAGGTATTTGTGCAACGCCGGCGAATCCGCCAGAGCGCCATCGGCGCGGAACCACACGTATTTGATCGGGTCGGCCGGCTGCGGGTTATACGGGTCCTTTTCCGTGACCGGGCGTACCTCGATCGGCTTGGGGCACAGCAGTTTTTCCCGCATGTGCTCGGGCAACAGGTGCGCCCGCTGCTGGGTCAGCTCCAGCTCGGAGGGCAGGTTTTCCGGCCCGACGACCTGGGGCATGGTGCTCTGGTGCTCGAAACCCTGTTCGTCGTACTGGAACGATGCACTGCAGGTGAAAATAGGATTACCTTTCTGGATCGCCGTGACCCGGCGGGTGCTGAAGCTGCCGCCATCGCGTACCCGGTCCACCTGGTAGACCACCGGCAACGCCGCGTCGCCCGGACGCAGGAAATAGCCATGCATCGAATGCACATGGCGCGCCTCTTCCACCGTCTGGCTGGCCGCCGACAACGACTGGCCCAGCACCTGGCCGCCGAACAACTGGCGGAACCCGAGGTCCTGGCTGCGACCGCGGAACAGATTCTCTTCGATCGGTTCCAGGGTCAGCAGGTCGACCAGATCTTCCAACACATGGCTCATTCAGACTTCCTCACACAGCACACCGCGCAGTCTGAGCTGCGACGGTGGATCAATTGTTGGCCCACTAATGTAGACGTCCGTGTCGGTTAACCGTGCAGGGTCTGCAGCCACTGCTCGCGGTTGATGCGGTAGAGCACATGGTGACGCAATGGATGACCGACCGCGAGTTTTGGATGTTCGAAATCGTCAACCGGATCATGGTGCATGCCGATCGCCTGCATGACCTTTTGCGATGGCAGGTTATCGGTCGAGGTGAATGCCACTACCTCGTCCAGCCCCAGGCGGTCAAACCCACAGCGCAACGCCGTCCAGGCAGCCTCGCTGGCATACCCCAGGCCCCAGTGCTCCCGGGCCAGGCGCCAGCCGATCTCGATGGCCGGCGTGAAATGCGCGTCGAACCCCACCACACCCAGCCCGGTAAAACCGATGAAGGCACCGGTGTCCTTGCGCTCCAGCGCCCACAAGCCAAAACCATGTTCGGCAAAGTGCCCACGCACGCGCCCGATCAGCGCGGCACTTTCAAGGCGGCTCAGGGGTGCCGGGAAATAACGCATCACCTGCGAATCGGCAGACATGGCCGCAAACGCCGGCAGATCCTCATCGTGCCACTGCCGCATGAGCAGCCGCGCACTTTCCAGTTCCAGTATCGGCTCCATCTCTACTCCCCTTCCATGCCCCAAAGTCTACATCGCTGGTAGGATCCGTCATTCAATCATCGCTGAAAACACCATGCCGCTGCCGCTTATCTATCACGAAGACTACAGTCCCGAGTTCCCGGCGGAACACCGTTTCCCCATGGACAAATTCCGCTTGCTGCGCGACCACCTGGTTGACAGCCGGCTGACCCGCGACGCGGACCTGTTGCGCCCGTCGCTGTGCCCGCCCGAGATCCTCGCCCTGGCCCATGATCGCGTCTATATCGAACGCTACATGAGTGGCGAGTTGTCCCGCGAAGACCAACGGCGGCTCGGCCTGCCCTGGAGCGAAGCCCTGGCCCGGCGAACGGTACGGGCCGTGGGCGGTTCGTTGCTGGCGGCCGAGCAGGCCCTCGAACACGGGCTGGCCTGTCACCTGGCCGGAGGCACCCACCATGCCCACTACGACCACCCTGCAGGATTTTGCATTTTCAACGACCTGGCGGTGATCAGCCGCTATTTTCTCGCCAGTGGCCGCGTCTCGCGGGTGTTGATTTTCGACTGCGACGTGCATCAGGGCGACGGTACCGCCCGGATACTCCATGACACCCCGGACGCCGTGACAGTTTCCTTGCATTGCGAAAAGAATTTTCCCGCACGCAAGGCTCAGAGCGATTGGGACATTCCATTGCCGATGGGCATTGAAGATTCGGCCTACCTGCAGGTGGTGGACGACGCCCTCAACTATCTGCTGCCGCTCTACCAGCCGGACCTGGTGTTGTATGACGCGGGGGTCGATGTACACAAGGACGACGCCCTCGGTTACCTGAAGCTGACAGACGAAGGGCTCGCCGCCCGGGACGAGAGCGTCATGCGTCATTGTCTCGGGCGCGACATCCCGGTGGTCGGGGTGATCGGCGGCGGCTACAGCAAGGACCGCAGGGCTCTGGCCCGGCGTCACGGGATCCTGCATCACAGCGCACAAAAAGTCTGGTCGTCATCAGGGTGTCATTGAAGTCTGGGTGCGTTACCCACAATGCCTGTGGAGCGGCCTGTGGATAACCTGAGCGAAACGGCCTACAGGCTATATTAGGTATAGCTTGCAGAGGTCTGGTTGTTTTTTAACCACAGACTCAAGAACACCTCCATCCCTGTGGGAGCGGGATTGCTCGCGAAAGCGGTATTTCAGTCGACATCTTCGTTAACTGACACACCGCTTTCGCGAGCAAGCCCGCTCCCACAGAATCTGTGCTGATAGAATGCCGCGCTTATCCCCTCCCTGCAGTTCACGCCATGACCTCGACCGCCCCATCCAACACTCCAACCATCGCGATCATCGGCGGCGGCCCTGCCGGTCTCATGGCAGCGGAGGTTTTGAGCCAGGCCGGCATCCAGGTCGACCTGTACGACGGCATGCCCTCGGTGGGCAGGAAGTTTCTGCTGGCCGGTGTCGGCGGCATGAATATCACCCACTCGGAAGCCTTCCCGGCATTCCTGTCCCGCTACGCCGAACGGGCCGCAGATATCGCCCCGTTGCTGCGGGCCTTCGGCGCGGATGAGCTGTGCACCTGGATTCACGGTCTGGGCATCGACACCTTTGTCGGCAGTTCCGGGCGAGTGTTTCCCACCGACATGAAAGCCGCCCCGCTGCTGCGTGCCTGGCTCAAGCGCCTGCGCGACGCCGGGGTGAAGATCCACACCCGCCATCGCTGGCTCGGCTGGAACCCCGACAACAGCCTGCGAATAGCCAGCCAGGAAGGTGAAAAAACCCTCCAGCCCGTCGCCACGCTGCTTGCGCTGGGCGGCGGCAGTTGGTCACGCCTGGGCTCCGACGGGGCCTGGATGTTGGCGTTGGAACAGCGCGGTGTTGCCCTTGCTCCGTTGCAACCGAGCAACTGCGGCTTCGACGTGCAGGCCTGGAGCGAGCTGATGGTCAGCAAATTCGCCGGCGCCCCGCTGAAAAACATCGCCATCGGCTTGAACGACGACGTTCCCCGTCTCGGCGAATGCGTCATCACCGCCACCGGTATCGAAGGCAGCCTGATCTACGCCTTGTCGGCACCGATTCGAGAAGCCATCAATCGCCACGGCAGTGCGACGATCCATCTGGATCTGTTGCCGGGCCGGCCTATGGATAAAGTGCTCCAGGCCTTGAGCAAACCGCGCGGTTCACGCTCGATGGCCAAGCACCTGCACAGCCAGTTGGGGATCGATGGGGTCAAGGCGGCGTTGTTACGCGAACAGACGTCTGCCGACTGTTTCGCAGACCCGACGCAGCTGGCCCGGGCGATCAAAGCATTACCGATCACCCTGGTAAAAACCCGCCCCCTGGACGAAGCCATCAGCAGCGCCGGTGGCGTGACATTCGACGCCGTGGATGAAAACCTGATGCTCAAGCGGATACCCGGCGTGTTCTGTGCGGGGGAAATGCTCGACTGGGAAGCACCGACCGGGGGGTATCTGCTGACGGCGTGCTTTGCCAGCGGGCGGGCGGCGGGGTTGGGGATGTTGGAGTTTCTGCGAAACAGCGGCAAGCCATAAGCTGCAAGTCGAACGCGTACTGCTTTTAACTTGCAGCTTGAAGCTTGCGGCTTCCCGCTGCTCCGCTACGGCTTGCGTTTACGCGGCCCGGTATTGAACACCGGCACTTTGCGCACCGGCTTGACCGAAGGCTCCACCGGCGCCGAGTCCCCGCTGTCCACCCATTTGCCGAGGTTGCGCTTGCCGCCACCGCCCGACGTCTTTGGCTTCTTCGGCTTTTTCGGCTTCTTGATCACCTGGCCACTGGCGTCGGTATCCGGTACCCGATGTTCAGGCTCGAAGTCCTGCTCCATCTGGCGAGTCAACGTCTGGCGGGTCAACATCTCGATGGCTGACAGCAGGTTCACTTCATCGGCACACACCAGGGAAATCGCTTGCCCCGTGGCGCCCGCCCGGCCAGTACGGCCGATGCGATGAATGTAGTCTTCGGCGACGATCGGCAAATCGAAATTCACCACCAGAGGCAGGTCTTCGATATCCAGACCACGGGCGGCGACATCGGTGGCCACCAGAATCTGGATGTCACCGAGCTTGAAACGGTCCAGTGCGCGCTGGCGGGTGGCCTGGGGTTTGTCGCCGTGGATGCCGTCAGCATTGACGCCCAGTCCCTGGAGTTTTTCCACCAATGCATCGACACCGTTGCGGGTCTTGGCGAACACCAGTACCTGCTTCCACTTGTTCTTGCGCATCAGGTGCACGAACAATTCCGGCTTGCGCTTTTTGTCCACCGTCACCACCCATTGCTTGACGGTGCTGGCGGCGACGTTGCGCGGGCTCACTTCAATGCTCAGCGGATCGTTGAGCATCTGCCCGGCCAGCAAACGGATGGCGTCGGAAAAGGTCGCCGAGAACAGCAGCGTCTGGCGTTTCTTCGGCAGCGCCTTGTAGATATTCGCCAGTTCCTCGGAGAAGCCCAGGTCAAGCATGCGGTCGGCTTCGTCCAGCACCAGGGTCTGCAACTGGTTGAACTTCAGCGCGTTCTGCCGGAACAGATCGAGCAAGCGCCCCGGCGTGGCGACCAGCAGGTCGACGCCTTTGCGCAGTTTCATCATCTGCGGGTTGATGCTGACGCCACCGTAAACGGCGTAGGTGCTCAACGGCAGGTTCTGCGCGTATTGGCGCACGCTTTCATGGACCTGCTCGGCCAATTCGCGGGTCGGTACCAGGATCAGCGCCCGCACCGAGTTGGCGGCCACTTTCGGCCCTTCGGTGGTCAGCAACTGCAACAGCGGCACGGCGAAACCGGCGGTCTTGCCGGTGCCGGTCTGGGCCGCGGCCATCAGGTCGCGACCGGCCAGCACCGCCGGCATGGCCTGAGCCTGCACCGGGGTCGGGGTCTGGTAGCCGAGCGTCTCGAGGGCGCGCAACAAAGGTTCGATCAGGCCAAGGGTGGCGAAAGTCATGGAAGTACCGTCGGAAAAATCAGCGCAGGGTGTGCAATGCGCGGCAGTTTACCTTAATTCAGGATTCAACCGGCGCAGGCTTGGGCTTGCGCCACTGAGGCAGCCCGATCAACACCACGGCACTGATGATCACCAGCATCGCCAGGGACTCTTCGACGCCGATACTTTCGCCGGCAAACACGATCCCCAGCAGCACCGCTACCGCCGGGTTGACGTAGGCATAACTGGTGGCCGCCGCCGGCCGTACATGCTTGAGCAGATACATGTAGGCGTTGAAGGCAATGATCGAACCGAAGAACGTCAGGTAGGCCAGCGCGAACCAGCCCTCGAACGGCGGGATGCGCTCCAGGTGTTCGCCACTGGCGAAGCTGCCGATCAACAGCACCACGCCGCCCACCAGCATTTCCACGGCACTGGCCATCGCCCCCGCCGGCAAAGGCAGATGTTTGCTCAGCACCGAGCCGAAGGCCCACGACGCCGCCGCGAACACCAGCAAGGTTGCCCCCAGCGGACTGGATTGCAGGTTGGAGCCCAGGTTGAGCATGGCGATGCCGATCAGCCCCAGCACAATACCCGCCCATTCAAGGCGTGTATTACGTGCGCCCCAGAAATACCCGCAAAGCAGGGTAAACAAAGGCACCGTCGCCACGGCCAACGCCGCGACCCCGGAAGCCACGCCGGTGTGCTCGGCGACACTGACCGCGCCGTTGCCGAAACTGAGCAGCAACACGCCGATGATGGCTCCGGCCTTCCACTGCGCCCAGGTCGGCGCCGGTGCCCCGCGCCAGCGCAGGAAGCCATACATGAGCGAGCCGGCCAGCACGAAGCGAATCCCGGCCAGCAACAACGGCGGCCAATGCTCCACGCCGATGCGAATCACCAGATAAGTCGATCCCCAGATGACATACAGGGCGAAGAAGGCAGCGATCAGCGGCAGTGGAAAACGGCGTGGGCCAGGCATGGTCAGCTCGAAGTCAGGACAATGAGAGACGCTATTCTAGAAAGGCGATGAACGGAAAATAAGCTACAAAACCTGTTTATCTGGCCCATACACTTTTCAAAACACGGAGATTGGCGCTATAAACCAGCCTTTCGAAAGCCACCCGATCTGGAACCTGAACTGTGGATAAATACGACCGCATGCTGCTCAGCGCCCTGTTGGAAAACGGTCGTGCGTCCTACGCCGAACTGGCCCGCAAAGTGAACCTCTCGGCCCCGGCCGTGGCCGAACGCGTCAGCAAACTGGAAACCAGCGGGATCATTACCGGCTACCAGGCCAAGGTCGACATGGCCAAGATCGGCCTGCCGGTGCAGTGCGTGATCGAATTGCGGATGAACCAGCACGGCAACCAGAAGGCCTACGACGACTTGTGCAAGATTCCCCAACTGACCGAATGCCACCGGGTGACCGGCGACCCCTGCGTGATCATGCAAGCGGCGGTCGGCTCGATGCCGGAGCTGGAAGAGCTGATCAACCGGATCGCCAAGTTCGGCTTCAGCAAGACCTCGATCGTGCTGTCCAGTGCCATTGAAAAGCGGGTGCCGCTGGGGCAATTGGAAGGCAACGGAAAATAATCGGTTCAAGACAAATCAAAACTGTGGGAGCGGGCTTGCTCGCGAAGGCGGTGTATCAGTCGACATCTTCATTAACTGACGCACCGCATTCGCGAGCAAGCCCGCTCCCACAGGGGTTTTGTGGTGTATTTAGCAGTCGCGATAACGCTTGAGATGCTCATTGATCTTCGCCGCCGGCACTTTCTGCAAGCTGCACAGCAAATCATGGGACAACTCCCGCAGCCCATGCGTCTGCCGCAGTTCCGAAGCCAGATGCGCGGTGAGGTTGGCGGCCATTTCAGCGTCGGCCATGGCCCGGTGAGCTTGGCCGGTATGGGGCAGGCCGGCGAAGGCGTTGAGGGTGCCGAGCTTGTGGTTCGGCGCGGCCGGCATCAGGCGTCGGGCGAGCAGCAGCGAACAGGCAAAATTCTGCAGGCGGGTACGCTTGATCCGCCCCAGTTCGAAGTCCCAGAACTTCTGGTCGAACGCGGCGTTATGCGCCAGCAGCGGCGTGGTGCCGACGAACTCGTTGACCTCGTTCATCACCCGCTCGGCCGGCGGCGCGCTGCGCAGCATGGCATTGCTGATGCCAGTCAGTTGCTCGATGAAAGCCGGCACCCGCACGCCGGCATTCATCAGGCTCTGGTAGCGGTCGACGATCCGGCCTTGCTCAAGCATTACCACGGCGATTTCCGTGGCTCGGCAACTGCTGCTCGGGGTGATTCCGGTGGTCTCAAAGTCGATGACTGCGATGCGTTCCAAACCTGTCTGAACTCCGTAACGATCAATTCTTGAGCAGCAGCGCGCCTTCGATGGGCACGTAGCGACTGGCGGCACGGATCAGCGAGTTGGCCGTCAACCCCGGCACGCCGTACGCCACCGCCTGCACACCGTGCTTGCTGATGATGCGTTCGAGCAGCATGTCGAAGTCGCCGTCACCCGAGGCCAGCACGACCTCGTCGACATGGTCGGCGGCGTCCATGATGTCCAGCGTGATGCCCACGTCCCAATCGCCCTTGGCCGAGCCGTCGCTGCGCTGGATGTAGGGCTTGAGCTTCACGGTGAAACCCAGGTTGCGCAGGATCTGCTGGAATTGCTGCTGCTTGCTGTCGCCGCGATCGATCGCATAGGCGTAGGCCTCGACGATCTGCCCTTGTTTGCTGATGTCGGCCCACAGGGCGGCGTAGTTGAAGTGACAACCATAGGCCTGGCGCACGGTGTAATAGAGGTTCTGAACATCGGCGAACACTGCGATTTTCTTCACCGCGGTTCCTCTTGAATGCACAAGCGCACAGGCTCTGGGTCAGGCATCAGTGGCCGATGTGGCCACCAAGCCCGAAAAGGCGCCCAGTATGCCAGCCCGAAGGAGGGTTCCGCGAATAATCGGTCCGAGGCGCGTGGGCACCCCGGACGAATGGCAGGTCAGACGAAGGAATCGTCGTCGCCAAAGAAGGAAGAGTCGTCGCTGTAGTCCGCGTCGCTGAAGCCGCCCTGGTCGTTGCCGTAGTTATCGTTGTCGGCCATGCGCTGGTCGTCGCCCCAACCGTTGTCCCCGCTGTTACCCACGTCGCTGGCCGGTTGGGCCGGCTCTTGCTTGATGATCTCGACGATTTCCTGGGGCTGCTGGCCGCTGTGGAACAGACTGCTGATACCTTGCGCCAACATCACACCACCGGCCACGCCGGCCGCGGTTTTCAGGGCGCCACCCAGGAAGCTGCTCGCTGCCGGGGCTTGTTGTTGTGCAGCGCCATAGCCCGCTGGCGGCGCACCGAAGCCCTGCTGAGCCGGGGCGTTGTTGAACGACGGCCGCGCCGGCTCGCGCCAGCCGCCACCGCCGGTTGCCGGAGCGCTTGGGACGGGGGCCGGTCGCGAATCGCGGCTGCTGCCACCAAAAATACTCGAGAGGAAACCACCGCCACCGCTGGGTGCCGAGGCCTGGCTGCGAGCGTTCTGCAGGTCCGTCTGCAGTTGCTGGACTTGCTCGGTCAGTTGCCTGTTCTGCTCGTCGAGGCGTTTGATTGCCGCCTCCTGCACAAGAATCGCCTGGGCCATGAAATAACCGGCCGCGGGCTGGCTGGCCAAGTGCTCCTTGATCCGCGCCTCGGCCTGGGCGTCGCGCGGGCCTGAATCCTTTTCGGCCTGTTGCAGCCGTGAAAACAGTCCATCGATCAGGGTTTGTTCTTCGCTGTTCATGGCGACCTCATCAGATTGCCGGGTAGAAAACCAAGCCGGTTCCGCAGAACCGGTGCTCATCAGTAATGGGGCTTGCCACGAAGGTTTCAATGGTCTTTACCTGATGTTTACGTTTGCTTGTGCGGGTGCCTGATCGGTTAAAGTGTCGGACCGCTTCTGGACCTGCGATCCGACTCATGAATCCGTTTGACGTGCTGCGCGACTCTTTGTATTTCTTCAAGCGCCATCTGGGCCGGATCGCCCAGCTGTGCCTGCCACTGGTGATACTCGAGGCCGTGCTGCAACAAGCCGTCGACAGCGCTCTCGGCCCTGATGGTTTTCCGGGCTACAGCGTGATCGTCGGGCTGCTGGTATATCCGGTGTACACCGCTGCACTGATCCTGTTTCTCGACGCCCGCAGCCGAGGCGAATCGCCGCACATTCGCGACCTCCTAGCCGCGGCCCTGATCCTCTGGCCGCGCTTCGCGTTGCTGACCGCCCTCAACACGCTGCTGATCCTGCTGGGTATTTCGTTGTACATCCTGCCGGGCCTGTGGCTGATGGTGACCCTGGCGTTCAGCGAGTACCTGCTGGTGCTCCGAGGCCTGGCGCCGCTGGCCGCGATGAAGGAAAGCCTGCGCATGAGCCGCGGCCGGTTCTGGCGGATCCTGTTGTGCATCATGGGCGTGATGGGGCCGCTGTGGCTGCTCAAGGGCGCCAGCGTCTCGGTGTATCCGCCGCCCCAGAACCCCTGGCTCGGCCTGTTGATCGACAGCATTCACAGCTTCCTGCAACTGTTCACCAGCGTGGTGCTGTTCCGGATATTCATGCTGATCGGGGAAAAAACCGAGCCATGACCCGTTTACTGCGCTACACATTGCTGAGCTTGTTGCTGATCGTCTGCCTCGCTGCACTGGCGATCTACGGCCTGACCTGGCGCCCACAAGCCCGGGAAACACTACCGGTCAATTGCACCGCGGGCGCCGCGCCGCTGATGCCCGGCCAAGCGGTAAAGGTGATGACCTGGAACGTCCAGTTCCTGGCCGGCAAACGCTACGTGTTCTGGCACGACCTGGCCCAGGGCGACGATGAAAGCCCAACCCCGGAAGACATGGCATTCAGCCTCGACGAAGTGGCACGGGTCATCCGTGACGAGCAACCCGGCATCGTCCTGCTGCAGGAATTGGACAACGGCGCCAAGGCCAGCGACTACCAGGACCAACTCAAGTTGTTGCAGGAGCGGCTCGCCGACCTTTACTCCTGCAGCACCAGCGCCTTCGACTGGAAGGCCGATTTCATACCCAGCCCCCATATCTTCGGCAGCGTCGGTCGACAACTGGCAACGCTGAGCCGCTACCGCATCGATCACGCCGAACGGGTGCAACTGCCAGTGGCCGAGACCAACTTCATCAGCCGCCAGTTCCAACCGAAAAATGCCCTGCTGGTGAGCTACATACCGCTGAGCGATGGCAGTCAAATGGCGGTGCTCAACACGCATCTGGAGCGGGCCACACAGCCGGACGAAACCCTGCCCAAGCAAGTCACTGCCGTATCCAAGGCCCTGGACAAGTTCGAATCCCGAGGCATGCCTTGGCTGATCGGCGGTGACTTCAATCTATTGCCCCTGGGGCAGTACCTGCGCCTGCCGCCCGAACAGCGCACCCCCTACTCCGTTGACAGTCCGCTACACCTGCTGTGGGACAAGTACCCGATGATTCCCACCAACAACGAGGCCAGTGGCATCGACCGTGCGCACTGGCTGACCCACTACCCGAACGACCCCGGCCTCAACGGCCCGGACCGCACCGTCGATTATCTGTTCTACAGCCCGCGCATCAAACGGGTCGAGGCCCAGGTGCGACAGGACGACACGTTGCGCATCTCCGATCACTTGCCGGTGATTGCACGGTTCCTGCTGCCCGTTACGCCATAGCCGGACAGCTGTGGGAGCCTGCTCGCGATAGCGTCGGGTCAGTCAATTCTGGGCTAGTTGATACACCGCCATCGCGAGCAGGCTCGTTCCCACAGGGTTCAGCTTCCCTGCGGATTACTCTTTGCTCACTTACGCGGCTTGACCCGCGCCGTCGCCTCCGCCACCAACGGATCATCCGGCCAGTAATGCGCTCTATCAAGTACCCGGCGCACCTTTGACACCTGTCAAAGCCCGTATTTCCAAGGTTTTTAGCCAATTCCCCGAAAACGCATTGACAGTCAATCCTGATGAGTAGTTTGACTGAAAAATGGCGCGTAGTGGTTCTGTGTTTGACTGCGAAATTGCACTCTATTATCCCACCCGCTTGCATTCGACCTCGTCAGAAAACGGCCAATAGGAGACCATCAGGGCCAAAACTTCGGCGTTACCTCGGCATGACCACCACCAAGCGCCGTTGGCCAGCACCTGACTAATCGGTTACTTCTGATACTGACGTTTGCGATGCTCGGCGACCTTATGCCGGTTGCCGCAGAGTGCCATGGCACACCAGCGACGTCGGTGCGACTTGGTGCGATCGTAGAACCAGAGCGTGCAGTCCGAATGTTCACACTGGCGGACCAGAGTGAAATCGCCATGGCATAGCAAGTCTGCCGCCCGTTCCGACAGGGGGGCCAGCCATTGCTCCGGCGATTGGCGCTCGGCAATCCGCAGTAGACGCGGCTCGGCGGAATGCTCCCAGACCAGTTGCGAATGGCTGGCCGCTTCGCACAAGAAACGGTTGAGCGTCGTTGGATCGCCGTACACTCCGGCCTTGCGTTGCTCGACCAGGACACGTACGGCTTCGCGCAAGGCTTTCGCCGCCTCGAGCACAGCCCCTTTGGCAAAGCGTGGCACAGGAGCCTCCCTTAACCCGGTGCGTTTCATCCAGGTGTGCACATCGGCATCGCTCTGCCAGAAATCGGTAGCGACGCCATCGCGAGTGGCAATGGTGTTGAGCATATCCAGCGCCGGATGATCGGCGATTACGAAGGGCTCGGTGACAGGGGTGGCCATGGCATTTCTCGCGGAAGATCGTTGCCGTCATGGTAACCGTTGTACTAGACGATTCAAGTTACATATCCGCCAGAACTGCCAGTCGTCGGTCATGACCATAACCTCTAAAATAATCATTGACTGGTTACCGTGTGCGTGCGAGATTGACCCTCGTAGTAACCCACCGCCTTATTTTCGCTGGTTACAGAGGGCTCATCCGATGAACACCATCTGCCGCTCCGCCCATTCAGTCCGCCACCAGTTCGTCGAAGCCGACGGGGTTCGTGTCTTCTACCGTGAAGCCGGCAAGCCGGATGCCCCGGTGCTGCTGCTGTTGCATGGTTTTCCCAGCTCATCGCATCAGTTCCGCAACCTGATCCCGCTGCTCGCCGACCGCTTCCGCCTGATCGCACCAGACCTTCCCGGTTTCGGCTTTACCGAAGTGCCAAGTGAACGCAACTATAACTACAGCTTCGACGCCCTGGCCCATACCCTCGGCGCCTTCGTCGACGCGCTCGGGCTGACGCGCTACGCCATGTACGTGTTCGACTATGGCGCACCGACCGGCCTGCGCCTGGCCGTCGCGCATCCCGAACGGGTGAGCGGCTTCATCTCGCAGAACGGCAACGCCTATCTGGAAGGGCTCGGCGATGCCTGGGCACCGGTACGTGCTTACTGGGCTGATCCGTCCGCCGCCAACAGGCAGGTCGTCCACGATGCCATGCTACATCTGGAGGGGACCCGCTGGCAGTACCTGCATGGCGTCGCCGACCCGACGCAGGTCGCCCCCGAGTCCTACACCCTCGATGCGCTGCTACTGGAACGTCCGGGCAACAAGGATATCCAGCTGGACCTAATTCTCGACTATGCCACCAACCTCGAGCGCTACCCGGAGTTCCAGGCGTTTTTGCGCAACTCCCAAGTGCCAGCGCTGATCATCTGGGGTCGACACGACCCGTTCTTCATCCCGCCAGGCGCCGAAGCTTTCAGGAAGGACAAGCCGAACGCCGTGGTCGAGCTGCTCGACACGGGCCACTTCGCCCTGGAAACCCATGTGGAGCACATCGCCGCACGGATCCGCGAGGTAATAGGCAGCGCGGCTGCCTGATCACTGGAGTGCCGAATGGAGCGTGTACTCTTCGGCCACCGTTGAATCCAAGGCCGTATCGCCATGGCGTCACTATCAAAGATTGAATGGAAATATTCGAATTCCGATACTTCAGCGAGGTAGCCTGGGCGGCCACTCATGGAAAACGCCACGAGGCGTTCCACGGGTTGGCCATTCGCCCTACGCGAATTCGGGAGCTGTGTAGGGTGGACAACGTTTAGTTGTCCACCCCCTTCTGCGATTGGCCGCAAAGGGTCGTTCTCTGCCGGTCATGTCCACAAAATGTGGTGGTTAACCCCCTCTTCCTCGTGGTCCAGGTTTGGACAATTGATCAATGCGGACGTCTGAACTGCTTGACGTTAGCAGTGCCCGTATTTTTCAACGAATATTCCAAATCACGTACCCGATCCCATAATTTCATATTCTGAGCAAAAACCTTATCGCGCTGAATTTGGGCCGTTAACAGCTCTTTTTCTAGCGAAGCTAACTGACTTTCCAACTGTCGGATTCGACGACCATTTGACGAAGTCCCTTTGCCGGCCCCTGCCCGAACAGACTCAATCTTTGCGAGTAGCTGTAAGTGCGACTTACGAGATTTCTTTAAGTACCCACGGTCAAACCCCGCCTCCAGACTAACAATGCTCGCAGTGAGCTTCGAAAGGTCTAGGCCTACATGCTCAGCGACAACGGGATTGCCATCTAGGAGTCGCTGGAAAGCGTTCTCACATGCACTCAGGCCGCTACTATCAACCAGGCCACTCTTCATAGCGATAACTCCACGGTATCAATCAACCGAGCTTTGTAAGCCGTCAAACGCTCAATATCACCCCTCACAATCTGATATTCGCCAGAGTTTTCCGGGTAATTACACAATTCTTCCGTCGCGTCCTCGATAGCCGCATCTAGGTTCGAGCGTTTTATAATGGCCCCCTCACAAGTCAAGCACTCAGTGTAATCACCCAACAGAAACGAATCGCAACGACCTACCTTGGTACAACCACCGAGAAGCGTTGGCCTGTAACTGATTGCACCATTTTTAACCCGCTGTTCAGTGTCAGCACGGACATCTTCAATTCGAACCTCACCCGCCTGAAGCCGTTTTTTCTGCTTCTCCATATACGAACCAGTGCCGCCAAATAACGGCTCCTCACTGAATAGAAGATCAGCAATCAGTTGATTGGCTACAGCCATGGGCATAGCCATCTAATATTCGAAGGCAAAGTGATTGCGTGGCAGCAAAAATTCATTTCTGCTCTCATCGTAATAGCCAAATATCGTTCGCAAATTCTCGTAGTTATTAGCGTAATATCGAGCCATCTGGATGGTCATGTGTTTAAACTGTGTTCGAAGCGTTGGCAGCGAGAGAAAGCCGCTGCTACTACCATAAAACGCCAGCGAACGTCGGAACTGATGCGTGGTCAGCGGCCAGGGCTGGCCGACTGCGAATTCCGGATCGTTGTGAAAATCACGAGAAGGGTCGCTTTGACATAGTTCTTTAACATCCTCGTCCTTAATCAAAATCAATCGTAAGGTAGACTCTTGAGTAGACCTTAAAGAAAAGCTCGTAACACCAACCTCTGCTTTACCTCTCGTAAAACTCAATATCGATGGATTGAGAAAAAGCGGACAGCGATCATCTAGCTCGACCTTATATAGCTTAGCGAGACCACGGCAAATCGCTTTAGCAATCTCGATAGCCTTGACGACTTCATCTGGGGCGAACCAAGTACTTTCTTTCTTGTAGCCCGAAAATTTCGTGGTGGTCGATAGAATATTTACCGACTGTGACTTATCTCGGAGTATACCTTCATCATCAAGAACCGCTTCCTGGGCAATTTTATCGGATAAACAGATATAGGACATTCGCATGACCTCTTGATCGCGCATGCCGGTATAAAGGTGGACTACGGTTGCCAGCGTATACTGCATCTTGAGCAAGACGGTCTGTAAATGTCTCTTATGAGCGCACGCAAACTCTCCGGAGAACACCGCGCTCAGATCGTGGTCCTTGAGTGCCTGAGGCATGTCAGGGTGAAAGCTCGCGTTGTAGCCCAGATCTTTTTTTTGCCTTATGCGCGTACGGCCATAGTGCTCATTGGCGAAACACTCTATAAATGACTCGAATCTGTTTAAACCGGGGTGTAGCTGATCGATGAGGTCACCAGTTACATTGATCAGGCTCAAATAGATACGCGTAGGAATAACGGGATGTTGTTTGAAATCTGGAGCTTTAAGATCAAATGCACTTGGGTTGAGCACGGCGTACCCCAGTCGATTACCGCCTACGCTAACCAAGGCCCGCAATATTCCAGTCAGAACCTTGCCAACAGGTTTTTGCTCACGAATAAACGCCGCAAGATATACCGGCACTGTGAACAACTGTTCCAAAGAAAGCACGCCGACCAAACGCTTCTGCTTCTGCTCGTAACAAAACTTCATGGCCATGCGCAAAACCATCCAGTACTGACTCAACGTGGATACACTGAGCGTACCGCGTCGTCCACCGCCTGCAAAATAGATCAGACAGTACAGCAAATACTTGACATCATCGATCAATACTGACTGCTCTTCCCCTTCATCATCAAAAACTGTATCAAAGGATATTCGATTAACTTTTTTTGCACTCAACCTGTATGGATTGAAGTCCCAAGAAGCACCGTTATATATCGCCGTTGCTATGCCATTCTCATCGCGACATAGCACAAAATTTGGACTAGGCTTCCCATATAAATGAAAGGCATTATCTGGCTCGGAAGTACCAGCGAAGTGACCGCTAGCAAAGAGACTGCCTATGGACTGAACAACATCACTCAAAATGTCACCCCCAACCGTTCATAACGGCTCAATCGGCTTTCCCAAAACGCAGTAATTTCACCATACTCAAACACTTTTATTTTGACCGCTTCGACAGTCTGCCTCGTTGAATCAGAGCGTTTGCAAAGCGCTTCGATGATAAACTCAATTCGGATAGAGAGATCTTTGTATAGTGCCTCAGCGTGCGCCACGTCAGGAACCGTTTTACGCACGGAATTGATTACGTACTGCAAACTCAACAATTTATGTAGATCCTCTTCGTCACTGTGGCAGATATAGTGCTCGCAATATAAACACCCGTACTGTGTGCGGCAGTTCAGCTCGACAAATTTCCCCACACCCGCTACGGGCGTCGGATGGTTGAAGCCATCGCAGTGACCCGCTGCTGTTCCGATCACGCCATTGCTGTGAACCTGGCTGCGCTCACGTATGACTTGGGCTGCATGGCGCATGGATTGCCAAAATTGGCCGAATTCGGCGTCTTGCTGCTCAGGTGTCGCATCAGCGTAAGTCGATATGTTCACTGCCTCAGTGTGGTTCAACGATACCGCTATCGTAGAGGGCGAAATGCGAGCAGAGTCTGAGGGATCCCCACAAATCTATTCCAATGCCTGCGCCTCTTGATGTACCTCTGCTCGCAACGCGTGCTCAAGTCTCTCCAAAGTTTTTCGAGAG
>NZ_VIUG01000036.1:0-56013 GCF_007828255.1 Pseudomonas sp. SJZ078 | reverse complement strand
AATGGGCATAAAAAATCCGATACCAGAGGACTGGTATCGGATTTTCTAGAAAGCCCGGCTTGGACTCAAATGCTTAAGTGAACAGCATTACGGCAGGGCCGGGGGTTCTGAAGGTCACTCGTCGAGGAAGGAGCGCAGATGCTCGCTTCGTGTCGGGTGGCGCAGTTTGCGCAACGCCTTGGCTTCGATCTGACGAATCCGCTCGCGCGTCACGTCAAACTGCTTACCGACTTCCTCGAGGGTGTGGTCGGTATTCATATCGATGCCGAAACGCATGCGCAGTACCTTGGCTTCACGGGCAGTGAGGCCGGAAAGTACTTCACGAGTCGCTTCCTTGAGGCTCTCGACGGTGGCGACATCGATCGGCGACTGCATGGTGGAGTCTTCGATGAAGTCACCCAGATGGGAGTCTTCATCATCACCGATCGGCGTTTCCATGGAGATCGGCTCCTTGGCGATCTTCAATACCTTGCGGATCTTGTCCTCAGGCATCTCCATGCGTTCGCCCAGCTCTTCCGGGGTCGGTTCGCGACCCATTTCCTGCAACATCTGCCGGGAAATACGGTTGAGCTTGTTGATGGTCTCGATCATGTGCACCGGAATACGGATGGTGCGGGCCTGGTCGGCGATCGAACGAGTGATCGCCTGGCGGATCCACCAGGTGGCATAGGTCGAGAACTTGTAGCCGCGACGGTATTCGAACTTGTCCACCGCTTTCATCAGGCCGATGTTGCCTTCCTGGATCAGATCGAGGAATTGCAGGCCGCGGTTGGTGTACTTCTTGGCGATGGAGATCACCAGACGCAGGTTCGCTTCGACCATCTCTTTCTTCGCGCGGCGGGCCTTGGCCTCACCGATCGACATGCGACGGTTGATGTCCTTGATCTCGGCGATGCTCAGGCCGGTTTCGGTCTCCAGCGCGCTCAGCTTCTGCTGGCAACGAACGATGTCCGGTTGCAGGCGGGCAATGGCCTCGGCGTATTTGGTCTTGCCTTTGGCCAGCGCATCGGTCCAGCTTTCGTCGACTTCGTTACCCGGGAACTGGCGCAGGAAGTCGGCACGTGGCATGCGGGCATCGCGAACGCATAGTTGCATGATCGCGCGCTCTTGCTGACGCAGGCGATCCAGGGCGCTGCGAACACGCTCGACCAGGCCTTCGAACTGCTTGGGCACCAGCTTGATCGGCATGAACAGCTCGGCCAGGGCCAACAGCTCGGCAATCGCCTGCTTGTTGTCGCGACCGTGCTTTTTCAGCGCCTTGCGGGTGATTTCCATCTGCTCGGCCACGGCGCCGAAACGCTGTGCGGCAACGATAGGATCAGGACCGCTTTCGGCTTCTTCCTCGTCCTCGCTGGCTTCGGCGTCGTCGTCATCGCTGTCGTCGTCGGCCTTCTCGGCCTTGGCGTCGATCGGCGGCGGTACTTCGGCGGCAGGCGGCGTGGTGCCGTCGTCCGGGTCGATGTAGCCACTCAGTACGTCGGACAGGCGGCCACCTTCGGTGGTGACGCGGGTGTATTCGGAGAGAATATGGTCGACCGTGCCAGGGAAGTGCGCAATTGCGCCCATTACCTCACGGATGCCTTCTTCAATACGCTTGGCGATTTCGATTTCGCCTTCACGCGTGAGAAGCTCTACCGTACCCATTTCACGCATGTACATGCGCACGGGGTCGGTAGTGCGACCAATGTCGGTCTCGACAGCCGCCAGCGCTGCGGCCGCTTCTTCAGCGGCCGCCTCGTCGGTATCGGCGTCGGCCAGCATAAGGGCATCCTTATCTGGCGCAACCTCGAATACGTTGATCCCCATGTCGTTGATCATGCGGATGATGTCTTCCACCTGTTCCGGATCTGAAATATCCTCCGGCAGGTGGTCGTTGACCTCCGCGTAAGTCAGGTAGCCCTGCTCACGACCCAATAGGATCAACTCTTTGATACGAGACTGCTGTTGCGCTTTTCCGGACATAACACCCTATCCACTGAAGGTCTTGGCGGGCAAAAAACAAGCCGAGGATTATACCTGAGCTGTGACCTCACGCGCCAGTTGAGGTCGGGTTTGATGTGGAGACACTGCGTTTTAATAGTTCACGCATTTCATTCGCTATCTGGCTGGCATCCTCCGCAGTCAGCCCCGGTTGCCTTGCTTTCTTGATGAGGTTTTCCAGGTTCTGTGCGTCTTGTCCCGCGGATAACCTAGTAATGGTGTCTAAAAATTGTTGTTCAAGATTGTCGTTTTCAATCAACCACTCTTTTTCTGCTAACGCCTTAAGCAGGCGCCCCTGATCGGTTCCATGCCAGCGAGCCATAAGCTGAATGGAGCTTAGCTTAGGATTTTTCTGCACTGCCTCGACCAGCGCCACCAGCAGCTGTGCATAGATATTGCTCTCGTTTGCGAAATGATCAGCGGTTTCGACCTTGCCAGCCATCTGCGGGTGATGAATTAGCGTGCGAAGAGCGATTAGGGTTGGTGCTTCGACGGCTATCGGCACGCGCGGGGCACGTGGTTGGTCGCGATCACCGCGCTTGCCGTTCTTGTCCCAGGGTTTCTTGTCCCATTTCTTGCCGCCGCTACCGGTTTTTTTCGGGGTCCATTCCTGCTGCGGCGCATAGTCCTGCTGAGGATGATGATAGTCGGCGAAATCCGGCATCGCGTCGTAGTCGATGCCCGGGTCGTATGTCGGCGGTGCCTCCGCCGGGGCGCTATGGGCCAGTTGGTTGACCGCATCGCTGTTGAGACCGGTGATTTCGGTCAGGCGCTGGCGCATCAGCGTGCGCAGGTTGGCGCCGGGTACCTTGTCGATCAGCGGTGCCGCGAGGGTGACCATGTGGGCTTTGCCCTCGAGGGAGCGCGGGTCGGCCTCTTCGGTCAACTGCTGGAAGAAATAATCGGCCAATGGTTGCGCGTGCTGATTGATCCGCGCGCGGAACGCATCGGTGCCTTCGGAGCGCACCAGGGTATCGGGGTCCTCACCTTCCGGCAGAAACAGAAAGCGTGCCCGCCGACCATCCTGCAAGCACGGTAGCGTGGCTTCCAGTGCGCGCCAGGCGGCATTGCGACCGGCCTGATCGCCGTCGAAGCAAAACAGCACGCTGGGCACGACGCGAAAAAGTCGCTTCATGTGCTCTTCGCTGGTGGCCGTGCCCAATGTCGCAACGGCATTGCGCAGACCTTGCTGAGCGAGGGCGATGACGTCCATATAACCTTCGACGACGATGATCTCGTCGAGGTTGCGGTTATTCTTGCGGGCCTCATACAAGCCGTACAGCTCTTGGCCCTTATGAAATACCGGGGTTTCCGGGGAGTTCAGATACTTGGGCTTGTCATCGCCTAGAACGCGGCCACCGAAGGCAATGATTCGCCCACGCGTATCGCGGATCGGGAACATCACCCGGTCGCGAAATCGGTCGTAGCGCTTGCCGGTCTCGGCGTTCTCTATCAGCAGGCCGGCGTCGATCATGGCGCGTTGCTGCAGCGTGTCGCTGCTCAAGTGCTTGTACAGATTGTCCCAGCCGGGCGGGGCGAAGCCGAGGCCAAAGTCCCGGGCGATTTCGCCGGTCAGGCCGCGACCCTTGAGGTAATCTACCGCGGCCTTGCGGGCCGGATGGCTTTTCAGGGCTTGACGGTAGAACTCCGCCGCCGCGGTCAGCAGCGGGTAGAGCGGCGAGTCGGTGGGTTGGCGCGGCTTGTGCGCTCGACCGCTTTCCTCGCGAGGAATTTCCATGCCGGCGGCTTTGGCCAGTTCTTCGACGGCCTGGGGGAAATCCAGGTTGTCGTGGTCCATGATGAAGCCGAGGGCATTACCGCCCGCGCCACAGCCAAAGCAGTAATAGAACTGCTTGTCGGGGCTGACGCTGAAGGACGGGGTTTTTTCCTTGTGGAACGGACAGCAGGCGGTGTAGTTCTTGCCGGCCTTTTTCATTTGCAGGCGAGAGCTGACCACATCGACGATGTCGGTGCGGTTCAAGAGGTCGTCAATAAAGCTCTGGGGAATCAGCCCGGCCATGGCGTTCTCATCATCACTGCACGAAATAGGGGCCCGGAATCGGCAGGCGTAACCGGGGCCTGGTCTTGAGACACTGTAAACGGTGGCTCGACCGGGTTGTCTGCATCATTGCTGTCGGGAAGTGTATCTGCCGATAATCCGCTGACGTTAATTACCATCGGTATTCGACTGTTTGAATATGTTGCGCTGAATCCGGTAACGGCCGGTCAGGCCTCGGATAGCTCATCGAGCGGGCACGCAAGCAGGTGCCATGGGCTGATCGTCGTTAGAGGAATCAGGGTGTGCTCGTCAGTAGCCTTGGAAGGCTCGTCAGAAGAGACGTGCACCGCTGGCAAAAAAGCCAGGTCTGACGTGGTGAAGCGGTTGTCTCGGTCGCATCGGCGGCTTTGACAGTGAAGCATCAAGCGTTGTTCCGCAAATGCCATAAGCCCGGCTTGAAGGCCGGGCTTGGCAGAAGCTTGCTACGAACGTCTGTGTATTAGTACAGACGTACGGCGCGGCGCTGTTCGCGCTGAACTTTCTTGGCGTGACGCTTAACAGCGGCTGCTGCTTTGCGCTTACGCTCGGAAGTCGGCTTCTCGTAGAATTCGCGGCTACGAACTTCAGCCAGAACACCGGCTTTTTCGCAGGAGCGCTTGAAACGACGCAGAGCTACGTCGAAGGGTTCGTTCTCTTTTACTTTGACGGCTGGCATCCAGAGCTACCTTCATTCATTACCGGGGTCAACATCCTCGCGGCAAAAGAGCGCTTGAAGACGTCGGTTTTTAAGGGTTGCGGATGTTAACCCCTCAACGCCAGGAATGCAAAGCCTCTGATCGAAAACCGCTGGTCGGGGCACAACGTGGCGACTATTATGCGCGCCTTCGAATTCAGCCTCCACAAGGCGCAAACCCATGCTAGTACTGGGATTAGAAACGTCCTGCGACGAAACCGGCGTCGCGCTCTACGACAGTGAACGCGGCTTGCTGGCCGATGCGCTGTTCAGTCAGATCGACCTGCACCGCGCCTACGGTGGCGTAGTGCCCGAGCTTGCGTCCCGCGATCACGTCAAGCGCATGCTGCCCCTGATCCGTCAGGTCCTGGCCGAGGCCGGCTGTGTGCCGAGCCAGATCGATGCCGTCGCCTATACCGCCGGGCCGGGTCTGGTGGGCGCATTGCTGGTCGGCGCTGCCTGTGCCCAGGCGCTGGCTTTTGCCTGGGGCATACCAGCCCTGGGCGTGCATCACATGGAGGGGCATTTGCTGGCGCCCATGCTGGAGCCGCAGCCGCCGGAGTTTCCGTTCGTCGCCTTGTTGGTTTCCGGCGGCCATACGCAACTGGTCCGGGTCGACGGTATCGGTCGATACGAGTTGATGGGTGAAAGCCTTGACGATGCGGCCGGCGAAGCTTTCGACAAAACGGCCAAGATGATGGGCCTCAATTATCCGGGGGGACCAGAAATCGCCCGGCTTGCGGCCCAAGGGGTTGAGGGACGTTTCGTGTTTCCTCGTCCGATGTGCGACCGACCGGGCCTGGATTTCAGTTTCAGCGGCTTGAAGACCTTCGCCCTGAACACCTGGCAGCAGTGCGTTGGCGCCGGGGGCGACCATGAGCAAGCCCGTTGCGACATCTCGCTGGCGTTCCAGCAGGCCGTGGTGGAGACTTTGACCATCAAGTGCAAGCGCGCCCTGAAACAGGCCGGGCTCAAGCGCCTGGTCATCGCCGGCGGCGTGAGCGCGAACAAGGCCTTGCGGGTGTCGCTGGAAAAAATGCTTGGCGACATGAAAGGCGACGTTTACTACGCGCGGCCGCAATTCTGCACCGATAACGGCGCGATGATCGCCTATGCGGGCTGTCAGCGCCTGCAGGCCGGCCAGCAGGAAAGCCTGGCGATCAGCGTGCAGGCGCGCTGGCCGATGGAGCAGTTGTCGCCGTTGTGAAGTATTTAGAAATGTCGTTCGCGCCCGGCGAACAGGTCGCGTAGATTGCCCCGGTGACGCCAGACGATCAGCGCGACCAGTGCGGTCATCGGCAGCAAGGCCTCGGGTTCCTGCCAAGCCAGCAAAGGCAGGGTCAGCGGGGTGGCGATCAGGGCGGCCAGTGAGCTGGTGCGGGTGAGGTAGAACATCAGCAGCCAGGCCGAGACGGCCAGCAGCGCGGCGGGCGGATACAGGCCCAGCAGCATGCCGGCGGCGGTGGCGACACCCTTGCCGCCCCGAAAGCGGAAGTACAGCGGGAACAGATGACCGATGACCGCGCAGACACCGATCCAGGCCTGTTGCTGCAAGGAAAACCCTGCAAGGCTGGCGATCAGGACTGGTACAAGGCCTTTGCAGAGGTCGCCAAGCAAGGTCAGGACGGCGAGTTTGCGTCCGGCCAGGCGCAGCATGTTGGTGGCGCCGGCATTGCCTGAGCCGCTCATTCGCGGGTCGGGGTGACCCGTCAGGCGGCTGAGCACAATGGCGAAGGACAGCGAGCCGAGCAGGTAGGCGAGGATCGCCAGTAACCAAAACATGCTAACTATTCCGGGCGAGGATGCCCTGATTCTAACGGCGCATTGCGCCCTTGTCGTGCTGCGGAGAAGAGTGCTTGGACAGAGTGTTTATCGAGGGCCTGGAAGTCGACACGGTGATCGGTGCCTACGACTGGGAACGAGACATCCGACAGTGCCTGCGACTGGATCTGCGTTTCGCTTGGGATAACCGCCCGGCCGCCGCGGGTGATGACCTGAGTCTGGCGCTCGACTACGCCAGTGTCACATCGCGCATCCAGGCATTCGCCGCACAGGCCCGGTTCGAGTTGGTCGAGACCTTCGCCGAGCGGCTTGCCCAGGAACTGATGGACGAGTTCAAGATTACCTGGCTGCGTCTGAAAGTGACCAAGCCTGGCGCGGTTCCAGCGGCCAGCGGAGTGGGTGTGGAGATTGAGCGCGGATGTCGCTGACACAGGTTTTTCTCGGGCTCGGCAGCAATATCGAGCGCGAAACCCATTTGCGCGCGGGGCTTGAGGCCCTTGCGGGCTTTCTGGTGGACATACGCTGTTCGGCGGTGTTCGAGAGCCAGCCGGTGGGCATCAAGAGCGGGCCTTTCTTCAATTTTGTCGTATCGGCCTTCACCGACCTGCCGCTGATGGAGCTGGACCGTCGTCTCAAGTGCATCGAGGCGGATAATGGTCGTTATGCGCCAGACCGCAAGGGCCTGCCGCTGGACATCGACGTGTTGCTGTATGGCGAGCAGGTTGGCAACTTCGATGGGTTGATTCTGCCGCGGGCGGAAATCCTCAAGAACGCGTTCGTTCTGTGGCCGCTATCGTTGATCGCGCCGGATCGGATTCATCCGGGCGTGGGCAAAAGCTTCGCTGCTTTGTGGGATGAATCGCAAATCGATCAGATCCTGGCCCCGGTGGCTTTTGAGTGGCGAGGTGAACAGCTCACGCCGTTACAATTGCTGCGTTCTTCCTGACGCCATCGCGAGCAGGCTCCCACGTGGAAGCGAGCCTGCTTGCGATTACAGTATGACATCACTCAAAAAAGCAGACTGATACAATACCCTCGTCAGTTCGCCGCTTCCTTGTACGCCTTCAATGCTTTCAGCCGCTCGCGCTTGATCGCCTCCCCCAGCTCAGGCCCTTTGAAACCTTTCTCCAGCAAGGGCTGCACCGCCACCGCGCGCGCCGCCACTGCCGCACCGCGCAAATAGTCCGCCTGTGGATAACTTCGATTCTCCAAGCCCTTGCGGCCTCGGGCATCCATTTCGCAGGCTGCGATAAACTCTTCGAAACGTTGGGGGCGGCGGTACACATCAAAGCTCTGTAGCAGTTCGAGCAAGGTAGACGCCTTCAATTCAAGCGCTCGATGACCATGGGTGTGATATTGGCCAACCAATAGCGCCAATTCCTGGCAATCCCGTGGCACCTTGAAGCGTTCGTTAACCGCCTTGATCGGTTTCAGTCCCTTGTGCTCGTGGGCGATGTGGCGCGGCCAATCGTGCTCGGATGTCAGGGCTTTGCCCAGGTCATGCAGCAGGCAGGCCCAGCGGACCGTCAGCGGTTGTTGATGGAGGGCAGCCTGTTCCAGCACGCTCAGGGTGTGTACGCCGGTATCGATTTCCGGGTGATGGGCTTCGGGTTGCGGTACGCCGAATAGCGCATCGACCTCAGGCATCAGGACCTTCAGGGCATCGCAGTCGCGCAGGACCTGGATGAATACCTGTGGCTGGTTTTCCATGAGGGCGCGGGAAATTTCTTTCCAGCTGCGTTCGGCGGTCAATGCTTCCAGCTCGCCAGAATCGCTGAGCTGGCGCATCAGCTCCAGGGTCTCGTCTGCGACCTTGAACCCCAGTGGGGCATAACGGGCGGCAAAGCGGGCAACCCGCAGGACTCGGAGTGGATCTTCGGCAAACGCCGGAGAAACGTGGCGCAGCAGGCGGGCTTCGAGGTCCCGTTGGCCGTGGTAGGGGTCGGTGAGGTTGCCATGATCATCTTCGGCCATGGCATTGATCGTCAGGTCCCTGCGAACCAGGTCTTCTTCGAGAGTGACTTCAGGGCTGGCATGAAACACGAAGCCGCCATAACCCCGGCCGCTTTTGCGCTCCGTGCGGGCGAGGGCGTACTCCTCGCCGGTAGCGGGATCGAGGAACACAGGAAAGTCAGCACCCACGGGGCGAAACCCCTTGGCGAGCATTTCCTCGGCGGTGGCGCCCACCACGACCCGGTCGACGTCGGTGACGGGGATGCCCAGCAGGCGATCGCGAACGGCGCCGCCGACTTTATAGATCTGCATAAAAAACCTCCGTTGATCCGACAGGATAACCTTTGCATCGGGCCAACGGAGGCGAAAGTGGGATCAAAGGTGGATGACGGCCAGGTCCAGGCGGCCATAATCACCCTCGGTCTGTTCGTTTCTGGGTGGGACATGGTGGGTCTTCATGACCTGGTCGCCCTGCAGGGTTTCCAGATGAATGTCGAAGCCCCACAAGCGATGCAAGTGCTTGAGCACTTCATCCGTGGAATCTCCCAGCGGTTTACGATTGTGCGCCTGGTGACGCAAGGTCAGCGAGCGATCTCCCCGGCGGTCGATGCTGTAGATCTGTACGTTAGGCTCGCGATTGCCCAGGTTGTACTGCGCGGCCAGGGTTTCGCGGATGGTGCGGTAACCGCTTTCATCGTGGATGGCGGGCACCAGCAGGTCGTCCTTCTGGTCGTCATCGAGGATGCTGAACAATTTCAGATCGCGGATCACCTTGGGCGAGAGGTATTGCAGGATAAAACTCTCGTCCTTGAAGCTGCTCATGGCGAACTTGATCGTGGATAACCAATCCGAGCCGGCAATTTCCGGAAACCAGCGACGGTCCTCTTCGGTGGGGTTTTCGCACATGCGTCGTATGTCGCGGTACATGGCAAAACCCAGTGCATAAGGGTTGATGCCGCTGTAATAAGGACTGTCGAATCCGGGTTGGAACACCACGCTGGTGTGGGACGTCAGGAACTCCATCATGAAGCCGTCGGTGACCAGGCCTTCGTCATACAGGTCGTTCATCAAGGTGTAATGCCAGAACGTGGCCCATCCCTCATTCATGACCTGGGTCTGGCGTTGCGGGTAGAAATACTGGGCAATCTTGCGCACGATGCGCACGATTTCCCGTTGCCACGGCTCCAGCAGCGGAGCGTGTTTTTCGATGAAATAGAGAATGTTTTCCTGGGGTTCGGCGGGGAACCGCGCGTTGTCCTTCTCACTGTACTTGTCGGCACCCTTGGGGATGGTGCGCCACAGGTCATTGATCTGCTTTTGCAGGTGCTCTTCGCGGTCTTTCTGGCGCCGGCGCTCTTCTTCCGCGGAAATCGGATAGGGCCTTTTGTAGCGATCCACACCGTAGTTCATCAGGGCATGGCAGGAGTCCAGGAGGTCTTCCACGGCGTCGATGCCGTGGCGCTCCTCGCATTGCATGATGTACTGCTTGGCGAATACCAGGTAATCGATGATCGAACTGGCATCTGTCCAGGTGCGGAAGAGATAGTTGCCCTTGAAGAAACTGTTGTGGCCGTAGCACGCATGCGCTACCACCAGTGCCTGCATGCAGATGGTGTTTTCTTCCATCAGGTAGGCGATGCAGGGGTCGGAATTGATCACAATTTCATAAGCCAGCCCCATCTGGCCACGAGTGTAGGATTTTTCAGTACTGAGGAAGTGCTTGCCATAGGACCAGTGGTGATAACCCAGAGGCATGCCGACCGACGCATAGGCATCCATCATCTGTTCAGCGGTGATCACCTCGATCTGGTTGGGGTAGGTATCGAGGGCATAACGGTCCGCGATACGGCTGATTTCGCGGTCGTAGGCCTGGATCAGCTCGAACGTCCATTCGGAGCCGGTGGAGATGGGTTGGCGCTTCTGCTCTTTTTTGGCGGTCATGTCACTAACCTGCGCTGGAAGAGTTCACGGAAGACCGGATAGATATCCCCGGCCGAGACCAGTTGCTGTTGCGCGAACGTATCGGAAAAGGCTTCGGCAATGCGTTCGTACTCATACCACAGGGCCTGATGTTCCCGAGGTGTAATCTCCACATAGGTGTAGTACTGGACGAACGGCATGATCTGGTTGATCAGGATGTCACGGCAGATCGGTGAATCGTCGTTCCAGTTGTCCCCGTCAGAGGCCTGGGCTGCATAGATGTTCCATTCGTTGGCCGGATAACGCTCGGCCATGATTTCCTGCATCAGCTTCAAGGCGCTGGAGACGATGGTGCCGCCGGTTTCCCTGGAATAGAAGAATTCCTCTTCATCCACTTCCCTGGCACTGGTGTGGTGGCGGATGAACACCACGTCGATCTTGTCGTAGTTTCGCTTGAGGAATAGATACAACAGGATGAAAAATCGCTTGGCGATGTCCTTGGTGGCCTGGGTCATGGAGCCGGATACGTCCATCAGGCAGAACATCACGGCCTTGGAGCTCGGGTTGGGCTGTTTGACCAACAGGTTGTACTTGAGGTCGAAGGTGTCGAGGAATGGAACCCGATGGATACGAGCGCTGAGTTTCTCTATTTCCGCTTCCAGGTCCTGAATGTCGCCGAAATTGTCGGGTTCCTCACACTTCAGTCGAGCCAGCTCTTCTTTTACTTCGCGCAGTTTTGCCCGGCTGCTGCCCGACAAAGCGATGCGCCGGGCATGGGCTGAGCGAAGCGTGCGGATGATGTTGATCCGCGATGGATTGCCTTCATTACTGATGCCGGCGCGCACGGTCTTGAAGGTATCGGTGCCGGTCAGGTTGCGTTTGACCAGGTTCGGCAGCTCCAGGTCCTCGAACATGAACTCCAGGAATTCCTCCTGGGTAATCTGGAACACGAACTCGTCCATGCCTTCGCCGGAGTTGCCGGCCTTGCCGGGGCCCTTGCCGCCGCCTCCACCCGGTGGGCGAGGAATATGCTCCCCGCTGGTGAATTCCTTGTTGCCGGGGTGCACGACGGTCTGTTTGCCGCCGCGGCCATGGTGAAGCACCGGCTCGTCGATGTCGCGACCGGGAATGCTGATCTGTTCGCCGTGTTCCATGTCGGTGATGGAACGACGGCTGACCGCTTCTTCCACGGCCTTCTTGATGTGGTCACGATACCGCCGCAGGAAGCGCTGGCGGTTTACCGTGCTCTTGTTCTTGCCATTGAGGCGTCGGTCGATCACATAGCTCATGGGGCCCTCCGGGCAGCTTCAAGTAATGAGCTACAAGCTTCAAGTAGAAGCAGCTACCCGGTTGCCGGGGCTAACGCGCTTTTCCTTGCAGCTTGTAGCTTGTGGCTTGTAGCTGTTTTATTGCGATTTCCGGACCCGCAGATACCACTCGGAAAGCAGCCGTACCTGTTTGTCGGTGTAGCCACGTTCGACCATGCGTGTGACGAAGTCGTTATGTTTTTGCTGGTCCTCCTTGCTGGCCTTGGCGTTGAAGCTGATGACCGGCAACAGGTCCTCGGTGTTGGAGAACATTTTCTTCTCGATAACCACCCGCAGCTTTTCATAGCTGAGCCAGGTGGGATTCTTGCCGTTGTTGTTGGCCCGCGCGCGCAACACGAAGTTGACGATCTCGTTGCGGAAATCCTTCGGATTGCTGATGCCTGCCGGCTTCTCGATCTTTTCCAGCTCCTCGTTGAGCGCTACGCGATTGAGAATTTCCCCGGTTTCCGGATCGCGGTATTCCTGATCCTGGATCCAGAAATCCGCGTACAGTACGTAGCGGTCGAAGATGTTCTGGCCATATTCGCTGTAGGACTCCAGGTACGCGGTCTGGATCTCCTTGCCGATGAACTCGATATACCGCGGGGCCAGGTATTCCTTGAGGAAACGCAGGTACCGCTCGCGGGTTTCCGCCTGGAACTGTTCCTGCTCGATCTGCTGTTCCAGCACGTACAGCAGGTGAACCGGGTTGGCGGCGATCTCGTGAGGGTCGAAGTTGAAGACCTTGGACAGGATCTTGAAAGCGAAACGCGTCGACAGGCCGTTCATGCCTTCATCGACCCCTGCGTTATCACGGTATTCCTGGATCGACTTGGCCTTCGGGTCGGTGTCCTTGAGGTTTTCACCGTCGTATACCCGCATCTTCGAATAGATGTTGGAGTTCTCCGGCTCCTTGAGGCGCGAGAGCACGGTGAACTGAGCCAGCATCTTCAGGGTGTCGGGAGCGCAATGGGCCTTGGCCAGTGAGCTGTTGAACAGCAGCTTGTCGTAGATCTTCACCTCATCGGTGACCCGCAGGCAGTACGGCACCTTGACGATGTAGATCCGGTCGATGAACGCTTCGTTGTTCTTGTTGTTGCGGAAGGTGTGCCATTCCGACTCGTTGGAGTGAGCCAGCAGGATGCCACTGAATGGAATCGCCCCCAGGCCCTCGGTACTGTTGTAGTTGCCTTCCTGGGTTGCGGTCAGTAGGGGGTGCAGCACTTTGATGGGCGCCTTGAACATCTCGACGAATTCCATCAAGCCCTGGTTGGCCCTGCACAGCGCGCCCGAGTAGCTATAGGCATCGGCATCGTTCTGTGGGAATTCTTCCAGCTTGCGGATATCGACCTTGCCCACCAGGGCCGAAATGTCCTGGTTGTTCTCGTCGCCTGGTTCGGTCTTGGCCACCCCTATCTGATTGAGGATCGATGGGTAGAGCTTGACCACCTTGAACTGACTGATGTCACCGCCGAACTCGGCCAGACGTTTGGTGGCCCATGGCGACATGATGGTATTGAGGTAGCGGCGTGGAATGCCGAAGTCTTCCTCGAGAATCGCGCCATCCTCGGTGGCGTTGAACAGCCCCAGGGGCGATTCGAATACCGGCGAGCCCTTGATCGCGTAGAAGGGTACTTTTTCGATCAGTTGCTTGAGTTTTTCGGCCAGGGACGATTTACCGCCACCCACCGGACCAAGCAGATAGAGGATTTGCTTTTTCTCCTCCAGGCCTTGGGCTGCGTGGCGGAAATAGGACACGATCTGGTCGATGCATTCTTCCATCCCGTGGAAGTCTTCAAAGGCCGGATAGCGGCGTATCACCTTGTTGGAAAAAATCCGCGAGAGCCTCGAGTTGGTCGAGGTATCCAGCAGTTCGGGTTCTCCGATCGCCAGCAACAGACGCTCTGCAGCCGATGCGTAGGCACTGCGGTCCTGCTTGCAGAGTTCGAGGTATTCCTGCAGCGAGTATTCCTCCTGCCGCGTGGACTCGAAACGTTGCTGGAAGTGGCTAAAAATACTCATGACGTCACCTCGCTCGATACGTGGAGCCGGTGTCGGATCAATCAGTCGTTGCTGGTCAGCCGCTGGGAATCCAGCTGCCGTTTATCCCCCCAGAATGCTTCCAGGATGAAGGCTCCTGAAAGCTGACTCCCGATGATCCGCGCGCCGGTGTACCGGCTCTCCCCTGTTTTGGATGGCCTGAGGCTAAGAATAGTTCGGAATCGGAGAGGCACAGGTGGAATGCGTAATAAGTTATGGCAGACCGTTCGTCAGCTATCGCTCAAGCCCGCGGTCCACGCGGGTTTGGGCGGGTATAAAAAATTATTCGTGGGAGCCTTGCGCCGTATCTGACGGATAAGTCGTGCGCCACAGTTCAAAGCCGCCATCCAGGCTATAGACGTCGGTGAAGCCCTGGCCGACCAGATAGGCGGCTGCGCTCTGGCTGGAATTGCCGTGATAACAGACCACTACGACCGGAGCGTCAAGATCGGCCTTGGTAATGAAATCATGCAGGGAGTGGTTATCCAGGTGCTTGGACCCGCTGATATGAAGGGCGGAAAAAGTGCCGGGGTCGCGGATGTCGACGAAGACCGCGCCCTGCTCTCGCAGGGCCTGGGCTTGTTCCGGGGGAATGCGTTTGAACTCAGTCATGGGAAAGCTCCTGTCGCAGGCCAGGCGCCGATCAGACGGCGGTGCCGGTCGGCGACGATGCAGGGGTCGGGTGGTGGTGAGGGGACTTGGCATGCCCCTGTTCGTCGCAGTCGCAACGCAGTCGTTCGCCGGTATCGACGTTCATCAGTGTCAGCGCTTCGCCCCACACGCAACCGGTATCGAGGGCAAAGAGTCCTGGTTCGTCGCATTGGCCCAGCAGCGCTGCCCAGTGACCGAAAATGATCTTCAGGTCACGGGTCTTGCGCTCCTTGTGCTTGAACCATGGGGCATAGCCGGGCGGTGCGGTCTCGATGCCTTCCTTGCCCTTGAGGTCGAGCTTGCCATCGCGGGTGCAGAAGCGCATGCGGGTGAAATAATTGGTGATGACCCGCAGACGGGTCACCCCGGTGAGGTCGTTGTCCCACTTGACCGGATCGTTGCCGTACATGCCGTCCAGGTAGGGACCGAACAGGTTGTCGTCGCGTAGTGCCTGTTCGACTTCGCCGGCGCACTTGAGCGCCCTGCGCAGAGACCATTGGGGCGGGATGCCGGCATGCACCAGCGCCAGATTGCGCTGCTCGTCGTAGTGCATGAGCTTTTGCTGGCGCAGCCATTCCAACAATTCGATGCAATCGGGGGCGTCGAGGATTTCCTTCAAGGTGTCGGATTTCTTCAGGCGCTCGATGTTTTGCCAGACGGCCAACAGGTGCAGGTCGTGATTGCCGAGCACGCACACCAGGGACTGGCGGATGCTGAAGAGAAAACGCAACGTCTCCAGCGATTGCGGGCCACGGTTGACCAGGTCACCCACCAGCCACAAGGTGTCTTTCTGCGGGTCGAAGGCGACGCGCTCCAGCAGGCACTGGAGTGGGCTGAGGCAACCCTGCAGGTCACCGACCGCGTAGGTGGCCATCAGTGCAAGGCTCCGGGCACCGCCAGGCGAAAAGGCTTGATGACGGCATCGAAGCGCTTGCCGTCCTCGGCCAGCATCTGATAGGTACCCTGCATGGTGCCGACCCGGGTCGTCATCACGGTGCCGCTGCTGTAGCTGTGGCTGTTGCCAGCGTCGATCAGCGGTTGCTGGCCTACCACGCCCTCGCCACGTACCTCTTCGACATGACCGTCGCCATCGGTAATGATCCAGTGCCGAGACAGCAGCCTGGCCGGTAGCGAGCCGTTGTTGCGCACGGTGATGGTGTAGGCGAAGGCGAAACGGTTATGTTCGGGTTGCGACTGTTCTGCCAGGAAGCGGGTGGTGACGCTGACGTCGACCTGATAACGAGGATCGGACATGCAAAAGGGCCTTAGAAGCGGGACGCGGGCGTGGCTGAAGGGATCAGTCTAGGCCAAGTATCGGGTAGTAAACCAGAGGGGCGTCCCACCCGAGACGGTCATTGTCCGTCAGATGGCTTCGGCTTTCGGTGCGGCCTGTTCGCTGAGCTTGTCGGCCAGGCGCACGAAGGCCGCCAGATCCAGCTGCTCGGGGCGCAGGCTGCCATCGACCCCTGCGGCCTCGATTTCGGCGCTGCTGAGCAGCAACTTCAGTGTATTGCGCAAGGTTTTGCGACGTTGGTTGAAGGCTTCGCGTACCACGCGCTCCAGCAGGCGATGGTCCTTGGCCGGATGCGGTAGTACTGCATGGGGGACGAGGCGGACGATGGCCGAGTCGACTTTGGGCGGAGGATTGAATGCCCCCGGGCCGACGTTGAACAGGTGTTCGACACGGCAATGATACTGGACCATGATCGAGAGGCGCCCCCAATCACCGCCGCCAGGACCTGCGGCGAGGCGTTCGACCACTTCCTTCTGCAACATGAAGTGCATGTCGCGGATCAGGCCGGCGTTGCTCAGCAGGTGGAAGATCAGTGGCGTGGAGATGTTGTATGGCAGGTTGCCCACGACCCGCAGGCTGTTCGGCGCGGCGTTCAGGCTGTTGAAGTCGAACTTCAGCGCGTCGCCCTGGTGCAGGTTGAAGTTGCTCCTGCCGGCGAATTGCTGGTTGAGGATCGGAACCAGGTCCTTGTCCAGCTCCACCACGTCCAGTTGTGCACCGCTGTCTAGCAGGCCTTCGGTCAGGGCACCCTGGCCCGGGCCGATTTCCAGCATGCGGTCGTCGGGCTTGGCGTTAATGGAGCGCAGGATGCGATCGATCACACCGGCGTCATGCAGGAAGTTCTGGCCGAAACGCTTGCGCGCGCGGTGTTGGTATTGCTCGGTCATAAACGGGTCTCGGCCATCTGGTAGGCGGTTTCCAGCGCGACCTGCAGGCTGCCGGTATCGATCTTGCCACTGCCGGCCAGGTCCAGGGCGGTGCCATGGTCCACCGACGTGCGGATGATCGGCAGACCGAGGGTCACGTTGACTGCCGCGCCGAAGCCTTTGAACTTCAACACGGGCAGGCCCTGGTCATGGTACATCGCCAGCACCGCGTCGCAGTGCTCCAGATATTTGGGGGTAAACAGAGTATCGGCAGGCAGCGGGCCATGCAGGTTCATGCCTTCGCTGCGCAAGCGCTCCAATGTAGGTTCAATGATGTCGATTTCTTCGCGACCCAGGTGTCCGCTCTCACCGGCATGGGGGTTGAGCCCGCAGACCAGGATGCGTGGGTGGGCGATGCCGAACTTTTCCTGCAGGTCGGCGTGCAGTATCCGCGTGACACGCTCCAGGCGCTCCGGGGTGATGGCGTCGGCAATGTCCCGCAAGGGCAGGTGAGTGGTCACCAGGGCGACCCGCAGGCCACGGGTAGCGAGCATCATCACGACCTGTGCGGTGCGGGTCAGGTCCGCGAGGAATTCGGTGTGTCCGGAAAAGGCGATGCCGGATTCGTTGATCACACCCTTGTGTACCGGTGCGGTGACCATACCGGCGAAAGCGCCATCCAGGCAGCCCTGGCCGGCACGGGTCAGGGTCTCCAGGACAAAACCGGCGTTGGCCTTGTCCAGTTGCCCGGTGATGACCGGGGCGCCAAGGGGGGTATCCCAGACATACAGGCTGTCGGCCGGCGCTGGTGCATCCGGCCAGGCGTCCGGTGTCACTGCAAGCAGGTTGACGGCTACGCCCAACTGCGCAGCCCGCTCAAGGAGCAGGCTGCGGCTGGTGATTGCAATCAGAGGATATGGCTGGGGTTGCGCGGCGAGCAGCAGGCACAGGTCGGGACCTATGCCGGCAGGCTCGCCGGGCGTCAGCGCAAAACGCTTGGGTTTCACTGCGCAGCCTGGTCTGCACCAGGGAGTTTGATTTCAACGTAGGCTTCGTCGCGGATCTGGCGCAGCCAGGTTTGCAGCTCTTCGTCGTACTTGCGATTACGCAGTACCGTCATTGCCTGTTGTTCGCGGGCCTGGGTGGTGCTGTCGGTGGCGCGACGGCCAAGGACTTCCAGGACATGCCAGCCATAAGGGCTCTTGAACGGCTTGGACAGTTGGCCTTGTGGCGTTTCGGCCATGACCTTGCGGAACTCGGGTACCAGCGCGTTTGGATCAACCCAGTTCAGGTCGCCACCGTTGAGGGCCGATCCCGGGTCTTCCGAAAAGCTCTTCGCCAGTTCGGCGAAGTCTTCGCCCGCCTCGATGCGGTCGTAGAGCTTTTCCGCCAGGCGCTTGGTTTCGGCTTCGCTGCGAATCTCGCTGGGTTTGATCAGGATGTGGCGAACATGGACTTCGTCACGCACCTGCGCGCCGCCGCCACGTTTCTCCAGCACTTTCAGGATAATGAAGCCGCCAGGAGTGCGGGCAGGCTGGGTGATGTCACCCACCGCCATGGCGCTCAGTTCGCGGTCGAATGGAGGCGGCAGTTGAGCAGGCTTGCGCCAGCCCATGTCGCCGCCTTCCAGGGCGTTTTCGCTGCCGGAGCGGGCGACGGCCATCTGACCGAAGTCGGCACCTTGCTTGAGCTGCTGGTAGACATCCATTGCCTGGCGATAAGCACTCTGAATCGCTTCGGAGTTCGCGCTTTCCGGCGTAGGAATCAGGATGTTCGCCAAGTGCAGTTCTTCGGAAAGCTGCATCTTGCCCAGGTCGGACGCGAGGAAATTCTTCACTTCCTGCTCGGAAACCTGGATGCGTTCAGACACTCGACGCTGGCGCACGCGACTGATGATCATCTCGCGGCGGATCTGGTCGCGGGCGTCATCGTAGGACAGGCCATCATGCGCCAACGCAGCGCGGAACTGGTCGATGGTCATGTTGTTACGCTGAGCGATCGTACCGACGGCCTGGTTCAGCTCTTCGTCGGTGATACGGATACCGGAGCGTTCACCGATCTGCAATTGCAGGTTTTCGACGATCAGACGCTCAAGCACTTGCTGATCCAGCACACCCGGCGGTGGCAGGCCTCCGCCGCGCTTGGCGATGGTTTGCTGCACTTCATGGACACGCTGGTCCAGTTGGCTCTGCATGACCACGTCGTTGTCGACAATGGCCACCACTCTATCGATGGACTGAACCGCGGCGTTGGCCGCGGTACCCAGGAACAGCGCGCCCAGCATCAGCGGGCGCAGACAATCAGAAAGCTTGGTCTTCACGTTCACGATAACCTTGGATGCCTTTGTCGAGGAAGCTCTCTACCTTGGCGCCGGTGAGGCCGCCGAGTCCCTTCAGGACAATTTGGAGGAAGACGCCGTGGTCGCCTTTTTCGTTTTCCGGGGCGGCTTGACTGAACTCTTCGTAGTCGACCCAGTAACGGTTGATCAGGCGCAGTTTCCAGCAGCAGTTGTCGTATTCGAAACCACCAAAGGCTTCCAGGGTACGATTGCGGTTGTAGTCATACTGCCAGCGGCTGATAGCGTTCCACTGCGGAACGATCGGCCAGATGACCGAGAAATCGTGCTGCTTGATCTTGTAGTAGTCCTTCACGTAGCCAGGGGTGCCCGGTGTGCCGTAGTCGCCGCCACCCACTTGCCATTGACCGGTGGCCTCGTCATAACGGATCTGGTCGTTACGATAGCGATAACCGGCGTTGATGACCTTGTTCGGGTTGTCTTCCGGCTGGTAATGGAACATCGCACTGCCCGAGCGGGGGCTGTGGGTATCCGGGTCCCAGTTGTAGGTGGCAGTGGTACGCCAGTCGCGATTCCAGCGGAATTCGTATTCCAGCGCGTATGGAGACACGTCCGACTTGGCGTCTTCGCGGGTCTTGAAATCGATGCCCGGCAGTTGGACTTCGCGATCCTTGAAGTACAGGGCCTGGCCGACGCTGACGCGCTGACGCTCGAAACCGTTTTCTTCGATCCAGCGGCTGGTCACGCCCAGGGACAGCTTGTTCTCGTCGCCGACACGGTCGGAACCGGTGAAGCGGTTATCCCGGAACAGCGAGGAGTAGCTGAAGGTCGATTCACTGGTGTCGAACACGGGAATGTCGCTCTGATCCTTCTCCGGTACGTAGAGATAGAACAGGCGGGGTTCCAATGTCTGGCGGTAGTTGCTGCCGAACCACTGAGTGTCGCGGTCGAAATACAGCCCGCTGTCGATGCTGGCAATTGGCACGCCGCGGTTCTGGCTGCTGCTGTAGGTGCCTCGCAGCCGATCAGCCTCTGCGTTCTGCGCGGCAACCTGCGTTTTGCCGATACCGTCCAGGTCCAGATCGTACTGAGTGTATTGATACTTGAGCGACGGCTTGATGTAGCCGTAGCTAGCATTCATCGGCAGACTGATGACCGGAGCCAGGTTCAGGCGATCGCCGTTAGCCCGTGCGAGGCCACGAATGTTGTTGTCCAGAAATGGTGAAGTGTCACCATTCTCATCGCTATAGTCGCCGGTTCGCAAATCACGATCAAACCGCACGAGCTCCGTCTTATACGCGAAATCCAGACCATACGGGTGGTCAGGCAATGACCCATTGAAGGTGATCTGCGGCAGGCGGTTATACGGCGTGATCTTCGAAATCGTCGCCATCTGATACGCCTGGGCATTCACCCGAGCCGTGTAGTTATCCCCGCGATAGCTGACCGCACCCTGCTGGTTCACGTAATCCCTGGACTCGACACCGATCTGGTCGGTCTGCAAATCCTGGAAGTAATACGGGTCGCTGATCTTGGTGTAGTCGACTTCCGTCAGCACACGCGAGTCCAGCCCGCCCTTGTGCTGCCAGTTGTACATATAGCGGGTCTTGCTGTAGTCGGACTGCTTGGCGCGCTCGTCTTCTTCATCATTGAGGTACGCAGCGCCGAACTGACCTTCGCTGGACTTGGTCAGGTAACGGAATTCGCCTTCCATCAGCAGGCCGCGCTTGCTCATGTAGCGCGGATACAACGTGGCGTCGTAGTTAGGCGCCAGGTTGAAGTAGTACGGGGTGACCAACAGGAAGCCGGTGTCGCTGCCGCTGCCGATGGTCGGTGGCAGGAAGCCGGACTGGCGGCGGTCGTCGATCGGGAAGTAGATATAAGGCGTGTAAAGGACCGGGATGTCCTTGACCCGCAGCGTCACGTTGGTCGCGGTACCGAAGCCGGTGGCCGGGTTCAGGGTGATGTTGTTGCCCTTGAGCGTCCAGGCGTTGCTGTTCGGTTCGCACGTGGTGTACGTGCCGTCCTTGAGGCGGATGATCGCGTTCTCGGCACGCTTGGCGTACAGCGCGTTACCGCGGATGCGCGACTTGTGCATCACGTATTCGGCGTTGTCGACCTTGGCTTCGCCGGTGTCCAGCTGGACATCGGCATGGTCGCCGACAATCAGCGCGCCGTTGTCGCGGACTCGCACATTGCCGCTCAGCTCGCCACGGTTCTCTGCCTGGTACAGGTTGGCTTCGTCCGCCTCGACCTGCATGCTGCCCTGGCGCATGACCACGTCACCGGCCAGGGTCGCCACCTGCTGTTCCTGCTCGTAGCGTGAAGCCTTCGCGCCGAGGAAGGTCGGTGCATCGCTCTTGGCCGTCTTGTCATTCATGCCAGGACGGGGCGGCTCGATATAGGCGCCGGAGCAATAAGGTCCGGTTTCGGCCAGTTGCGCAGGCGTGAGGTTCTCCCGTGGAACCCAATCCAGGTGGCTGTAGTCTGCACTGCGCGACTTCAGGCCGCGACCCTTGGCTTCGGTGACCAGCACCGGCTTGTCGCCGGCTGCTTCAACCGAGCTGTTGCCGGCCGCAGCGTCGCCGCTGTCGGCAACGGCACTGCCTTCATGCACCGGACGTGGCGGCAATGCGGCGGCCGGGGTCTTGGGGGAACAGTCCCAGGCACCCGAAGCGGAGACGGAGCAGTCATACTGCTGCGCCGCGACAACGAATGAAGAGGCCAGGGGTTGCAGGGCCAGCAGACTGCCGGTGACCAACAACGGAAATTTTCTACGAAACGCGGGGGATTTCAATGCCATCTTATTAGTCCGGGCTTCCTGCGTGCCATCTGCCCGCGGTGTGGGCCGCACGCCTCTCGATGGTCTGAAAAAGATGCTGGATAATAAAGCATGACCCGCTTGACGGCTAGGGCCGTCGGAGACCCTTGCAATGCCCGACCAAGATGTACGCTTGCAACACCTGAAAGTTTGGCTCGATGAGCAACTTCCGATCCTTTTTGCCGCCCAGAGCTGGGGTGTCGTACCGCCGGCCACATTGACCGCGGCCAGCAGCGACGCGAGTTTCCGGCGTTATTTCCGCTGGGAAGGCGAGGGGCGCAGTCTGATCGTGATGGATGCGCCGCCGCCCCAGGAAAACTGCAAACCCTTCGTGGACATTGCGTTTTTGCTGGCGAGATCCGGAATAAATGTGCCAAAAATTTATGCAGAAGATCTCGAGCGCGGCTTTCTTTTGCTCAATGACCTGGGTAACCGGACCTATCTGGACGTGATCGATGGAGAAAATGCCGACGATTTATTCCGTGATGCCCTGCAGGCGCTGCTGGCTTTCCAGCAGTTGCCGATGGTCGCGCCGTTGCCCAGCTATGACGTTGCCTTGCTGCGCCGGGAGCTGGAACTGTTCCCCGAGTGGTACGTCAAGCGCGAACTGGGCATCGAGTTCGATTCGATACAGCAACAACTTTGGCAAGAGGCCAGTGACCTGTTGATCGACAGCGCCCTGGCCCAACCCAAAGTCCTGGTGCATCGCGACTACATGCCGCGCAATCTGATGCTCAGCGAACCCAATCCCGGGGTGCTGGATTTCCAGGATGCGGTCTACGGCCCGGTGACCTACGACGTGACCTGTCTGTTCAAGGACGCCTTCCTCAGTTGGCCCGAGGCGCGTGTCCGTGGCTGGCTGGAGGATTACTGGCGGCAAGCTGGCGCGCTTGGTATCCCGGTTCAGCCGGATATTGAAGACTTCCTGCGGGCCAGCGACCTGATGGGCGTGCAACGCCATCTCAAGGTCATCGGGATTTTCGCGCGCATCTGCCACCGCGATGGCAAGCCGCGTTACCTGGGCGATGTGCCGCGCTTCTTTGCCTATATAGAGGCTGTCCTCGCTCGTCGTCCTGAACTGGCGCAACTGCAGGCATTGTTGTCCAGCCTGCCTCGCCCGGCCGGAGCGACGGCATGAAGGCGATGATCCTTGCGGCGGGTAAGGGCGAGCGCATGCGTCCCTTGACCCTGACCACCCCGAAGCCGTTGATTCGCGTCGGCGGCATCCCATTGATCGAATACCATCTGCGGGCGTTGGGCATCGCCGGTTTCAGCGATGTCGTGATCAATCACGCCTGGCTCGGTCAGCAGATCGAGGATCACTTGGGAGATGGTGCGAGATTTGGCGTGCGGATCTGTTATTCACCCGAAGGCGAGCCGCTGGAGACGGGTGGTGGGATTTTCCGGGCCTTGCCGCTGCTGGGCGATGATGCGTTCGTGGTGGTCAATGGTGATATCTGGAGCGACTACGATTTCAGTGGCTTGCGCGGGCCACTTGAAGGGTTGGCGCACCTGGTGTTGGTGGATAATCCCGACCATCACCCGGGCGGTGATTTCATCCTGGCCGACGGAAAGGTTCACGAAGGAGAACCGGCTGCCGACAAACTGACCTATAGCGGCATTGCCGTCCTGCACCCAAGGTTGTTCGAGGGCTGCACGGATGGCGCGTTCAAGCTCGCACCGCTGCTGCGCCGAGCCATGGCAAAGGGGCAGGTCAGTGGCGAGCGCCTGGAGGGGCATTGGGTCGATGTGGGGACCCATGAACGTTTGATGCAAGTCGAAACCTTGATAGAAGCGAGCCGTTGATATGTGGTGGCCAGGGACTCTGATAGGAGCCGGAGCGGGCTTTGCCATAGCCAGCATTCCGGGGGCCATGCTTGGGGCGTTGTTGGGCCAGGCGTTGGACCGGCGCCTGAACTTGCAAGGCTGGGCACAGATACGTGAGCGCCTGGGCGGTCGTCCGGCGTTGCGCAACGACGAGCTGCTGTTTGTCTTGTTGGGACGGTTGGCGAAAGTCGACGGTCGGGTGGTGGACGGTCACATCCAGCAGGCCCGCCAGGAAATGCGTGCGCTGGACCTGAGCGAGCCGGCACAACGCCGGGCCATAGCGGCATTCAACCGAGGCAAGTCCGGAAATGACCGCGTGCGTGGTTATCTGCGTCGTCTCGCCACTCAACCCCATGCCGCCGAGGGTGTGCTGCGGGCCTGTTGGCGGATGGTCTGGGCTGACGGCCGTGCCGGCGCCAATGAGCGCGAGTTGCTCATTCAGTGGGGCAAGTGGCTGGGTTGGACACCCCAGCAGGTCCAGGCGCTGGCGATTGATTACGAACCCCAGAAGCCGTCGCTGCCCAACAGTGGCGTGACCTATCAGGAAGCGTTGCGCTTGCTGGGGGTTTCAGCCACTACTGAGCCTTCGCAGATCAAACGGGCCTATCGTCGACTGCTCAGCCGTCACCATCCAGACAAAATTGCCGGCAGTGGCGCAACGCCTTTGCAGGTGCGCGAGGCCACGGACAAGACCCGGGAATTGCATAACGCTTATCGGTTGATTCGGGAGCGGCGGGATTTTCGCTAGTGTCGTTGAATAAATAGTGGCAAGGCCCTGGGGCGGCTTCGCCGCCCGCGGGGATAAATCCCCTCGCCACGAGCCGGTACCTGGCGAAAGAATCGCGTAGGCGTCATTCAGCGGGATTCTGCGGGTTCAACCACCCTCGAACCCGCCGGAACAACTGCTCCTGCTGCGCCGCCGCGTTGGGCAAGGCCTTGAGAGAGACCTGGCTGAAATTCGAACCCTTCAAGCGTTTGCTCGCCTGCAAGCGTTCCAGCGCTGCGTTGCGATCCAATGGCCTGTCCATATAGAAGACATCGGCGGTTGCCAGTTTCAAGGTCGGCGTCAGTTCGGCCAGGCCGGGTTTGGCGGTGGCCGGGGTCTGCGCGGCGACCATCACGAAGCGTTCGACCTGCGGGGGCTGTTTTTCGCTGAGATAACGCGCCGCCCAATAGGCGCCAGTGCCGTGGCCCAGCAGCACAATGCGGCGCGAGCTCTGCTGCTCGGCGTAGGCGAGGGCTGCATCGATGCGAGCGAAAACGCGTTCGGCGTCGGCCTTGGCATGTTCTTCATCGGCTTGGGCAACGACCGGGTCGACGGCGTCTGCTTCACCGCCCGCCACTTGTTCGATCGGCGGCGCAGTGGTGGCGTCCGGGGCCGCGGCAGCCGTGTCGGCCGGTTTGGTTTCCGGCGGGGTTTCCACGGCACGCGGTGCGATGACATCGCTTTGCGGGTCCGGCAGCGTGATACTCAGGGTATTCCATTCGACGTCGGGCAATTTTTTACGCAACGGTCCGATGACTTGAGGCCAATCAGCCGTTTCACCGGCACCCGGGATTATGATGACCGCGCCCTTGGGATCGCTGGTGTTGGCCGGTTTCCAGAGGGCCAGGAAGGTGTCGCTGCCGGTTTGGAGCTGTTGTTGTTCCTGGGTCGGGACTTTTCGCTCCAGCGCGGCCGCCTCTTCCTGGCTACGCTCGAGCAAGGGTTGGCGCTCGAGCGGTTTTGTCTCGGTGGGTTGATCCGACACGGCGGGCGTCGGTTCGTCAGCCTGTACAGAAAACGCACTCGGCAGGATCAGCGACAGGCACAATGCTGGCAATGCCAGGCGGTGGACAAAGGGCATCGGATATTCCAGGGCCAGAAGTATTTCCGGCAGCCTAATGGGTTGGTCAGTATTTGTCAGTGCGTGAGACTTCAATGATGCGTTTTTGCTGCCTGTGGGTTATCGGCTGTTTATGGTTTCCCTTGATGACGTGGGCTGCGCCCGCGCCTTCTGCCCATGGGGTGCAATGGAATGTCGGACAACGGCAATGGTTGGCACAACATCCTCAATTGCGGGTTGGCCTGGTCCTGCAAGCGCCGTATGCGCAGTACGATCGACGCTTGCAGCGCCTGTCCGGCACCAACGTCGAGTTGATGCAGTGGTTGGGCAAGGTATTGAACGTCGAGCTGACCTGGCGCAATTTCCAGGACCTGGCGCAACTGGAGGCCGCGCTGCGCGATGGTGAAGTGGATATCGCCCCGGGTCTGACCCAGACGCCGGGTGGACTCAGGCTCTGGCTGTTCTCCGATCCATACATGCGCGTGCCGCAGTTGATTGTCGGTGAGCAGAAGGGCGCCGAGGGTGTGGAACTGGAAAAACTCGACGCCCAGGTCCGGGTCGCGGTACGCATGCCCAGCACCACGGCGGATTACCTGCACAACACCTATCCGACATTGAATCTGCAGGGCGTGCCGATGGAGCGCGAGGCCCTGCAGCTGTTGCTCAGCCAGCAGGCTCGCTACGCGGTGGTCGACGAGGCGCAATTGGGCCGGCTCATGATCGAGCCGGAGTTCGCCGAGCTGGTGGTGGTCGGCGACATCGGCCTGCCGCAACTGCTGCGGGTCGCTACGCGTCGGGACTGGCCGGAGTTGGCCGAAATAGTCGACAAGGGGCTGCAGGCGATTCCCGCCAGGGAACTGGAGCAACTGCACAGCCGCTGGCTCAAACCCAAGTATCCGCGCCTGACCGAGACCCCGGGGTTCTGGCAGAACCTGACGTTGTTGATGCTGGCCTTGCTATTGAGCGCCATCGCCATCGTATTCTGGCAGCGTCGTCAGCAACGTGGGTTGGAGCGACGCCTGCGCTCCGCGCGCGAAGATATCGCCCAGCGTGCCGCCAGCGAGGAGGCGCTGCGGCTCACCCAGTTTTCCATCGATCAAAGCACGGTCGGCATTCTCTGGGTCAACTGGGACAGCCATGTGCGTTACGCCAACCGCGCCGCCGAAACCATGCTTGGTTATGGACCCGGTGCGATCATCGAGCGTCCCTTGATCGACTTCGAGCCGGGCCTGCACATGGATCGCTGGCTGAACCTGTGGAAGCGCGCCCGGGCCAGCGAGGACGGACCACAGAGCTTCGAGACCGAGTGCGTGCGGGCTGATGGCAGCATTCTGCCGGCCGACGTTTCCCTGAGCTTCCTGCGCTTCCGTGATGCCGAATACCTGGTGGTCTACCTCAACGATGTGACCGAGCGCCGTCGTGCGTTGGCGGCGTTGCGCGAAAGCGAAGCGCGCCTGCAAGGCATCGCTGCCAACGTGCCGGGCCTGGTCTTCCGCCTGGAGCGGGCACCGGTGACCGGCCAGATCGATTTTGCCTACATCAGCGAAGGCAGCGAGAGCCTGGTGGGTTATTCCCCCGCGACCCTGGCTCGCAGCGACACCGGCTTGCGCAGCCTGGTGCATCCGGAGGATAAGGCCGATTATCACCGCACCCAGGACCAGGCGCTGGACAGCGACAGTGACTGGTCGTGGCAGGGGCGCATCCTGACCCGCGAAGGCCGGGAGCGCTGGGCCGAGATCAAGGCGATCACCCGTCGTCTCGAGGATGGCGCCTACGTCTGGGACGGCATTGTCTGGGACATCACCGAAAGCAAGCGTATCGAGCTGGAACTGGCCAGCTCCCGTGAGCAATTGCGCGAATTGTCGGCGCACCTGGAAAGTGTGCGGGAGGAGGAAAAGGCCCGTATCGCCCGGGAAGTCCACGACGAACTGGGTCAGATGTTGACGGTGCTGAAGCTGGAAACGTCCATGTGTGAGTTGGCCTATGCGCAACTGGACCCCGGCCTGCAGGAGCGTCTCAACAGCATGAAGCGCCTGATCGCCCAGCTTTTCCAGCTGGTGCGAGACGTGGCGACGGCGTTGCGACCGCCGATCCTCGATGCCGGTATCGCCTCGGCCATCGAATGGCAGGCCCGACGCTTCGAGGCGCGTACGCAGATCCCGTGCCTCGTGCAGGTGCCCGACAATCTGCCGGCCCTGAGCGATGCCAAGGCGATCGGCCTGTTCCGTATTCTTCAAGAGGCGCTGACCAACGTGATGCGCCACGCCCAGGCGCACACCGTGGAACTGACGCTGGTTCGCGAAGGCGATGAATTGTGTCTGATCGTGAGTGATGACGGTGTAGGATTTATTGCCGATACAAGTCGGCCGACATCCTTTGGGCTGGTGGGAATGCGCGAGCGAGTGCTGATCATGGGCGGGCGGTTGTCCCTGGAGAGTGAGCCGGGGGAGGGGACTACCTTGGCAGTGCGGGTGCCCTTGCTTGAGGCCTGATGGGGTGGGTTTTATGTACACATAGCCCCTGCGGGAGCGAGCCTGCTCGCGATTGGATTCTGAATCTGGAGAAGAACGTGATCCGTGTACTGGTAGCCGAAGACCACACCATCGTCCGTGAAGGCATCAAGCAATTGATCGGCCTGGCAAAGGATCTGGTGGTGGCGGGAGAGGCGAGCAATGGCGAGCAGTTGCTCGAGACCCTGCGACATGTGCCCTGCGAAGTGGTGCTGCTGGACATATCCATGCCGGGCGTCAATGGCCTGGAGGCGATCCCGCGGATCCGTGCGCTGAGCAATCCGCCGGCGATCCTGGTGTTGTCGATGCATGACGAGGCGCAGATGGCGGCCCGGGCGTTGAAGGTGGGCGCGGCTGGCTACGCGACCAAGGACAGCGACCCGGCGTTGCTGCTCATGGCGATTCGCAAGGTCGCGGTGGGCGGGCGTTACATCGACCCGGACCTGGCCGACCGCATGGTGTTCGAAGTCGGCCTGACCGACACTCGCCCGTTGCATTCGCTGCTGTCCGAGCGCGAGTTCTCGGTCTTTGAGCGCCTTGCCCAAGGCGCCAACGTCAACGATATCGCCCAGCAACTGGCCTTGAGCAGTAAAACCATCAGTACCCACAAGGCGCGGTTGATGCAGAAACTCAACATCACTTCCCTGGCGGAACTGGTGAAGTACGCGATGGAGCACAAGCTGCTCTAGGCACGCCACAGATCCCTTGTGGGAGCGGGCTTGCTCGCGAGTGCGGTGTGTCAGTCAAATATGCATCACTGATACACCGCATTCGCGAGCAAGCCCGCTTCCACAGGAAATATGCGCTGACATACTTATTTGCGACACGCCCAGCATTGCTTTTACCCCCAGCTTGCGGCTTGCAACTCATAACTCGCCACTGCCCTTATCCAATCCCGCCGCCCTTGTAGGGCAATCCCTACCCCGACTCTTCCATCCGGCTGAGGCGATTCTCTCCTGCGCCCCGATTTGCGCGGGCACGAGGCTCCACTAGGCTTGATTCACAAGTAGTCATCAATACAAAAGGTGCGGGTATGAGCCAGGTTGATTCAAGCGCGGGGGCCAGCGATGTGCTGGTCAGCTTTCGTGGTGTGCAAAAGAGCTACGATGGCGAGAACCTGATCGTCAAGGACCTCAACCTGGACATTCGCAAGGGCGAGTTCCTGACCTTGCTCGGGCCGTCCGGTTCCGGCAAGACCACCAGCCTGATGATGCTCGCGGGTTTTGAAACCCCGACCGCCGGTGAGATCCAGTTGGCCGGCCGTGCCATCAACCATGTGCCGCCGCATAAGCGCGACATCGGCATGGTGTTCCAGAACTATGCCCTGTTCCCCCACATGACCGTCGCCGAGAACCTGGCGTTTCCATTGACCGTTCGGGGCCTGAACAAGAGCGATGTCAGCGATCGGGTAAAACGGGTACTGAGCATGGTCCAGCTGGACACCTTCGCCCAGCGCTACCCGGCGCAATTGTCCGGCGGCCAGCAACAACGTGTCGCCCTGGCGCGGGCGCTGGTATTCGAGCCGCAACTGGTGCTGATGGACGAACCCCTCGGCGCGCTGGACAAGCAACTGCGTGAACACATGCAGATGGAAATCAAGCATCTGCACCAGCGCCTCGGCGTGACCGTGGTCTATGTGACCCACGACCAGGGCGAAGCCTTGACCATGTCCGACCGCGTGGCGGTGTTCCACCAGGGCGAGATCCAGCAGATCGCTCCGCCGCGCACACTCTACGAAGAACCCAAAAATACCTTCGTCGCCAACTTCATCGGCGAAAACAACCGTCTCAGTGGTCGCCTGCACAGTCAAACCGGCGATCGCTGCCTGGTGGAGCTGGGCCGTGGCGAGAAGGTCGAGGCGCTGGCGGTAAACGTCGGCAAGCCCGGCGAGCCGGTGACCCTGTCGATCCGTCCGGAGCGGGTGAGCCTCAACGGCGCAAGCGAACAATGTGTCAACCGCTTCTCAGGGAGGGTGGCGGAATTCATCTATCTGGGCGACCACGTCCGGGTTCGCCTGGAAGTCTGCGGCAAGAACGACTTCTTCGTGAAACAACCGATTGCCGAGCTCGACCCCGAGCTGGCCGTCGGCGACGTGGTTCCGCTTGGCTGGCAGGTTGAGCATGTGCGTGCGCTCGACCCACTTCTAGAGGCGAATTGATCGCCCCCCTGCTGTAATCAACACACCAACCCTGCACGTGGAGAGAACAATAAATGTTGAGATCCCTGAAGTTCACCGCCCTGACCCTGGGCATGATGGGTGCGGCAAGCGCGATGGCGGCGGGCCCGGACCTGACCGTGGTGTCTTTTGGCGGGGCGAACAAGGCGGCTCAGGTCAAAGCCTTTTACGCACCGTGGGAAGCGGCCGGCAACGGCAAAATCGTGGCTGGCGAGTACAACGGCGAAATGGCCAAGGTCAAGGCCATGGTCGATACCAAGAGCGTTTCGTGGGATCTGGTTGAAGTCGAGTCCCCTGAATTGTCCCGTGGTTGTGACGAAGACATGTTCGAACAGCTCGACCCGGCGCTGTTTGGCAAGACCGAAGACTACGTCAAGGGCGCCATCCAGCCTTGCGGCGTAGGTTTCTTCGTGTGGTCGACCGTACTGGCCTACAACGCCGACAAACTGAAAACCGCGCCCACCAGCTGGGCGGATTTCTGGGACACCAAGCAATTCCCGGGTAAACGCGGCCTGCGCAAGGGCGCCAAGTACACCCTGGAATTCGCCCTGATGGCCGACGGTGTCGCGCCAAAAGACGTCTACAAGGTGTTGGCCGGCAAGGATGGTCAGGACCGCGCGTTCAAGAAACTCGACGAACTCAAGCCGAACATCCAGTGGTGGGAAGCCGGCGCACAGCCGCCGCAGTACCTGGCGTCCGGTGACGTGGTCATGAGCTCGGCCTACAACGGCCGGATCGCCGCCGTACAGAAAGAAAGCAACCTGAAAGTGGTGTGGAACGGCGGCATCTACGACTTCGACGCCTGGGCCATCCCGCGTGGCCTGGACAAGACCCGCGCCGAAGCGGCGAAGAAATTCATCGCCTACTCGGTGGCGCCACAGCAGCAGAAGACCTATTCGGAAAACATCGCCTACGGCCCGGCCAATACCCAGGCAGTACCGTTGCTGTCCAAGGATGTCCTGAAAGACATGCCGACCACCCCGGAAAACATCGCCAACCAGGTGCAGATCGACGTCAGCTTCTGGGCTGATAACGGTGAGCAACTGGAGCAGCGCTTCAACTCCTGGGCTGCGAAGTAACCCGACATCCGAGACTGGATGGGATCCATGTGGGAGCGGGCTTGCTCGCGAAGGCGTCATCACTTCCAACATTTATGTTGACTGGTACACCGCTTTCGCGAGCAAGCCCGCTCCCACAGGTTGGGTGTTTCAAAAGAACAGGGGCGGCACACCGTCCCTGTAACGACAAAAAAGATTTGCGGAGTTCGCCATGGCCATCGCCGTTCCACTGAACGCGGGCACCAGCCCCACCTTGAAGCAGCGGCTCAAGCGCGCCGAGCGGGTCAACCGCTGGAAGGCCCAGGCCTTGATCGCGCCGCTGGTGCTGTTTCTGTTGCTGGTGTTCCTGGTGCCAATCGTGGCGCTGCTGTTCAAAAGCGTCAGCAACCCGGAAGTGGTCGGCACCATGCCGCGCACCGTGGCTGCGATTGCCGCGTGGGATGGACGCGGTTTACCTGGGGAGCCGGTGTACAAGGCCGCCAGTGAAGACCTGGCCGACGCTCGCAAGAATCAGACCCTGGGCGATTTGTCCAAGCGCCTGAACATGGAATCGGCCGGCTATCGCAGCCTGCTGACCAAGACCGCTCGCGCGCTGCCGTTTGCCAGCGAGCCGGCTTCTTATAAAGAAGCACTGGAAGGCCTCGATGAGCGCTGGGGCGATCCTGCGTATTGGCAGGTCATCCGCCGTAATACCAGCAACGTCACCCCTTATTACCTGCTGGCGTCCGTCGATCATCGCATCGACGACCTCGGCGAACTGGCCCCGGCCACGCCTGACCAGGCGATCTACCTCGATATCTTCGCCCGCACGTTCTGGATGGGCCTGATCATCACCGCGATCTGCCTGGTACTGGCTTATCCGCTGGCCTACCTGTTGGCGAACCTGCCGTCGCGCCAGAGCAACCTGCTGATGATCCTGGTGTTGTTGCCGTTCTGGACTTCGATTCTGGTGCGGGTGGCCGCGTGGATCGTTCTATTGCAATCCGGTGGGCTGATCAACAGCGCGCTGCTGGCCATGGGCGTCATCGACAAGCCCCTGGAGTTGGTGTTCAACCGTACCGGCGTCTACATCTCGATGGTACACATCCTGCTGCCGTTCATGATCCTGCCGATCTACAGCGTGATGAAGGGCATCTCGCCCACCTACATGCGGGCGGCGATTTCCCTGGGCTGTCATCCGTTCGCCAGTTTCTGGCGGGTGTACTTCCCGCAGACCTATGCCGGTGTCGGCGCCGGTTGCCTGCTGGTGTTCATCCTCGCCATCGGCTACTACATCACCCCGGCATTGCTGGGCAGCCCGAACGACCAGATGGTCAGCTACTTCGTCGCGTTCTACACCAACACCAGCATCAACTGGGGCATGGCCACGGCGCTCGGCGGGCTGCTGTTGCTGGCGACCATCGTGCTTTATCTGATTTACAGCTGGCTGGTGGGCGCCAGTCGCCTGCGCCTGAGCTAAGGGGAGATCGAAATGCTGAGTCCTTACATGTCTCCCGTCGAACGGGTGTGGTTCTACTGCTTGCGCACGCTCTGCGGGTTGATCCTGTTGTTCCTGATCCTGCCGGTACTGGTGATCGTCCCGCTGTCGTTCAACTCCGGCAGCTTCCTGGTGTATCCGCTGCAAGGCTTTTCGCTGCACTGGTACCAGGACTTCTTCGCCTCGGCCGAGTGGATGCGGGCGCTGAAGAACAGCATCATCGTAGCCCCGGCTGCCACGTTGCTGGCGATGGTCTTCGGTACGCTGGCGGCCATCGGCCTGACCCGTGGCGATTTCCCGGGCAAGGCGCTGGTCATGGCCCTGGTGATTTCACCCATGGTGGTCCCGGTGGTGATCATCGGCGTGGCCAGCTACCTGTTCTTCGCGCCGCTGGGCATGGGCAACAGTTTCCTCTCGCTGATCGTGGTCCACGCGGTGCTTGGCGTGCCGTTCGTCATCATTACCGTCTCGGCGACCTTGCAAGGGTTCAACCATAACCTGGTGCGTGCGGCGGCCAGTCTTGGGGCTTCGCCGCTGACGACGTTTCGTCGGGTGACCTTGCCGTTGATCGCCCCGGGTGTGATCTCCGGAGCGCTATTCGCCTTCGCGACTTCGTTCGATGAAGTGGTGGTGACCCTGTTTCTCGCCGGTCCCGAGCAAGCCACCCTGCCACGGCAGATGTTCAGTGGCATCCGCGAAAACCTCAGCCCTACCATCGCCGCGGCGGCGACGCTGTTGATCGCCTTCTCGGTGATCCTGCTTTTGACCCTGGAGTGGTTACGTGGGCGTAGCGAGAAGCTGCGTACCACCCAGGTATAAGTTGGTGTGGGAGCGGGCTTGCTCGCGAAAGCGGTGTATCAGTCGACATAAATGTTGAATGTGCCCCCCTATTCGCGAGCGAGCCCGCTCCCACATTGGGTTTGTGGTGCATTCAGGCGCTGAATGGCAGAACAACGCGCAATACCGAGCTATCCTTGTGCCAGCCCATACTCGAACAAGAGGCCGCGCACATGAGTCTTTCCTCATTCAAGATCGCCCACAAACTGATCACCGGTGCCGCTGCCATCGAGCAACTGGCGGGCGAGCTGACCCGGCTGGATGTGGATAATCCGCTGATCGTCACCGATGCCGCGCTGGTCAAGTCCGGCACCGTGGAACTGGCCCTGCAACACCTGGGCGGGCGCGACTACGAGATTTTCGACCGGGTCATGCCGGACCCGGAAATCGCCATCGTCGAAGACTGCATGCAGGCCTACCGCGACGGTGGCCACGACGGCCTGATCGGCCTCGGCGGTGGCAGCGCCATCGATATCGCCAAGTGCGTGGGCGTCTACGCCGGTTATCACGGCGAGCTGCAGGACATGTTCGGTGTCGATCAGGTACCCCGCAAGGGGCCGCCGATGATTGCCATTCCCACCACGGCGGGTACCGGCTCGGAGGTCACCAACGTGGCGATCCTCTCCGACAAGGCTGCGCAGCTGAAAAAGGGCATCGTCAGCGATTATCTGTTGCCGGACGTGGCACTGGTCAGTCCGCAGATGACCCTGACCTGTCCTCCTGGCGTGACCGCGGCCAGTGGTGTCGATGCGCTGGCTCATGCCGTCGAGTCCTACCTGTCGCTCAATGCGTCACCGATCACCGATGCCCTGGCCATCGGTGCGATCAAGCTGATCAGCCGCGCGTTGCCCAAGGCCTTTGCCAACCCTGCTCACCTGCAGGCGCGCGAGGATATGGCCACCGCCAGCCTGATGGCCGGCATGGCGTTCGGCAATGCCGGGGTCGGGGCGGTGCATGCATTGGCTTATCCGCTGGGTGGGCGCTTCCACGTGTCCCATGGCGTTGCCAACGCCATGCTGCTGCCCTATGTCATGCAATGGAACAAGATGGCTTGCGTGGAGCGCATGCGGGACATTGCCGAAGCAATGGGCATAAAGACCGGCCATTTAAGTGATCTTGAAGCCGCCGACGAAGCGGTGGAGGCCATGGCCGCGTTGTGTAGCGCCGTAGAGATCCCCAAAGGCCTGAGCGGCCTGGGTGTCACCGAGGGCGTGATCCCGTCCATGGCCGTGGAGGCGGCGGGAATCGAGCGGTTGATGCGTAACAATCCACGCAAGTTGAGTGTCGCTGATATCGAGAAGATCTACCGCGCAGCGTATTGATCGTCGGCCACGGTGGGCGCGCCAAATCTTGAGGTATACAATGCGCGCCATCGCGATTTCGCTCAAAACAGGTGCGTCATGCAGCCCTTCGCCATTGCTCCGTCGATCCTCTCCGCCGACTTCGCCCGCCTGGGTGAAGAGGTGGACAACGTCCTGGCCGCCGGCGCCGACATCGTGCACTTCGATGTCATGGACAACCACTACGTACCCAACCTGACCATCGGTCCGATGGTTTGCGCGGCGCTGCGCAAGTACGGCATCACCGCGCCGATCGATGCGCACCTGATGGTCAGCCCGGTGGACCGCATCGTCGGCGACTTCATCGAAGCGGGTGCCACCTACATCACCTTCCACCCCGAAGCCACGCTGCACGTCGATCGCTCCCTGCAGTTGATCCGTGAAGGCGGCTGCAAGGCTGGCCTGGTGTTTAACCCGGCGACACCGCTGGACGTCCTCAAGTACGTGATGGACAAGGTCGACATGGTCCTGCTGATGAGCGTCAACCCCGGTTTCGGCGGCCAGAAGTTCATCCCGGCGACTCTCGACAAGCTGCGCGAAGCCCGTGCGCTGATCGATGCGTCGGGGCGTGACATTCGCCTGGAAATCGACGGCGGCGTGAATGTGGGCAACATCCGCGAAATCGCCGCAGCGGGCGCGGACACCTTTGTAGCTGGCTCGGCGATCTTCAACGCACCGGACTACAGAGAAGTGATTGAAAAGATGCGCGCCGAACTGGCCCTGGCGCGCCCATGAGCGGCTTCGAGCAGCTGTTTCCCGGCTGCCTGCCGCGTCTGGTGATGTTCGACCTTGATGGCACACTGGTCGATTCGGTCCCGGACCTCGCGGCAGCGGTGGACGATATGCTGCTCAAGCTCGGGCGTCCGCCCGCCGGCCTCGAGGCGGTGCGCCACTGGGTCGGCAACGGTGCGCCCATGCTGGTGCGCCGGGCCCTGGCCAATCATATCGATGCCCAAGGGGTCGATGATGCCGAGGCTGAGCGAGCGTTGGAGTTATTCAATGAAGCCTATGAGGGCAATCACCCGCTGACGGTGGTCTACCCCGGTGTGCGCTCGACCCTCAAGTGGCTGCATAAACAAGGCGTGGAGATGGCGTTGATCACCAACAAGCCGGAACGCTTTGTCGCGCCATTGCTGGACCAGGTGAAAATCGGCCGCTACTTCCGCTGGATCATCGGCGGCGATACCTTGCCGCAGAAAAAGCCCGACCCGGCGGCGCTTTTCTTCGTCATGAAAATGGCCAACATCCCGGCCTCCCAATCGTTATTTGTTGGCGACTCGCGCAGCGATGTCCTGGCGGCGAAAGCGGCGGGGGTCAAGTGCGTGGCGCTGAGTTATGGCTACAACCACGGCCGGCCGATCGCAGAAGAGTTTCCCTCGCTGGTGATCGACGACCTGCGCCTGTTAATTCCCGGTTGCCTGGACCCGGCCGCTGAGATAACGTTGCCCGACGCTGTTCAATCCTCTTCTGGAAACGCCATCGTGGTGGTCACTCGCAAACTCTGGATGAAAGTCATGAAGGCCCTGGCCCGCTGGCGTTGGCGCGCCTGACTTGATCCTGGCCGGTTACCCGGCGCGTTTGCATACCTGACTGTCAGCTCCTCTTGCCACGAGGCACCCTCATGATCCGCGAAGAATTCCTGCGCCTGGCCGCTGCCGGCTACAACCGTATCCCGCTCGCCTGCGAAACCCTGGCCGACTTCGACACTCCGCTGTCGATCTACCTCAAGCTGGCCGACCGGCCCAACTCCTACCTGCTCGAGTCGGTGCAGGGCGGCGAGAAATGGGGCCGATATTCCATCATCGGCCTGCCGTGCCGCACGGTGCTGCGGGTCCATGACCATCGCATCAGCGTGACCCACGACGGCGTCGAGATGGAAAGCCACGAAGTCGAAGACCCGTTGGCCTTCGTCGAAACCTTCAAGGCCCGCTATAACGTGCCGACCATCCCCGGCCTGCCACGTTTCAACGGTGGCCTGGTGGGGTATTTCGGCTACGACTGCGTGCGCTATGTGGAAAAACGCCTGGGCTCTTGCCCGAACCCGGATCCGCTGGGTGTGCCGGACATCCTGCTGATGGTTTCCGATGCGGTGGTGGTCTTCGACAACCTCGCCGGCAAGATGCACGCGATTGTCCTGGCGGATCCTTCCCAGGAAGATGCCTACGAACACGGTCAGAAAAGCCTGCAGGCGCTGTTGGAAAAACTTCGCCAGCCGATCACCCCGCGTCCAGGGCTTGATTTCAGCAAGCAGGCGGCCGCCGACCCGGTGTTCCGTTCCAGTTTTACCCAGGCCGATTACGAAAGGGCCGTCGATACCATCAAGGAGTACATCCTGGCGGGCGACTGCATGCAGGTGGTGCCCTCGCAACGGATGTCCATCGACTTCAAGGCCGCACCCATCGATTTGTACCGGGCATTGCGCTGCTTCAACCCGACGCCTTACATGTACTTCTTCAATTTCGGCGATTTTCACGTCGTGGGCAGTTCGCCTGAAGTGCTGGTGCGGGTCGAGGACAACCTGATCACTGTGCGGCCGATTGCCGGTACTCGCCCTCGTGGCGCTACGGAAGAGGCGGATCGGGCGCTGGAAGAGGACCTGTTGTCGGATGCCAAGGAAATCGCCGAGCACCTGATGCTGATCGACCTGGGCCGCAACGATACCGGGCGGGTTTCGGAGGTCGGTTCGGTAAAACTCACCGAGAAGATGGTCATCGAGCGCTATTCCAACGTGATGCATATCGTGTCGAACGTCACCGGCCAGTTGAAGGCCGGGCTGACGGCCATGGACGCCTTGCGGGCGATCCTGCCGGCGGGAACGTTGTCGGGCGCGCCGAAAATCCGCGCGATGGAAATCATCGATGAGCTGGAGCCGGTCAAACGGGGTGTATACGGTGGCGCCGTGGGTTATTTCGCCTGGAACGGCAACATGGATACCGCCATTGCCATCCGGACCGCGGTGATCAAGAACGGCGAACTCCATGTGCAGGCCGGTGGTGGCATTGTTGCCGATTCGGTGCCGGTGCTGGAATGGGAAGAAACCCTGAACAAGCGTCGGGCGATGTTCCGGGCCGTGGCGCTGGCCGAGCAGACTGCAAACGATTGACGTCAGCAGCCCTCCAGGCAGAACTCAATCCCCGTGGGAGCAAGCCTGCTCGCGATAGCGGCGTATCAGGCACATCGACTTTGAATGTGCTGCCGTCAATCGCGAGCAGGCTCGCTCCCACAAGGGGTACCATCAGAAATCCAGGCTGACTCCCAGGCTCACCCCTTGCTGGGTGAGGTCATCGTCCTTGCGCAACGTATAACCTCCTCGCAATGCCAACTCGCTCGTCAACTGATGGCTGATCCCCAGGCTCAGGCGATTCAGGTGGCTCTGTGGCGTGTAGCCTTCAAGCGTGAAGTCGTTGGCCGGCACACTGTTGAGGGCCATATTCACCTTCTGCGTGTCATCTTCATACTCACGTTCGTGGGCATATTCGCCAAACACCTGGGTCTGGCGGGTCAGGTTGTATTTGCCCTGCAAACCAATGCCCAGGCGTTTCGAGTCGCGGGTCTGGTCATCGAGCGTCAGGGCTGTGGAACGGTTGCTCTTCTCGGAGTAGCCGTCGACTTCCACTTTCGCATAATCGGCACTGATGAACGGTGACAGGTGCCATTCGCTGCCGGGCCGGGCAATGTCGTAGCCCAGGCGACTGCTGAACGCCCAGAGACGGCCGTCGGTATCGCCTTTCTCCTGTGCCTCGCTGGCGCCCAGGTCGAATTTGCGTTCCAGGTTGTCGTAGTCGAGTTTGCCGCCGGTCAGCGCTGCGTCAGCCCACCAGCGATTCTGCTGGAACTGGGCGAATGCGGTCGCCAGGTAGCTGTTTAGCCTGTAGTCCGAATCGTTATGGCCTGCTTCCATGTCCTGGCGATAGAAGCCAGCGGCCACGCCCACGCGCCAGGCTTCGTTGAGGCGATAACTGCCTCCGATACTGAGGTTCTGGCCACTGCCATCGGCGCTGGCGCTGTTGCTCTGGTTGTCCAGGTCCAGATGCTGACCGCCCCCCGCGACGATCGCGCGCCACTGGCCGACTGCCTGCCAATTGCCCCAATCCGATTGCCATTGGGTACGCAGTTCATCCTGGTGGGCTCGAAGCGTCGAATGGGCCATTTCAGGCAGCAATGTCAGCTCCCAGGGTGCCGAGAGCAGGGAGTAGGCATAGTCGGCGATCAGCTTCTGTCCGGCTTCGGTAGGGTGGACCGAGTCGTTGTAGACCAGTTTGCTCGGGTCAGGTGTGGCGCTGTGGAGGCCATAAGTGGGGTTTTCGGTGCAGCCGTTGCCGCTGAAGCACGTAGCGATGAGATTCGTACCGCTGGCAAAGCCGAATCGTGCTGGGTCGGCGAAGCTTTCCTGCAACAACAGTGGAACATTCAGTGGAATGACTTCGGCGTCGATACCTTGCAGTCGGGTGATCAACTGCTGGTTGAACTGGCTACTGAGCTGCGAAACGGCATTCTGCAACGGGGTACCATTCAAGGCAGGTGTCAGGCCCAGATCGGGCAGCAGCCAGACCATCAGGTATCGGGCGCCCGCTGTTTGCAGGGTCTGGACGCTGTTAGCCAGACGGTCCGCGGCATCCTGCGCCTGCCGAGGGGTCAAGACCAGGCCCTGGAGAAAATCGTTGCCGCCACCGGAAATGTAATACAACGCGTTCGGATCGGCGCGCAGTCCGTTGGCCAGGTAACCGGCACGGCTGCGTTCGCCGGTATTGGAAACGGTGGTGATCGAGTCGAGAATCTGGTCGGTGCGGTAGCCGCCCACGGCCCAGTTGTTGCCGTCCGCCAGCCCCGCGTTGGCACGGGCTGCCGAGGTGGAGGCGGCGGTTTCATCGGCGGAGTAACCCAGCTGTCCACCGAGCAGTTGGGTGGCGTTGGCAGAATAGACCTCACCGCTGCCATTCAGGTAGACCGGGCCGGTGCGGTTGGTAAAGCGTCGGGTCGCCCCGGGCGGGCCGTCGGGGTCTGTGAGCTGGCCGGCGTCGTTGAGGCTGTCACCGAAGACGATGAAGCTGGAGTAGGGGGTTGCGCTTGCATGGACGCTGGCCATCGCCAGCAGGCAAGCGGTGACAGGTATGAACAACGTATGTCTGATCATGGGCAAAGTCCGTTTTGTCTTGTCGTTGCTGGAATAACGACAGCGTCAGACTATTTGCGTTCGGCCATCCATCCGGAACGTTGCGATTGTTTGCAGGCCCTTCGGGTCGCTCATATTGCGCGCTCCGTCCAGCTAAGCTACTGTGCCGGAACGTATGAACGAGACTTCCCCCGTGTCGATTGTCAGCAAACTTCTGGATCAACTGATCAAGGCTCACGCCCGTTGGCGTTGGCGCGCCTGACCGTTCTCTGCCGGCCTCGCCGGACCTGTACCGATTTGCCTTCTTTACCCGCTTTAAAGCCGTTTCGCTGGCGCACGATTTGCCCGGCCAAGCGCAGTACCGTGCGGGTTCTCTTCGAAGGCTGTATTTAAAGTCAGTGAATTCAATAGGTTGCTTACGCCATGTTGCTGATGATCGATAACTACGACTCCTTTACCTACAACGTTGTGCAGTACCTCGGCGAGCTGGGCTCGGAAGTAAAGGTGGTGCGCAACGACGAATTGACCATTGCCGAGATCGAAGCCCTCAAGCCTGAGCGCATCGTGGTTTCACCTGGTCCCTGCACGCCGACCGAAGCGGGGATCTCCATCGAAGCTATCAAGTACTTCGCCGGCAAACTGCCCATCCTCGGCGTCTGCCTGGGCCATCAATCGATCGGCCAGGCCTTCGGTGGCGATGTGGTGCGGGCCCGTCAGGTCATGCACGGCAAGACCAGTCCGGTGTTCCATGAAGACAAGGGTGTGTTCGAAGGCCTGAACCGTCCTCTCACCGTCACCCGCTATCACTCCCTGATCGTCAAGCGCGAAACCCTGCCTGACTGCCTGGAACTGACCGCCTGGACTCAACTGGAAGACGGTTCGGTGGACGAAATCATGGGGTTGCGCCACAAGACGCTGAACATCGAGGGTGTGCAGTTCCACCCCGAATCCATTCTTACCGAACAGGGCCACGAGCTGTTCGCCAACTTCCTCAAACAAACCGGCGGCACGCGCTAAGGACTTTCCATGGATATCAAGACAGCCCTGGGGCGTATCGTTGGTCATCTCGACCTGAGCACCGACGAGATGCGCGACGTGATGCGCGAAATCATGACCGGACAGTGCACGGATGCGCAGATCGGCGCCTTCATGATGGCCATGCGCATGAAGAGCGAAAGCATCGACGAAATTGTTGGTGCGGTCTCGGTGATGCGTGAACTGGCGGACAAGGTCGAACTCAAGACCCTGGCTGGCGTGGTGGATGTGGTGGGCACCGGCGGTGATGGCGCCAATATCTTCAACGTTTCCACTGCCTCGGCTTTCGTCGTCGCGGCCGCCGGTTGCACGGTCGCCAAGCATGGCAACCGCGCGGTTTCGGGCAAGAGCGGCAGTGCCGACTTGCTGGAAGCGGCCGGCATCTACCTGAACCTGACGCCGGTCCAGGTAGCCCGTTGCATAGATAACGTGGGTATCGGCTTCATGTTTGCCCAGACCCACCACAGTGCCATGAAGCATGCCGCCGCACCGCGTCGTGACTTGGGCCTGCGTACCCTGTTCAACATGCTCGGCCCGCTTACGAATCCGGCCGGTGTGAAACATCAGGTGGTGGGTGTGTTCAGCCAGGCGCTGTGCCGGCCGTTGGCGGAAGTCTTGCAACGCCTGGGCAGCAAGCACGTTCTGGTGGTTCATTCGAAAGACGGCCTGGACGAATTCAGCCTGGCGGCGCCGACATTCGTAGCTGAACTTAAAAATGACCAGATCAGCGAATACTGGGTCGAACCTGAAGACCTGGGCATGAAGAGTCAGAGCCTGCACGGCCTGGCCGTGGATGGACCGGCCCAGTCGCTGGAGTTGATCCGCGATGCCCTGGGGCGCCGCAAGACCGAGAATGGCCAGAAGGCTGCGGAAATGATTGTGCTCAACGCCGGCGCTGCTTTATACGCTGCCGACCATGCCAGCAGTCTCAAGCAAGGTGTGGAACTGGCCCATGATGCATTGCATACCGGCCTGGCTCGGGAGAAGCTTGAGGAGCTGGGTGCCTTTACTGCCGTATTCAAAGTGGAGAACGAAGGATGAGCGTGCCAACGGTTCTGGAAAAAATTCTGGCTCGCAAGGCCGAGGAAGTGGCTGAACGCAAGGCTCGGATCGGTCTGGCCGAGTTGGAAAACCTGGCGCGTGCGGCGGACGCTCCCCGTGGCTTCGCCAATGCACTGATCAATCAGGCGAAGAAAAAGCAACCGGCGGTGATTGCCGAGATCAAGAAGGCTTCTCCCAGCAAGGGTGTGATCCGTGAGCATTTCGTACCGGCCGATATCGCTCGCAGCTATGAGAAGGGCGGTGCGACTTGCCTTTCGGTGCTTACCGACATCGATTTTTTCCAAGGCCACGACGACTATCTGAAGCAGGCACGTGCGGCTTGCAAGCTGCCGGTGATCCGTAAGGATTTCATGGTCGATCCGTATCAGATCGTGGAAGCTCGCGCCCTGGGCGCCGACTGCGTGTTGTTGATCGTTTCCGCGCTGGATGACGTGAAAATGGCCGAACTGGCCTCCGTCGCCAAGGATGTAGGACTGGATGTGTTGGTGGAAGTGCATGATGGCGACGAGCTGGAGCGAGCCCTGAAAACCCTCGATACCAAGCTGGTCGGCGTGAACAACCGCAACCTGCACACCTTTGAGGTCAGCCTGGAAACCACCCTGGATCTGTTGCCGCGTATCCCGCGTGATCGCCTGGTCATCACCGAAAGTGGCATCCTCAATCGGGCCGATGTCGAACTGATGGAAGTCAGCGATGTGTACTCGTTCCTGGTGGGCGAGGCGTTCATGCGGGCTGAAAGTCCGGGAACTGAACTGCAACGCCTGTTCTTCCCCGAACGTGGCACTCCGGTGACAGGTTCGGCGCTGGATTGATCGGATGTCATCGGTGATTTCTCTTCGCGTCGAAGCTGGCCTGCAAGCCGAACAGGATTTGTTGGCCAGCGTCTGCGCTGGCGATGCCGAGTTTGGTCTGCTGTTCTGGCAGCCCGATGACCGTGCCCTGGTGATGCCGCGTCGTTTGAGTCGCCTGCCACGGTTCGAACGCGCCTGCGAGGTTTCGGCTGCCAACGGCTGGCCTGTGCTGCTGCGCGAAACCGGTGGCGAACCGGTGCCGCAATCGGCGGCGACCGTCAATATCGCGCTGGTCTATGCGCCACCCCGCAGCGAAGGCGATCACGGCCGGATCGAAACGGCGTATCACCGGTTGTGCGGCCCGATCTGCCAGTTGCTGGAGGAATTGGGCGGTGCGGCTTCGCTGGGAGAGGTGGACGGAGCGTTCTGCGACGGGCGATTCAATGTCAACCTGGACGGCCGGAAAATGGTCGGCACTGCTCAGCGTTGGCGCCAGAGCAAAGGCGGGCAACGCCCGGTGGGGCTGGTACATGGAGCGTTGTTGCTGGAAAACGAACGGGACTCGATGGTCGCCGCGGTCAACCGCTTCAATGAGGCCTGCGGCCTGGAACAACGCGTGCGTGCCGAGAGCCACATCGCCCTGCATGAAAGGTTCCCGGCCCCCCACGCGCTGGAGCGGCTCGAGGGGCTTTATCAGGATCTACTCGGCGCGCTGATCTAGCGCGTTCCGAACACCACCATGGTCTTGCCTTTGACATTGACCAGGTTGCGTTCCTCCAGATCCTTGAGTACACGTCCCACCATTTCTCTCGAGCAACCGACAATCCGACCGATTTCCTGCCGGGTGACCTTGATCTGCATGCCGTCGGGGTGCGTCATAGCATCGGGCTGTTTGCACAGTTCCAGCAGACAACGGGCGACGCGACCGGTCACATCGAAGAAGGCGAGGTCGCCCACCTTGCGGGTGGTATTACGCAGGCGCTGTGCGATCTGTCCGCTAAGGACGTAGAGAATGTCGGGATCTTGCAGAGAGAGCTCTCTGAACTTGCTGTAGCTGATTTCCGCGACTTCACATTCGATCTTGCTCCGTACCCAGGCGCTGCGCTCCTGCTCTTTGCCCGCCTGTTCGAACAACCCCAACTCACCAAAGAAATCTCCGGAGTTGAGATACGCGATGATCATTTCTCGACCGTCATCATCTTCGATCAGGATGGTGACCGATCCCTTGATGATGAAAAACAGCGTTTCGGAACGGTCGCCTGCGCAAATGATGTTGTGTTTGGCTGGATAACGACGACGCTGGCAATGCATCAAGAGCTTGTCGAGATTCTTGATCTTGAATGTGGGAGTAATGGCAACCATGGTTGTGTCCCGAAATACTGCGCGGTGTGTTGGTCTGGTTTTTTTATGGGAGCGAGTGGCAAATCGCTACGAGCTGGCGATAAGCCAGTGGTTGGCCGCCAGCTTAACAGAGGCATTCTCAATTGATTCGAGAATTTACCTGGATGGAGATGGCCCAGGCGACTTACGGCAAGGGCTGTCATGCCGGGGGCCTGTGCTAAGCTGACGACCCTTTTTTTAGACAGTGGAGTCTTGGCGATGAAGGCACGCATCCAATGGGCTGGCGAAGCCATGTTCCTCGGTGAGTCGGGCAGCGGTCATGTGGTCGTCATGGACGGCCCACCGGAAGCCGGTGGTCGAAACCTGGGTGTTCGGCCGATGGAAATGCTCCTGCTGGGCGTAGGAGGCTGCAGTAACTTCGACGTTGTCAGCATTCTCAAGAAGTCGCGCCAGGCGGTCGAAAGTTGCGAGGCCTTCCTGGAAGCGGAGCGCGCCACCGAAGACCCGAAAGTGTTCACCAAGATCCATATGCACTTCGTGGTAAAAGGCCGGGCCCTGAAGGAAGCCCAGGTCAAGCGTGCCATCGAGCTGTCCGCCGAGAAATATTGCTCGGCTTCGATCATGCTCGGCGCAGCCGGTGTTGAAATCACCCACGATTATGAAATCATCGAATTAGGTTGAATCGACATTCAACCATCATAAAAGCGGTGCAAGCTCTGGCGGTCAGAAGCCGACGTCTGCATAATGCGCCACTTTTTTCAGGGCAGTGGCCGGTCTCCTGATCGGTCGCTTGTCTGGACAGACAACCAAAATCGCCATCGCGAAGAGGTGTTAACCGTCCTACGCAGATGCGTCGTTCGCATCTGACGGGCATGCTTGATCACGCGGCCGGGCCGCAATACACAGAGAGTTTTCAAACGGTGAAAAGCAAACTCAAGCTCCATGGTTTCAACAACCTGACAAAGACCTTGAGCTTCAACATCTATGACATCTGCTATGCGGAAACCCCGCAAGACCAGCAGGCCTACGTCGAGTACATCAATAAAGAGTACAACGCCAAGCGCCTCACGCAGATCCTCACGGAAGTTGTCGATATCATTGGTGCCAACATCCTGAACATCGCCAGTCAGGACTATGAACCCCAGGGCGCCAGCGTGACCATTCTGATCTCGGAGGAGCCGGTGACACCGACCGACAGCCAGATCGAAGAGTCCCCGGGCCCATTGCCCGAAATCATCCTGGCCCACCTCGACAAGAGTCACATCACGGTACATACCTACCCGGAAATACACCCGGTGGACGGTATCGCGACGTTCCGTGTGGACATCGATGTTTCGACCTGTGGCGTCATTTCACCGCTCAAGGCACTCAACTTCCTGATCCATCAGTTCGACTCGGACATCGTGACCGTGGATTACCGAGTGCGTGGTTTCACCCGCGACGTGGAAGGTCACAAGCACTTCATCGACCACGAGATCAATTCGATTCAGAACTACCTGTCCGAAGACACCCGTGACGCGTATCAGATGACCGATGTGAACGTGTATCAGGAAAACCTGTTCCACACTAAGATGCTGCTCAAGGACTTCGAACTGGACAACTACCTGTTCGGCGATGCCACCAGCAACCTGTCTGCTGAACAGCGCGACCAGGTGGAAGAGCGTGTGAAGCATGAAATGCTGGAAATTTTCTACGCGCGCAACATGCCGCGCTGAAATTTCGGGTACAAAAAAAGGCGACATAAGTCGCCTTTTTTCATTCCCTGAAGTACGGGGCGTTTCTGTCAGATCCGATAAGTACTCTTGGTCATGACCTTCGCCAACAGGCTCATGCCGAATTTCACCGGGGCTGGAAAGCGGAAACCACCGGCCTCCAGCGCACTTTCTGCATGGTGCTCTTCATCCTCGCGCATCTGCTCCAGGATCGCCCGCGACTTTTCGTCCTCTGCTGGCAATTGATCCAGGTGTTCATTCAGGTGTTTACACACCTGGTGTTCGGTCGCCGCAACGAAGCCGAGGCTGACTTTATCGCTGATCAATCCGGCCACTGCGCCGATTCCGAATGACATCCCGTAAAACAGCGGATTCAACACGCTGGTATGGCTGCCCAGTTGGTGAATGCGTTGTTCGCACCAGACCAGATGGTCGACTTCTTCCTCGGCGGCATGTTCCATCGCCTCGCGTACCTTCGGCAGCTTTGCTGTCAGCGCCTGGCCTTGATAGAGCGCCTGGGCGCAGACTTCGCCGGTATGGTTGATACGCATCAGCCCGGCAACATGGCGGGTCTGCTCGTCACTCAGTTGCGCGTCCGGCTGCACGATGGCCGGTGATGGGCGATACGGTTGGCCACTGAAGGGCAACAGCGTGCGCATCGCGGCATCGGCCTGTAACAGCAGGCGGTCAATCGGCGAGTAGTGACGTTGGGTAGTCATGCTTACCTCCGGAAAAAATCATGGTGGCCAGTTTAACCCAATCGGCCGCTCAGGATTTGCGTTGGGTCAGGGTATCAACCCGGCGGCCAGTTCATCTGGCGCTGCCCAAGTACGTGCATATGAATGTGATAGACGGTCTGTCCACCGAGTTCATTGCAGTTCATCACCACCCGGAAACCGTCCTCGCAGCCTTGTTCCTTGGCGAGGCGCTGGGCTGTGAACAGAATATGTCCGGCCAGTCCCTTGTCTTCTTCGGTCAGGTCATTGAGGGTGCGAATCGGTTTTTTCGGAATGACCAGGAAATGCACTGGCGCCTGTGGGGCGATGTCGTGGAATGCCAGGACCTGGTCATCCTCGTAGATGATCTTTGCCGGGATTTCCCGGTTGATGATCTTGGTAAACAAAGTATCCACAGCTGTTTCTCCCTTTGGTTTGTGGAAGTCGAGTGTACTGAAGGTTCGATGGGTGGGCCCGGGTTTCCATACAAATTTCATTCAGCGTGGGCAATACGCCTTGTTGATCAGGCCGGCGATGCTTCGCACCATCCAGCGCGAACCTAGCCGCGGCAGGGCTGCGAGCCAGCGATTGCGGCGTCCGGGGATGATGATCGCTCGGTTTCTGTCGAGCGCGCGCACGGTATACAGAGCCACTTCTTCCGGGCCCATCAGCAGGTTATCGTCCTTGAGTTTCTGTTCGTCGAGATGGGCCTTGGCGAAAAAACCGGTCTGGGTCGGACCCGGGCAAAGGACCGACACCTTGATCGCGCATTTCTTCAGCTCGACTCGCAGTGCTTCGGAGAAGTGCAGCACATAGGCCTTGCTGGCGTAATAGGTACTCATCCAGGGGCCCGGTTGGAAAGCGGCAATCGAGGCGACGTTCAGGATCTGCCCGCCGCCATACAGTGCCATGCTATTGCCTACGGCGTGACAAAGACGTGTCAGGGCGAGAATGTTGACTTCGATCAGATCCTGCTCGGTCATCCAGTCCTGGCCCAGGAACGGGCCGCAGGTACCCATCCCGGCGCAGTTGACCAGCAGATCGATCTGGCGCTCGCTTTCCTCCAGTTCCAGCAGGAAACCTGAAAGCCGTAGCGGTTCCCCCAGGTCGCAGGCCCGGAAAAGTACTTCGACGCCAAACCGCTGGGTCAGTTCTATTGCAATACTTTCCAACCGATCGCGCTGTCGGGCCACCAGCAGTAGATTGCGGCCGCGCCTGGCCAGGGCTTCGGCCATGGCCAGGCCGATGCCGCTGGAGGCACCGGTGATCAGGGCGTAACGGGTCATGCAGTTCTCCATCGCAACGGCCCCGTCGCCCGTAGACTTTACTGTCACCGGAACGAAGGGCGCTTACTGTTCCTCGGAGTCTACCGAAGGTGCCTCTGCCTCGGCAGGTTCTTCGGCAGGTTCCGCGACATCTTCATCCGTGGACTCGCTGCTTTCATAGCTGCTCAGCGAGCTGGTGCCGTAATCCTCTTCGATGGCACTGAAGACGCCAGCCACTGTAGCGAAGATGATCAATACGATCATGACGAGCCAGAGCGACGCGAGTACCTTGACCCCGGTGTTGTTACGCGGCGGAGGAGGGCCATAGCGATTGGCGCCTTCATTGCCGGGAGCGAAAATGAGCACGAACGGAAAGACACTGCCCACGAACGGGATGAGGTTCAGTAGCCACAGCCAGCCGGACCAGCCAAGGTCATGCAGACGCTGGACGTTGAACTGAATGCTGACATAGGCGAAACCAAGGAATACGACCGCTGCCAGCAAACCGCCGACGATCATCGCCGCTATCGAGCCCGAGGTGAAAATCCATGCCGCCCCGAGTGCGAAAGCCGCGCCGACCACCAGCATCATGACCAGGGTCAGGGCCATGGTCCATGCAAGGTATCGCAGGCGTCCGATGCGACCATCGAAGCTGAACGGCTTGAGCGTGGCGTATTCGGCAACGGCGTCGCCGACATGGGCCCGGGGTGGCGCATACGGGGAGGCCGGCTCAATGAGCGATTCAGGATGACGCGCGGTCATTGACGGTGACGACTGCTGCACTTCGTCGAGATTCAGCTGGAGGGCTGGCTCGGCTTCGATGCGTGCATCGATCCCGCTCTGGTTGAGGGCTTCCAGATACTTCTGCGCCTCGGTCTGGGACAGGTTGCTTTTCAGGGCCACCTTGTGGCCGCCGAACAGTCGTTCGATAGCGCTGATGTCGCTCCGGAACAGATTGGCGAGGTTGAGTTTGGCGGTGGCCGCATCGACGCCCGGTAACAGGGTTCCGTCGAATACGATGTTGAAACGGGTTTCGCTCATGACGGGCATCCTTGTCATTGAAAGTTTGATATTTGTTGTTGATCGGGCCAGTGTCAGTGGGGCCATCGGCCGCCAAGCTGTACCGCTCGGGCCTGGGCCCCGCGGTATTCTTCATCCAGGCGCGCCACCAACTGATCGACGCTTGGCAAATCACTGATTTCCCCAACACCCTGACCTGCGGACCAGACGGTTTTCCAGGCTTTGGCTTCATCGTTCAATGGTTTGAGTTTCGAAGCGGAAGCCGCGTCACTTTTGCCTTGCAGGGCGGCCAGGTCAAAACCTGCGTTTTCCAGGCTCTGGCGCATGAAGCTGGCCGGCACGCCGGACACGGCAGGAGTATGCACGATGTCTGCGGCTCGGGATGTGAGCAACATCTCTTTATAGGCGTCAGGCGCGTGACTTTCAGTCGTACCGATAAAGCGTGTTCCCAGGTAGGCCAAATCGGCGCCGAGCATCTGCGCAGCCAGAATCTGATGGCCGTGGTTCAGGCATCCCGCAAGCAGCACTGTCTTGTCGAAGAACTGGCGGATTTCGGCGACCAGCGAAAAAGGGCTCCAGGTCCCGGCATGCCCGCCTGCACCGGCGGCCACGGCGATCAGACCGTCGACACCGGCTTCGGCGGCTTTCTCGGCATGACGACGTGTGGTCACGTCGTGGAAGACCAGGCCTCCGTAGCCATGGACGGCATCGACCAACTCCTTGACGGCGCCGAGGCTGGTGATGACGATCGGCACCTTGTGTTCGATGCAGATGGCCAGGTCGGCCTGGAGCCTCGGATTGCTTTGATGAACGATCAGGTTGACGGCATAGGGCGCCGGGTTCTCCATGCTCGCCAGGCCCGCTTCGATTTCTTCCAGCCAAGCCTTGAAACCGCTGCTTTCGCGCTGGTTCAGAGCAGGGAAACTGCCGACGATGCCGTTACGACAGCAAGCCAGCACCAACTGTGGATTGGAGATCAGGAACATCGGTGCCGCCACGACGGGCAGGCGCAAGCGTTGTTCAAGCAATGCAGGTAGCGACATTGGAATTGCCCCGGATGAAGAGTGCCGATTGGAGGTTAGAACGGCCGGACGACCACCAGGATGACGATAGCCAGCAATATCAACACCGGTACTTCGTTGAACCAGCGATAAAAGACATGGCTGCGGGTGTTTTCACCGCGAGCGAAGCGTTTCACCTGGGCTCCGCACATGTGGTGATAACCGATCAGCAGCACCACCAGGGTCAGCTTTGCGTGCATCCAGGCGCCTTGGCCGAAGTAGGCCCCGGCATTGAGACTGAGCAGCCAGATGCCAAACACCAGGGTGGCAATCATCGCCGGCCCCATGATGCCGCGATACAACTTGCGTTCCATGATGCTGAAGCGTTCCTTGCTGACGCTGTCCTCGCTTTGAGCGTGATAGACGAACAGGCGAGGCAGATAGAACAGGCCGGCGAACCAGCAGACCATGCTGACAATGTGAAGTGCTTTAAGCCACAGATAGAGCATTTTTGGTGATTCCCAATTTACGGTAGTTCGATAGTAGTCATTCATGCGGCCACACGTCACCTTGGCGGTTGTCGGCAAGCCGCGCGGCCCCTATCATCGACGGTTTTCCAGTGGGTTCGTTGAGGGCAGGTCTATGGTCAAGGTCGGTATCGTCGGCGGCACGGGTTATACCGGTGTCGAACTGCTGCGTCTGTTGGCACAGCATCCGCAAGCTGAGGTGGTGGTCATTACTTCCCGATCCGAGGCCGGTCTGGCTGTTGCCGACATGTATCCGAACCTGCGAGGCCATTACGATGGCCTGGCGTTCAGCGTTCCGGACATCAAAACCTTGGGCGCCTGCGATGTGGTGTTCTTTGCTACGCCGCATGGTGTCGCCCACGCCCTGGCGGGTGAACTGCTGGCCGCCGGGACCAAGGTCATCGACCTGTCGGCGGACTTCCGTCTGCAGGACGCGGATGAATGGGCCAAATGGTATGGGCAACCTCACGGTGCCCCAGAACTGCTGGACGAGGCGGTCTATGGGCTGCCGGAAGTCAATCGCGAGAAAATCAGACAGGCACGGCTGATCGCGGTACCGGGTTGTTATCCAACCGCTACGCAATTGGGCTTCCTGCCGTTGCTCGAGGCCGGCCTTGCCGATGCCTCGCGGCTGATCGCCGATTGCAAATCCGGTGTCAGTGGTGCCGGTCGCGGTGCCAGCGTCGGTTCGTTGTACTCCGAAACATCGGAAAGCATGAAGGCCTACGCCGTCAAAGGTCACCGTCATCTGCCAGAAATTCGCCAGGGCCTGCGCCGGGCAGCGGGCAAGGACGTCGGCCTGACGTTCGTGCCGCACCTGACGCCCATGATCCGCGGCATCCACTCCACGCTGTACGCAACCGTTGCAGATCGCTCCGTGGACCTGCAGGCGCTGTTCGAGAAGCGTTATGCCGACGAACCGTTCGTCGACGTGATGCCCGCTGGCAGCCACCCGGAAACGCGCAGTGTGCGGGGAGCAAATGTCTGCCGGATTGCGGTACATCGTCCACAGGACGGCGATCTGGTCGTGGTGCTGTCGGTGATTGATAACCTGGTCAAGGGCGCGTCCGGTCAGGCGGTGCAGAACCTGAACATCCTGTTCGGCCTGGATGAGCGGCTGGGCTTGTCCCATGCGGGGATGTTGCCTTGACAACGGTCATGGGCGGCAAGCGTCAAGCTTGCCGCTGCTCTTGTAATAGTTGACCAATTTTCTAGGAGAAGCGGATAATGCCCGCCATTAGGCATTATGGCGGCGTCAGCGCCGGGAGATATTCAGCATGAGCGTCGAAACCTTCACTCCCACAGCTTTGCAATTCACCCACGGTGCCGCGCACAAGGTGAAGAGCCTCGTCGATGAAGAGGGAAATGATCGTTTGAAGCTGCGCGTCTTCGTGACGGGCGGCGGTTGTTCGGGTTTTCAGTACGGCTTCACGTTCGATGAAGAAGTGGCCGAAGATGACACCATCGTCGAGCGCGAAGGGGTCAGCCTGGTGGTCGATCCAATGAGCTTCCAGTACCTGGCCGGTGCCGAAGTGGACTACCAGGAAGGTCTGGAAGGTTCGCGTTTCGTGATCAAGAATCCGAACGCTACTACCACTTGTGGTTGCGGTTCTTCGTTCTCGATCTGATCTGCTGACAGCTTCAGCAAAACGCCGCAGTGCCTTGGGGCTCTGCGGCGTTTTGCTGTCCAGAGATCGACCTGCGGGATCAAGCGGGGTAAATGGCGCCGAGTACACGTAAGCCGCGCGCGCCCGTAACGCTTGGGCGATTTGCGGGAATGTTTTCCAGGCAGCAATGCGCAAGCCACGCGAAGGCCATGGCTTCGACCCAATCCGGGTCTACGCCGTAAACAGCCGTGCTGCTGACTTTGGTGTCCGGCAGGAGATCGGCCAGGCGCTTCATCAGTGTGCGGTTATGCACGCCGCCGCCGCAGACCAGCAATTCGTCCGTATCCGGTTGGGCGCTTTGCAGTGATTCGACGATGGTCAACGCCGTCAGTTCGAGCAACGTAGCCTGCACGTCCTCGGCAGCAAAAACGGGCAAATGCGACAGATGTCGGGTCAACCAGGGCAGGTTGAACACTTCCCGTCCGGTGCTTTTGGGGCCCTTGGTCAGGAAGAAAGGGTCGCTGAGCAGGGCCCTGAGCAGCGTTGGTTCCACCTTGCCGCTCGCTGCCCACTGGCCGTCGCGATCGAAATGCTCATGGCGCTGTTGATGAATCCAGGCATCCAGCAATACGTTGCCTGGGCCGCAATCGAAACCGGCCACGGGTTTTTCAGGTTCTATCAGGCTGAGATTGCTGAAGCCGCCGACATTCAACACGGCACGGTGGCCGGTCCGCCCCTCAAACAGGGCTTCGTGAAAGGCGGGAACCAACGGTGCACCTTGTCCGCCGGCGGCGACATCGCGGCTGCGGAAGTCGCTGACGACGGTAATGCCGGTCAGCTCACTCAGCAGTGCGGGATTGCCGATCTGCACGGTAAAACCGCGTGCTGGCTCGTGACGGATGGTCTGGCCATGGCTGCCAATCGCCCTCACGTCCTCCGGCTTGAGCTTCTGGCTGTCGAGCAGGGCATGAATGCCTTGTGCCGCCAGGCATACCCAGTTCTGCTGGGCAATGGCGGAGCGGGCGATTTCGTCGGGCCCGCTGCTGCACAAGCCAAATAGCTCGGTGCGCAGCGCGTCTGGCATGGGAATGTAGTGCGTGGCGACCAGGCTGATCGCCGGGGTCAGTTCTACCAGCGCGATGTCCAGGCCATCCAGGCTGGTTCCGGACATCACACCAATGTAGAGCGCCATGGCTTAGCGCTTGCTCGAGGCGAGCAGCGTGGCTTTCTCTTGATCCATGCGAGCCATCAGGGGCTGGCTTTGAGCGAGGAAGCGCGCGCGTTCGGATTTGGCGATTGGGTCGGCCATTGGCAGTTTCTGGCCGAGTGGGTCGACATGAACGCCGTTGACCTGGAATTCATAGTGCAGGTGCGGACCGGTAGACAGGCCGGTGGTACCGATATAGCCGATCACCTGGCCTTGCTTGACGGTGCCGCCCGTCTTCACACCTTTGGCGAAGCCCTGCATATGGCCGTACAAGGTGCGATAGGTATTGCCGTGCTGGATGATCACCGTGTTGCCATAACCGCCACGACGTCCGGCCAACAATACCTTGCCGTCACCGGCGGCCTTGATGGGCGTGCCTCGTGGGGCGGCATAGTCGACGCCTTTATGGGCGCGGATCTTGTTCAGGATCGGGTGCTTACGGCCTGCGGAAAACTTCGAGCTGATGCGGGCGAAGTCAACCGGTGTACGGATGAAGGCCTTGCGCATGCTGTTGCCGTCGGCGGTGTAGTAACTGCTGTTGCCTTGTTTATTGGTATAGCGCACTGCCGTGTAGGTCTTGCCACGATTGGTGAAGCGCGCGGAAAGGATCGGACCGTTGCCAACGCTCTTTCCATTGACCACTTTCTGCTCGTAGATGACATCGAACTCGTCGCCCTGGCGAATATCCTGGGCGAAGTCGATGTCGTAGCCAAAAACACTGGCCATGTCCATTGTCAGGCTATGGGAAAGGCCGGCACGTGCGGCCGATTGCGACAGCGAACTGTTGATCACGCCATGGACGTACGCTGAGCGTACGGTTGGCTTGGCAGTTACGCGGTTGAATACATAACCCTTGTCATTCTTGGTCAGGGTGATGCTTTCCAGGTCGCTCAGCTTGGTGTGCAGGTTGGTCAGCTGCCCTTGCGGGTTGAGTTCGAATTCGAGCTTCTGGCCGTGTTTCAACTGGGTGAACTGTTTAGCTTGCTTGTCGCTATCCAGCACTTCATGGACGGAGGCGGCGGGCAGGCCAACCTTCTCGAAGAGGGTGGACAGGGTGTCGCCCTTGGCCACGATCACCTCGCGGTGTCCCGGCTCTTTCTTCTCTTCCACGGCCGGAGCCTGTGCCTGGGCGGCCTCGGTGGTGTCTTCGGCGCTATCATCTATCTGCGCGAAAGGAGAGGCAGTCGGTTCGTTTGTGGCTTGAATGGCTTCGGCAGCGTCTTGTTCTTGTGTCAGTTGTTCAGCAGGGCTTTCCAGTTCAAGACTCAGAGTCGTCTTTTTGGCTTCAACATCGCTGGAAGGAAACACCAGGAGCGCCAGGCTAAGGAGGGCTGCGATGCCGCTTGCGGCAAGCAGGTGGGTCTTCGGGTAAAGCGGCGGCGCTTTAGACGGTTCTGTGGTCATAAGTAATTTGGCTTTTGAAAATATGAATTGGAAAAGATGAATGACATGATGAAGATGAAATAACTGTATAAAATATAACCAAATCCCCTGCGAAGCAAGCCCGCACGCGCTCTGCTCGCGGATTGGTGTCCGCGCGCCGGGCAAACCTTGTATTTGGTGTGCGATCTTGTATGGTTGGGGCCCTTTGAATCTGAGCCTTGCGGGTCTGTTATGAAGTCGGTTGAAGAGCAGCTAGCGCTGATCAAACGTGGTGCGGAAGAACTGTTGGTCGAGTCCGAGCTGATCGAGAAGCTCAAGCGCGGGCAGCCGCTGCGTATCAAGGCTGGTTTCGATCCGACGGCGCCCGATCTGCACTTGGGCCATACCGTGCTTATTAACAAGTTGCGCCAGTTCCAGGATCTGGGGCATCAGGTCATCTTCCTCATAGGTGACTTCACCGGGATGATCGGTGATCCGAGCGGGAAGAGCGCAACGCGTCCGCCACTGACCCGCGAGCAGGTGCTCGATAATGCCGAGACCTACAAGGCTCAGGTATTCAAAATTCTCGATCCGGCCAAGACCGAAGTGGCTTTCAACTCCACCTGGATGGATCAGATGGGGCCGGCGGATTTCATCCGCCTGACGTCCCAGTACACTGTGGCTCGCATGCTCGAGCGCGATGATTTCGATAAGCGCTATACAACCAATCAGCCGATCGCCATCCATGAATTTCTCTATCCGCTTGTGCAGGGCTATGACTCGGTCGCGTTGCGCGCGGACGTCGAGCTCGGCGGTACGGATCAGAAATTCAACCTGTTGATGGGGCGTGAGCTGCAGCGTGGTTATGGTCAGGAAGCTCAGTGCATCCTGACGATGCCGTTGCTGGAAGGTCTGGATGGTGTGAAGAAAATGTCCAAGTCGCTGGGCAACTACGTTGGCATCCAGGAAGCGCCGGGCGTCATGTACGGCAAGCTGGTTTCCATTCCTGATGCGTTGATGTGGCGTTATTTCGAGCTGTTGAGCTTCCGCTCCATGGACGAGATCAATGCGTTCCGCGCAGATGTCGAGACGGGGGCTAACCCACGCGATATCAAAATCAAGTTGGCTGAGGAAATTGTTGCTCGCTTCCATGGTGAAGAGGCTGCGGCCAATGCTCATCGTGCGGCGGGTAATCGGATGAAGGATGGCGAGCTTCCGGATGATTTGCCGGAGATCGAGCTGTCCGCTATGGAGTCTATGCCGATTGCCGCAGTCCTTAACAAGGCGGGGTTGGTCAAGAACGCGGCAGTGGCGCGAGATCTCCTGGGTTCGGGTGGGGTTCGTATAGATGGCGAGATTGTGGATCGCACCTATATATATGAGCTGGGTTCTACCCATGTATGCCAAGCCGGTAAGAAGGCTTTTGCGCGTATCACGCTGAAATCCGAATAAGACTGCAAATAGGTGTTGACGGCAGATTCTGAGTCTCTATAATTCGCCCCACTTCCGGCGCAGTCGAAACGGAAAACTCTTTGAGTTTCAATGAGTTAGATGTTTTCTG